>NZ_JBQGWG010000002.1:0-362226 GCF_052073805.1 Ornithinimicrobium panacihumi | reverse complement strand
TGACGAGGCTCGTCGAAGTTCCCCAGTGATGCTCACTGAATTTCCCCACCTTGGGCGGTGGTCAGTGTAGGGGTTGGCGGGTGGCGGCTCGCAGGGTGCCCTGGCGGGCGTGGTGGTCGCGCAGCCGGTAGGAGTCGCCTTCGAGGTTGAGCACGACGGAGCGGTGCAGGAGCCGGTCGAGCATGGCTGCGGCGACGGTGCTGTCGCCTAGGACCTCGCCCCAGGATGCGACGCCGCGGTTGGTGGTGAGCACGATGGACGTCTTGAGGTAGCGCTGGGAGACGACCTGGAACAGCGCGGAGGCGGCCTCGCCGGGCAGCGGCAGGTAGCCCAGCTCGTCGATGATGAGCAGGGTTGGGCCGGCGAAGAAGCGCATGGTGGTGGCCCAGCGTCCTTCGATCGCGGCGCGGTGGCACCGGGCGGCCAGATCGGCGGCGGTGGTGAAGTAGGTGCGGTACCCGGCCTCGGCCGCGGCCCGGCCCAGGCCGACGGCCAGGTGCGTCTTGCCGACGCCGGGCGGGCCGATGAGCAGCACGTTGGTCGCCGACTCCAGGTACCGGCAGGTGGCCAGTTCGTCGATGAGCTTGCGGTCGACGTTCGGGGCGGCGTCGAAGTCGAAGTCGGCCAGGGTGGCCGGGGTGGGCAGTGAGGCGAACCGGAGCCGGCCGGCGAGCTTGCGGGCCTCGGTCGCCTCAACCTCGCGGGCGAGCAGGTGCTCCAACGTCGCGGTCATCGACCACCCCTGCTCGGCGGCGGTTGCCAGGACGGTGGGCAGGTGCTCGGCGGCGGCGTGCAGCTTCAACGCGGCCAGGTGGGAGCGCAGCTGCTGGTAGGTCGACGCCTGGCTGGTGATCATCGGCGCCGGCAGCGCCTCGGTCGTCGTCGCGGTCGTGGGTGTGGTGTTCATCGGGTCAGGGTGTTCCTTCCTCGGGCTGCTTTGTCGTAGGCGGACAGGTCGATGACCACGTCCGCGGTGGTGGCGGGCTCGGGTTGGTGGCGGGCGCGCAGCGCCTGCGCGGCTGCCTGGGCTGCGGGGCCGGGTGGGATGCGTTCCTTGCGCCGGTGCGGCACAGAGGCGTCGTGCCCGGCGAGGACGCGCGCCTCGAGCGCGGTGACGTGGGCGTGCTCGCGGACCATGACGCCAGCACCGTCGGGGGCGAGCTCGTGCCGGGCGATCACCGTCCCGGAGGTGGTGGCGATGTCGATGCGCGTGCTGCCCAGGCGCCAGGTGACGGTCACCTGGGCACGGGCGAGCTCGGGGGCGACGGAGTAGAAGTTGCCGCGCCAGGCCACCAGCGCCTGCGCCGAGACGACCCTCTCCTCGGTGATCGACGCGGGGAACGGGACGGTCGGGACCGGGGCCAGCGGTTCCTTGGCGGCGAGGGTGAGCACGGAGGCCTTCCCGTCGGGGCCGCCGGGCCGCATGCGGGCATCGCCACGGGTGGTGCAGAACTTGTCCAACGACGCCTGCGCCTGCTCCACGGTGACCTCGTCGGCCAGGGTGCGCCACCAGCGTTGGGCGGCGGTGTGGTTGGCCTTCTCCACCACGCCCTTGCGGTTGCCGCGCCGCGGCGGGCAGATCTCCACACCGACGCCGTAGTGCTTGGCCACCGCGGCGAACGACGCGGACACACGCCCGGTGGCCGGGTGGCACACGGTGGCCATCCGGTCGAACCGCCACGAGCGCGTGAGCCCGCCGAGCGCTCTGGTCACGCGGTCGAGGGCGCCGATGAGGTGAGCCTGGTCCATCGAAGGGCACAGCACGCCGCGCCACCGGCCGGAGTGGGCCAGGGCACCGACGAGCAGGAACGCCTTGGTGCCCCAGCCCCAGTGCTCGGGCGGGTCCGGCAGCTCGACCCAGTCCCACTGGGTCTCCTCACCCGGTGGGTGCTCGATCACCGCCGCCGGGCGGCCCTTCGTGCCGGCGCACGGTTCGCAGTGCGGGCGCAGCCCGCGGGTGCGGACCTGCCGGGTGAAGGTGGAGTAGGCCTTGTCGTACCCCAGCTCGACGACCTCGTCGTACAGGGTCATCGCCCACAGGTGCGGGTCCTCGGCCAGCCGGGCGCGGACGTAGTCCACGAACGGCTCGAACGGGTCCTGCCCCGCCGGCTTGCGGACGCCCGCGGCCCGGTCTCCGCGCAGGTAGGCGCGGATGGTCTTACGGTCCCGACCCAGATGCCGGGCGATCGCTGAGATCGTCCAGCCCTGCCGGGCCAACGCGTGAACTTCGATGTCTTCCTCCCGTGACAGCATGGGACGAGGGGCTCCTTCGAGTAGGCGTGTGGTCAGAGACCGCCATCATCGAAGGAGCCCCGCCCGTCCCCGGATGGGGCCACAGGGTGGGGAATTTCAGTGAGCAGAACTGGGGAGATTCACCTGAGCGCCGTCATCGTGACAGAGGGCGCACCGGACTGGGTGGCCCCACCGTAGGAACCCCGGTCCCAGGCCCGGACCAGCTGCTGGGCGCCGGTCTGCATCGCCGAGTAGACGGCGCCCGAGGCGGCCCGACCCCGCAGCACCTCGACGAAGGGCAGCTCGCGGGTGGCGGCGTCGTGCAGCATGGTCAGGGCGGCCGCAGCCTCGCGCGCGTGCGCGGCCTGGTGCTCCCGCTCCATCGCCCAGCGCTCCAGCGCGGCCCGCGGGTGGGCGGCCACGATCCCCTCCGGCCCCCTCCGGACCAGCCCCAGGTCGACCACGGCGTCCCACACGGCCTCTTGGGCCGGCCGGGCGGCACGGCCCCGCAGCAGGTCGAGGTAGGCGCCGGCCTCCTCCTGGCTCAGGCCCAGTGCGAGCAGGTCGTCCATGGACAGATCTTGCCAGGTGGGAGACTGTCCACCATGCCCAGCCGCGCACTCGACCAGATCCTCGCCGACCCCTCGGGGGAGTCGTGGGCGATCCTGTGGCGCGCCGGGGCCGACGGTGCTGGTCAGGAGGCCGAGATCATCCTCGGGGACGTCGAGGACGTCGCCCTCCTCAAGGACCTGCCGCGGCCCCGTCCCGGCGAGCCCGTGCTCGGACTGGTGCCCTATCGGCAGATCACCGAGCGCGGTTTCGACGCCCACGACGACGGCACCCCGCTGCGGGTGCTGCGCCCGAGGGGAGCTGCCGCATGCCAACGCGTCCCGGTGAGCGAGCTCATCGCTGCGCTGCCCACCGAGACCGTCACCGTGACCGACGAGCGCTTCAGCGTCGAGGACGAGGACTACGCCGCCATCGTGCAGCGGGTGATCGAGGACGAGATCGGCAACGGGGAGGGCGCCAACTTCGTCATCCGGCGCGACGTGCTCGCGCGCACCGACGCCGACCCCGCGGTCGCTGCGCTGACCTGGCTGCGGACGCTGCTGACCGACGAGCGCGGTGCCTACTGGACCTTCGCGGTGCACACGCCTGGTCACACCCTCGTGGGGGCGACCCCCGAGCGGCACGTCAGCGTCCAGGACGGCCGCGTCTGGATGAACCCGATCTCCGGCACCTTCCGCCACCCCCGGGAGCGCGCCGAGCTGGAGCCGGAGTTCCGAGCCTTCATCAAGGACACCAAGGAGACCGAGGAGCTCTTCATGGTGGTCGACGAGGAGATGAAGATGATGGCGCAGATCTGCTCGCACGGCGGGCGGATCACCGGGCCCCACCTCAAGCAGATGGCGCACCTCACGCACACCGAGTACCTCCTCGACGGGGCCAGCGAGTCCGACGTGCGAGATGTGCTGCGCGCCACCATGTTCGCCCCCACCGTCACGGGCTCGCCGATGGAGAACGCCTGCACCGTCATCAAGCGCCACGAGCCGCACGGTCGCGGCTACTACTCCGGCGTGCTGGCGCTGCTGGAGCTCGACGAGGAGGGCGGCGAGGAGCTCGACGCCCCGATCCTGATCCGCACCGCGCACGTCGACGGGGAGGGGCGGATCACCGTCAGCGCGGGGGCGACCCTGGTGCGGCACAGCGACCCTCGCTCCGAGGGGGCCGAGACGGCCGCCAAGGCGAGGGGGATGCTCGCGGCGCTGGGTCTGCGGGAACGGCCGGAGGTGGGGTATGAGGTGCAGCTCGCCTCGCTCCCGGGCGTGGTTGCGGACCTGGCGGCCCGCAACGAGGCGCTCTCGCCGTTCTGGCTCTCGCCGCAGGAGGCGCGGCCCGACCCGCTGCTGGCCGGTCGCCGGGTGCTCGTGGTGGACGCCGAGGACACGTGGACCCAGATGCTCGCGCACATGGTGCGGCACGTGGGGATGGTCGCGGAGGTGCGGCGCTGGGAGCAGGTGCGGCCCGAGGACGTCGTGGACGGTTGGGACCTGGTGCTCTTCGGCCCGGGCCCGGGTGACCCGACGGACGGGTCCGACCCCCGGATCGCGCGGCTGCGGGAGCTGCTGACCGCCCGGCTGGGCACGGGGTTGCCGCTGCTGGCGGTGTGCCTGTCCCACCAGGTGCTGGCCTCGCTCGCCGGGCTGGAGATCGTCAAGCTGCCCCGGCCCAACCAGGGGGTCCAGCTGCCCGTAGACCTGTGGGGCGAGGTGCGCCGGATCGGCTTCTACAACACCTTCGTGGCGCGACCGCCGGGAGACGGGGGCGGTGCCGGCGTCGCGGCTGGAGCGGCCGTGTCGGTCGGTGGCCGCGAGCTGGAGCTGGCGGTGCACGAGCCGGACGAGGCGATCGTGGCGATGCGCGGGCCCGGCCTGGCGACGATCCAGGGGCACGCCGAGTCGGTGCTCTCCCGCGACGGCCTCGTCACCCTGCACGGACTGATCCGGCACGCCCTGGCCTGACCTGGCCGGCGTCCGAGCCGGTCGCGGCCCCTGGGATGGCCGTCTCTGGCACTGCACCTTAAGCACAAAGTTGTGCGCGAGATGCAGGGCTCCAACCCGCGAAAGAAGCATCTAACCCTGTGCATAAGCAGAGGACAGGGTTAGGTGCAGGGAGACGCGCCCGGTTGTGCACGCTGAGGTGCCCGGGTGGGCTGCGCAGAAGGTGATGAGGGGAGTGCGGGTCGAGACGAGCGGGGCGTGAGGGACGAGCCCGGCCGAGCGGGGCTCAGGTGCGCGGGGGCTTCTCGCGGACGTAGATCTGCTTGCGGACCTTGGCGACGAGGGTGCCGTCGGCGGTGGTGACGTCGTTCTCGAACCAGCGCAGCACCTTGGCTCCGCCGCGGGCCTCCTCGCGCAGCTCGTCGAGCACCTCCTGGGTCAGCTCGAAGGTGGTGCTGACCGAGGCCTTGCCGGGGGAGACGAACTCGATCTCGGCCGCCTTGTCCCAGACCACGTAGGCCGGGCCGAGGTTGCGCAGGATCATCATCATCCAGAACGGGTCGGTCATCGAGAAGATCGAGCCGCCGAAGAGGGTGCCGACGTAGTTGCTGGTCACCGGGGTGCGGCGCAGGCCCACGCGGACCGTGCGGAAGTCGGGGGCGATGTGCTGGATGCGGATGCCGGAGAAGAGGAAGGGCGGCCAGGCGTTCATGCCGTGGCGCAGGGTGGTGGGGGAGGTGGCCAGCTTCTTGAGGCCGCCGATCTCCTGGTGCCCACGGCTCATGTGAGCCCCCCGATCTCCTGGTGCCCGCGGCTCATGTGAGCCCCCCGATCTCCTGGGGACCGCGGCTCACGCGAGGTCACCCATCCGATTGCGCCCCTGGCTCACAGGCCACCCGCGGGGACGGTGCGGCAGGTGCCCTCCACCCAGGCGATGACGTCGGTGCCGACGGCGGGCGGGTGGGCGCCGGTGCGGACCCGGGCGGTGGTGCCGTCCGGCAGCGAGATCGTGACCAGGGCGTCGTGGCCGTGGAAGTCGACGGTCTGGACCCGGGCGGGCACGCCCCCGACCTCGGAGCGGCGGGGGTGGTCGAGCGCGGTGAGCAGGACCTGCTCGGGGCGGATGACGACATGGGTGCCCAGCGGGCCGCCCTCGGCGACCGCGATCGGGCCCAGGTGGGTCTCCAGCGAGTGGCCGGCGTGGCCCTCGGGCAGCTGGATCAGGTCGGCCTCGCCCACGAACGTGGCGACCCAGGCGTCGACCGGGGTGGAGTAGACCTCCGCGGGCGTCCCCACCTGACGGATCTCGCCGTCGCGCATCACGGCGACCCGGTCGGCCATCGAGAGGGCCTCGCCCTGGTCGTGGGTGACCAGGATCGCCGTGGCGTCCGCCTCGCGCAGGGCGGTGCGGACGTCGGAGCGCAGCTCGGCGCGCAGCGAGGCGTCCAGGGCGCTGAAGGGCTCGTCGAGGAGCACCAGCGGGGGCCGGGGAGCCAGCGCCCGCGCCAGGGCGACGCGCTGCTGCTGGCCGCCGGAGAGCTCGTGCGGCATGCGGGCGCCCATGCCGGTCAGGCCGACCAGCTCGAGGCACTCCTCCACCCGGCGGGAGCGGTCCTTGCCGCGCAGCGCGCCCCGTCGACCGGTGAGCCCGAAGCCCACGTTGTCCGCCACGGACAGGTGCGGGAAGAGCGCGCCCTCCTGCGGCACCACGGCCACCTGGCGGCGGTGCGGGGGCAGGTGGATGCCGGGCAGGGCCACCGCCCGACCGCCCAGGGCGATGCGGCCGCTGTCGATCCGCTCGAAGCCGGCCATGCAGCGCAGCAGCGTCGTCTTGCCGCAGCCCGAGGGACCCAGCACCGCCACGAACTCGCCGTGGTCCAGCGACAGGCTCACCCCGGCCAGCGCCCGCACCGCGCCGAAGCTCTTGGCGACGTCGACGATCTCGACGGCGTGCGGCTGGGCGGACATGGGCGTGCGGTCACTCTCGGTGCTGGCCGGCGCGGGGGTCGGGCCGGTCGTGGGGCGTCGGGTGCTGGTCCAGGGGTGGACCGTCGTGCTCATGGTTTCACGCCTCCAGCAGCTCGGCCGAACGGGTGCTGTCGGTCTCGACCTCGACGGGCCGGACGCGCTCGCTCTCGCCGGCGGCCGGCAGGATGCCGCTGCGGCGGGCGATGATCCAGGTGGGGATGGCGGCCAGGGCCACGAGCACCAGCGCGTAGGGGGCGGCCTCGGCGTAGCGCCCGATGCCGGTGGCGCTCCACAGCCGCGTCGCCAGGGTGTCCATCCCGGTGGGCCGCAGCAGCAGCGTCGCGGGCAGCTCCTTCATCGCGGTGAGGAAGACCAGGGCCGCACCCGCGCCGATGCCGGGCAGCGTCAGCGGCAGCGTGACCCGCCGGAAGACCGAGGCGGGGGAGGTGCCCAGCGAGGCGGCCGCCTCCTCCAGCGAGGGCGGCGCCTGCGACGCCGCGGAGGCGACGGCGCTGACCCCGAGCGGCAGGAAGAGGGTGGCGTAGGCCAGCGCGAGCAGCCAGGTCGTCTGGTAGAGCGGCAGCGCCACCGTGACGCCGAAGAAGACCAGGGCCAGGCCGACGACCACGCCGGGCAGGCTGTGGGCGAGGTATGCGGCCCGCTCCAGCGAGCGGCTCAGTCGCCCCGGGTGCCGGGCGGCCAGGATGCCCACCGGCAGGGCCAGGGCCATCGTGATCAGCGCGCCGAGCAGCGAGGCGGACAGCGACCCGGACGCGGCGGACCAGAGCCGGTCCCAGGCGTCGCCCGCAGAGGTGCCCGCGGCGATCCAGCGCGCCAGGGACACGGCCGGCACACCCAGCGCGGTGAGCACCACGGCGGACAGGCCCGCGAACCCGGCCCATCTCCATACCCCCAGGTCCAGGGCGCGCGCAGGCCTGGTGACGTGCGTGCCGCTGAACCGTGCACCTGCCCGCCGCGTCAAGCCCTCGAGCGCCAGGATCACCAGGGTGATGAGGACCAGGAGGGTCGCCAGCGTGAGGGCGGACTGGCGGTTGAAGCCGGCGGAGAAGGCGGTGAAGATCGCCCGCGTGAAGGTGTCGACGCGCAGGATCGAGACGGCGCCGAAGTCGGCCAGGACGTAGAGGATCGCCAGCAGGCCGCCGCCGGCGATGGCCGGGCGGACCTGCGGGAGGGTGACGGTCAGGAGGGTATGCGGTGCGCTGCGTCCGAGGGAGCGCGCCACCTCCTCCTGGGCCGGGTCGACCCGCACCAGGGCCGCGGCCACGGGCAGGTAGACGTAGGGATAGGTGTAGAGGGTGAGCACGACGACGCCGGCCCAGAAGCCCTCGAAGCGGGTGCCGGGGTCGGCGGCCCACAGGTCGGCGACCGAGACCCAGGTGAAGGCCGCGACATAGCTGGGGACCGCCAGCGGCAGCGCCAGCAGGATCGCGAACAGCCGGCGCCCGGGGGTGTTGCTGCGGGTGACCAGCCAGGCCGCCCCGACGCCCACGACCAGGCACAGGGCGGTGACGACGAGCGCCAGCTGGAGGGAGGTGGTGGCCAGGGTCGCGGTGCGCGGGGTCGCGACCGCGTCCAGCCACGCCTGCACGCCCCCCTGGCCCGTCCGCAGCAGCAGATAGGCCAGGGGGATGAGCGCCACCGCCGTGGCCACGAGGGCCCCGACGGTCAGCGCGGTGTGCGGGCGGCGTCCGGTCAGAGCAGACCAGCCTCCGCGATCATCTCGACGGTCCGCTGGAGGTCGTCGAGGTCGTTGAGGTCGATGTCCGGGGTCTCCAGGTCGCCCAGGGCGGGCAGGCCCGGGTTGGGCTCGATGCCCTCGACCATCGGGTACTCGTAGGTCTGCTCCACGAAGTAGGTCTGACCGGCCTCGCTGAGGAGGTAGTCGATCAGCGCCTGGCCGTCGCCGTCGGCCTGCTCGTCGACCAGGCCGATGCCGGAGATGTTGACCAGGGCGCCGGTGTCGCCGTCGGAGAAGAAGTGGAGCGCGGCGTTGAGGTCCTCGGGGGCCACGCCCTTCTCGGCGGCCAGCTCGTAGAGGTAGTAGTGGTTGACCAGCCCCACGTCGATCGCGCCGGCGTCGACGTCGGCGACGATCATGCCGTTCTTCTCGCGGATCTGCGGGTCGTTGGCGGCGAGGTCGGCCAGCCAGGTGGCGGCCGCGTCGTCACCCTCGAGCACGCGCATGGCGGTGACGAAGGCCTGGAAGGAGGCGTTGGTCGGGGCGACGCCGACGCGGCCCTTCCACTCGGGGGTGGTCAGCTCGGCGACGTGCGCGGGCAGCTCGTCCTCGCTGACCTTGTCCTTGTTGTAGACGAGCACGCGGGAGCGGCCGGTCAGGCCCACCCAGTTGCCGTCGCTGGACTGGTAGGTGTCGGGGACCAGGTCGAGGGTCGCCTGGGGCAGGGCGACCAGGCGGCCCTCCTTGGCGACCGCGCCGAGGGCGCCGGCGTCCTGGGCCAGGAAGACCTCGGCGGGGGAGTTGTCGCCCTCCTCGAGGATCTGCGCGGCCATCGAGGCGGTGTCGGCGTAGCGGACCTCGACCTCGATCCCGGTCTCCTCGGTGAAGGCGTCCAGGACGGGCTGGACGAGCTCCTCGTTGCGGCCGGAGTAGAGGGTCAGCGTGCCGTCGCTCTCGCCGGTGCCACCGGCGGCCGCGGTCCCGACGGCGTCGTCCTGCCCGCCCGAGCCCTGGCCCGCGGAGGTCTGGTTGGGGGAGTTGTCATTCTCGGCCGGGGTGTCGTTGCTGCCGCAGCCGGCAAGACCCAGGGCGAGTGCTGCGCTCGTGGTGAGGGCCAGAGCCCGTGCAGTGCGCGTCATGACAGAAGTGCTCCTTGAGGTAAGTCAGGTTAGGCAAGGCTTACTCAACACACACGGGGTGGCTGCTGTCAATTCCAGAAGGGGGCCGTGAGGTAATTCACGGGGCGCGGCCGGGGAGGGCCCCGGACATGCGAAAGCCGCGGAGGCTTCAGGGGCTGCTCCGCGGCTCTTGCGGTGGCCAGGGGCGGGGTCGAACCGCCGACCTTCCGATTTTCAGTCGGACGCTCGTACCAACTGAGCTACCTGGCCGTTGTAGTGCTGAACGGCGTGACCCGACCTCTCGGTCATGATCACGCCGCCAGCGCTGCGACCCCGACGGGACTCGAACCCGCGACCTCCGCCGTGACAGGGCGGCGCGCTAACCAACTGCGCTACGGGGCCTCGTAACAGGACGAGACCTGTGGTGCATCCCCAACGGGATTCGAACCCGTGTTACCGCCGTGAAAGGGCGGGGTCCTAGGCCACTAGACGATGGGGACCTATCCGTTGAGGACAGTGAGAAACCATACTTGATGATCCCCGGCCAGACCAAAACGGCCGCTCAGGGCCCCGATCGCGCCCGTGCCGGCTGCCTGATCAGGCCCCCTGGTGGCTGCCCGGGCGGGCCCACTCCAGCAGGTCATCCAGGGGCCACGTGTTGACCACCCGCTCGGGCGGGACGCCGTGGCGGACGGCCCGCTCGCAGCCCAGGTCGAGGAAGTCCAGCTGCCCCGGGGCGTGGGCGTCGGTGCTGATCGTGAACAGGCAGCCCAGGTCGATCGCCAGCCGCAGCAGCTCACCCGGGGGGTCCTGGCGCTCGGGGCGGGAGTTGATCTCCACGGCCGTCCCCGACTCCGCGCACGCCTCGAAGACGGCCCGCGCGTCGAACTCGCTCGGCGGCCGCATCCGCGCGCCGCTGGCGGCGCCCTTGTCGCCGCGCCGGGACATCACCCGACGGCCGGTGCAGTGCCCCAGCACGTTGGTCAGCGGGTCGCGCACGGCCGCGACCATCCGGCACGTCATCGCGGCGCTCTCCATCCGCAGCTTGGAGTGCACCGAGGCGACCCGGATGTCGAGGGATGCGAGCAGCTCGGGCTCCTGGTCCAGGGTGCCGTCGTCGAGGATGTCGACCTCGATCGCCTTGAGCAGCCGGAAGGCCTCGCCGGTGTGGGCGTTGATGGCGTCCACGACGCCGAGCTGGCGGCGCAGCCGGTCGGCGGACAGGCCGTTGGCGACCTTCAGGCCGCGGGAGTGGTCGGTCAGGGCCAGGTAGTCGTGGCCGACCTCCATCGCCGAGGCGACCATCTCCTCGATCGGGGAGCCGCCGTCGGACCAGTCGGAGTGGGTGTGCAGGTCGCCGCGCAGCTGCTCGCGCATCGACTCACCGCCCACGGCGAGCGGCGCGTACGCCTCCTCCAGCGCCGCGAGCTTGTCCGGCACCTGCCCGGCCACCGCCTGCTCGATCACGGCTGCGGTCGAGGGGCCGATCCCGGCCAGTTCCTTGAGCGTGCCGGCCGCGACCCGGCGCCGGACCTCGTCCTCGCCCAGCGGCAGGACCACCTTGGCGGCGTTGCGGTAGGCCTCCACCCGTCGGGTGTCCTCGCGCTGGCGCTCCAGCAGGAAGGCGATGCGGCGCAGGGCGTCGACGGGCTCGATGGTCATGGCCACACCTTCGCACCTCCCACCGGCGCCCGCCCACACGAGGCGCGTGACCGCATACCCTCGGGCTGTGGACGCCAACCTGCACCACGCGCACGTGCGCGACCTGGACCCGGTGACCCTCTACCGACTGCTCCGCCTGCGGGTGGACGTCTTCGTGGTGGAGCAGGAGTGCGCCTATCCCGAGCTGGACGGCTGGGACCTGGACCACTCCTGCGTGCAGCACTGGGCCGAGGTCGACGGGCTGCCGGTGGGCACCCTGCGCACCTACGTCCAGGACGGCGAGCACCACCTCGGTCGGGTCGCCGTGCGCCCCGACCACCGGGGCAAGGGGTATGCGGCAGCTCTGGTCACCGAGGCGCTGTCCCGGTTGGAGGGGCCGGTGGAGATCGGGGCGCAGACCTACCTGGAGGGGTGGTACGAGACGTTCGGCTTCCGCCGCAGCGGGCCCGACTACGTCGAGGACGGCATCCCGCACCTGCCGATGAGGAGGGACTGATGGCCCGGGTGGTGCTGACCAACCGGCTGCCGGACGAGGCGGTCGAGCTGCTCGTCGGGGCCGGGCACGAGGTCGACGGCTGGGAGGGTGCCGAGGCTCCCTCCCGGGAGGACGTGCTCGCGCGGGTGGCCGGTGCCGACGCGGTGGTCACGATGGTCACCGACAAGGTCGACGACTCCTTCCTCGACGCGGCGGGGGAGCAGCTGCGCGTGGTGGCCAACGTCGCGGTGGGCTACGACAACATCGACGTGGCGGCCTGCCGGGAGCGCGGCGTCGTCGCGACCAACACCCCCGGCGTGCTCGTGGACGCGACCGCCGACACCGCCTTCGCTCTGGTGCTCATGGCGACCCGGCGCCTCGGGGAGGGCGAGCGGCTGATCCGCTCCGGGCAGCCGTGGAAGTGGGGCATGGACTTCCTGCTCGGGATGGGCTTGCAGGGCAAGGTCTTCGGGCTCGTGGGGCCGGGGGCGATCGGTATCGCGACGGCGCGGCGGGCCAAGGCCTTCGGGATGGAGATCGTCTACCAGGGCCGCTCGCCGATGAAGCCCGGCGCCGAGGCCGAGCTGGGGGCGCGCCGGGTTGACCTGCCCGAGCTGCTCGCGACCGCCGACGTGGTCTCGCTGCACTGCCCGCTGATCCCGCAGGGCCAGCCGGACTCGACCTACCACCTCATCGACGCCGACGCGCTCGCCACGATGAGGGGCAGCGCCTACCTGGTCAACAGCGCCCGCGGCCCGATCGTGGACGAGGCCGCCCTGGTCGAGGCGCTGCGCGACGGCGTGATCGCCGGCGCGGGTCTGGACGTCTTCGAGGATGAGCCGCGCGTGCACCCCGGCCTGCTGGAGCTGGAGAACGTCGTGCTGCTCCCGCACCTGGGCTCGGCGACCGTGGAGACGCGCACGGCCATGGCCACGCTGGCGGTGCGCAACGTGCTGGGCGTACTGGGCGGCGACGGGCCGCTCAACCCCCTGGGAGGCTGAGGTTCAGTCGCGCGGAGGCGTCCGCAGCGAGGTCCGCAGGAAGTCCTCGCCGAGATACTCCAGCGCCAGCCTGGCCAGCACCTGCTGCTCGGTGACGGTCCGCTCGGAGCGGCCCCGCCCGAAGAAGCTGACCGCCCAGTGCATCAGGGTCTGCACCTGCGACTTGAAGCCGATGATGTAGAAGAGGTGGACCGCCAGCCAGGCTGCCCATGCCGGATAGCCCGTCAACTCGAGGTTGCCGCGCTTCATCACCGCCCGGAAGCGGGAGATGGTGGCCATCGAGCCCTTGTCGACGTAGCGGAAGACCTGCCCGGTCTCCTCCCCGCGCACCCGACGCAGGATCTGCCCGGCGGCGTGTCGGCCAGACTGGATCGCGCCCTGGGCCACCCCGGGCACCTCACCCATCCAGGCCATGTCGCCCACCGCGTAGACCTCCGGGTGGCCCGGCAGCGTCATGTCGGGGTTGACCTTGATCCGGCCCGCCCGGTCCAGCTCGGCGCCGGACTGCTCGGCCAGGGTCCTGGTCAGCGGGTTGGCCTGCACGCCCGCGGCCCACACCTTGGTGCTGGAGGCGATGCGCTCCTGGGTGCCGTCCCTGTCCTCGACGACCAGCCCCTCGGCGTCGACGTCGACGACCTTGGCCCCGAGCCGGACCTCGATGCCCAGCTTCGTCAGGTCGCGCACGGTGCGCTCGGACAGGTCCGGGCCGAAGCTGCCCAGCACCGCGTCGGCCGCGTCGAGCAGGATGATGCGGGCCGAGCCCGGGTCGATGTGGCGGAACTCCTTGGCCAGGGTGCGCCTGGACAGCTCGGCCAGCTGGCCGGCCATCTCCACCCCGGTCGGGCCGGCGCCGACGACGACGAAGGTGAGCAGCTGCTCGACCACCCCGGTGCGTCCCGCGGCGGCGGCGACCTCGGCCATCTCGAACGCGCCGTAGATGCGTCCGCGCAGCTCCAGGGCGTCGTCGATCGTCTTCATGCCGGGGGCGAACTCGGCGAAGTGGTCGTTGCCGAACCACGACTGGTCGGCCCCGGCGGCCACGATCAGGCTGTCGTAGGGATAGACGGTCTCCTGCCCCACGCTCGTCGCGGTCACGGTCCGCGCGGCCAGGTCGATGGCCTGCACGTCGCCGAGCAGCACGGTGGCGTTCTTCTGCCCGGCCAGGACGTCGCGGGTGGTCGGGGCGATGACGCCCTCGGACAGGATGCCGGTGGCGACCTGGTAGAGCAGCGGCTGGAAGAGGTGGTGGCTGGTGCGCGCCAGCATCGTCACGCCGACCTCGGGCGCGTCCAGCGCCTTGGTGGCGAACAGGCCGCCGAACCCGGACCCGATCACCACCACTCGGTGGGTGGAGGGGGTGGGAACGGTCGAGGATTCCATGTATGGGGAACGGTCCCGCGGGTGCGCATGCTTCCTCTACGCAGAGAGACGTGGGTTACATGCGTGGGCGCGTCACCGCATACTGGACCGGTGAGCGACCTGGAGCAGAACCCGACCGAGCGCGAGTGCGGGGACGACCCGGCGCGCGCCGCGACCACGCTCATCCCGCCCCGGGAGGTGCCGCTGGGCGGCCCGCGGGCGATGACCGTGCGCCGCACGCTGCCGGCCCGCGGGCGGACGATGATCGGTGCGTGGTGCTTCCTGGACCACTACGGGCCCGACGAGATCGCCGAGACCGGGGGCATGGTCGTGCCGCCGCACCCCCACACCTCGCTGCAGACGGTGTCGTGGCTCTTCAGCGGCCTGATCGAGCACCGCGACTCGACCGGCGTGAAGGCGCTGGTGCGTCCGGGTGAGCTCAACCTGATGACCGCGGGACACGGGGTCTGCCACTCCGAGGTGTCGGTGCGCGAGGAGGGGGCGCCGGCGGTGCTGCACGGCGTCCAGCTGTGGACCTGTCTGCCGCTGGAGCACGCGGACACCGCCGCCCGCTTCGACCACTTCGCGCCGGAGCCGGTCGAGGTGGACGGGGCACGCGTCAGCGTCTTCCTCGGCGACCTCGGCCTGCCGGACGGGTCCCGTCCCGCCTCGCCGGTGGAGACCTTCAGCCCGCTGCTGGGGGCCGAGATCGTGCTGGCGGCCGGCGCCCGGCTGTCCCTCGAGGTCGACCCGACCCACGAGCACGGGGTCCTGCTCGACGACGGCGCGGTGGCCGTGGACGGCGAGGCCGTCGAGCGCGGCCACCTGCTGCACGTGCCGCCGGGCCGGGAGGGGCTCACCCTGGAGGCCGGGCAGGACGGGGCCCGCCTGATGCTGATCGGCGGCCCGCCCTTCGGGGAGCAGATCGTCATGTGGTGGAACTTCATCGGCCGCAGCCACGACGACATCGTCCGGGCGCGCGAGCAGTGGCAGGCCGAGCTCGGGCACGACGCCGACGGGCGCTTCGGGGCCTTCGACTATCCCGGTGGGGAGTCGCTGCCGGCGCCCGCCCTGCCCCACGTGACCCTGCGCCCGCGCGGCTAGGGCGACCGCGCACGGATGGCTCCTCGCGTCCTGCTGATCGACAACGTCGACAGCTTCACCTACAACGTCGCCGACCTGCTGCACCGGGTCCTGGGCTGCGCGCCGGTCGTGTGGCACCACGCGCACCCGGCGGACGAGGACGACCTGCGGGCCTTCGACGCGATCGTCGTCGGCCCCGGCCCCGGTCGCCCGCAGGTGGCCGCGGACATGCTGCTGTCGGACGTCGCGCTCCGGCTGGACGACGTGCCCGTCCTGGGGGTCTGCCTCGGTCACCAGGGGATGGCCCACCTGGCCGGGGACGCGGTCGTGGAGATGGACGTCCCCCGCCACGGGATCATCAGCCCGGTCGAGCACGACGGCACCGGCATCTTCGAGGGCGTGCCCAGCCCGTTCGAGGTCGTCCGTTATCACTCCCTGGAGGTCCGGCAGCCGCTGACGTCCTCGCTGCGGGTGACCGCCCGGGCCAGCGACGACGGCTCGGTGATGGGGCTGGCGGACCCGCAGAGACGGCGCTGGGGGGTGCAGTTCCATCCCGAGTCGGTGCTGTCGGAGCACGGCGAGAGGATCGTGGCCAACTTCCTGCGTCTCGCCGGCGTCGAGGTGGCGCCGACGCCGGAGGAGGACTGCGGCACGGTCGCCGTCGGGGACGCGCTCGCGGCCCACCCCGCCCCGTCGCCCGGGCGCACGGCCCGGGAGGTCTCGGTGCAGGTATGCCGTCTCCCCGGTCCCGTGGACGACTGGACCCTGCGGGAGCTCCTCGTGGGCGACTCGGAGTCGTCGGTCTGGCTCGACGCCTCGGACGGCTCCGGCTGGTCGGTGGTCGTCAACGGGTCCGGTCCGCTGGCCCACGAGCTGGTCCACCGGGTCGGCGGGAAGCACCTGTTGGACCGCCTCGACGAGGAGCTGGGGCGGTGGACCCTGGTGGGAGAGATGCCCGAGCTGCCCTTCACGTGGCGGCCGGGCTATGTCGGGTGGTTCGGCTACGAGCTCAAGGCCGAGACCGGCGGCACGGCGGCCCACCGCTCGCCGTGGCCTGACGCCTGGCTGCTCTTCGCCGACCGAGGCGTGGTGATCGACCACGCCTCCGGCGACGTCTGGGCCGTCTGGCTCGAGGACCCGTCGGTGGCCGAGCAGCAGCGCACCTGGGCCGAGCAGGTCCGCTCCGCCGTGGACTCCTCCACATCCACCCCCTCCACACCCACCCCCTCCACACCCACCCCCTCCACACCCAGCCCCTCTTCCCGACCGGCGACACACTCTGCCCCCCACCGGCGACACGATCTGCCGGCCGTGCACCCGGCGGAGCCGACCCCCAGAGCGGGAGAGGCCGCATACCTGGAGCTTGTCCGTGCCGCGCAGGAGCAGATCCGACGGGGCGAGACCTATGAGGTCTGCCTGACGACGACCTGGTCGGCGCCGGGGACGGGCCTGGGCGAGGCCGAGCTCTACCGGGCGATGCGGGAGGTGAGCCCGGTGCCGCACGGGTGCTGGATCCGCACCCCCGAGGTCAGCGTGCTCGGCTGCTCGCCGGAGCGCTTCGTCTCCGTCGACGGGCACGGGCTGGTCGAGGCCCGCCCGATCAAGGGGACGCGGCCGCGGGGCACCACCCCGGAGGAGGACGCGGCGCTGGCCGACGACCTGGCGGGCGCCGTGAAGGACCGTGCCGAGAACCTGATGATCGTCGACCTGCTGCGCAACGACCTGCACCGCGTCTGCCGGGCGGGTAGCGTGCACGTGCCGGAGATCTTCGCGGTGGAGACCTATGCCACCGTGCACCAGCTGGTCTCGACCGTGCGCGGGCGGCTGGCCGAGGGGATGGGGCCGACCGACGTGCTGCGCGCGTGCTTCCCCGGTGGCTCGATGACCGGCGCGCCCAAGGTGCGGACGATGGAGATCCTGGACGGGCTCGAGGGCGCGGCGCGGGGGGTCTACTCGGGCGCGATCGGCTGGATCGGGCTGGACGGCTCGATGGACACCTCCATCGTCATCCGCACGCTGACCTGGGCCGACGGGGACGTGAGCTTCGGCGTCGGCGGGGCCGTCACCGCGCTGTCCGACCCCGCCGAGGAGCACGCCGAGACGGTCACCAAGGCGCAGTCGGTGCTCCGCGCGATGGGCCTCGCCGCGACGCCCGCCACGGGAGGGACGCCCGATCACGCCTCCAGGGGCTCCAGATCCGGGGCGACACCCCTCAGGCCCCTTGACGGCAACGTCAACCAGCCAGATCCCGGCCCGACCGGCCAGTTATAACCGGCCGGTCGGGCCGGGATCTGGCCGGTTGACGCGAGCGTCACCCAGGACTCCCCGTCCGGGGGGCTCGCGGGCGGCGCTCAGCTCCCCTGGGACGCCCCGGCGTCGTCGCGCTCCCTCAGCTCGCGCTTGAGGATCTTGCCGGTCGCGCCCTTGGGCAGCTCGGGGATGACGGTGACGGTGCGGGGATACTTGTAGGGGGCGACGATGCCCTTGACGTGCGCGATGAGGCCGTCGGCGGTGGCCTCGGCGCCCGGCTTGAGCACGACATAGGCCCCGACCTCCTCGCCGAGCTCGGGGTGCGGGATCCCGATGACGGCGGCCTCGGCGACGGCGGGGTGCTCGTAGAGGACCTCCTCGATCTCCCGCGGATAGACGTTCATGCCGCCGCGGATGATCATGTCCTTGGCCCGGTCGACGATGAAGTAGAAGCCGTCCTCGTCCCGCCGCGCCAGGTCGCCGGAGCGGAACCAGCCGTCGCCGTCGATCGCCTCGGCGGTCGCGTCGGGACGGTCCCAGTAGCCCTTCATGATGTTCTCGCCCCGGATGCAGATCTCGCCCACGGCGTCGTGGTCCTCGGCAGGCACGTCGGCGCCGTCGACGCCCACGAGCTTCATCTCCACCCCCCGCACCGGCGTCCCGATCGAGCCCGGCTTGCGGCCCGCGTCCTTGCGGTTGAAGGACGCGACGGGGCTGGTCTCGGACAGCCCGTAGCCCTCGAGGATCTCGCAGCCGAAGGTCGCCTCGAACTGCCGCATGAGCTCCACCGGCAGGCTCGCCCCGCCGGACACGCACGTGCGCAGGCGCGGCAGGTCGACGCTGCCCCCGGCGGCGTTCGCGGCGGCGAGGAGAGCCCCATACATCGTGGGGACGCCCGCGAAGACCGTGACGCCGTCGCGCCCCAGGATCTCCAGGGCCTTGACCGGCTCGAAGCGCGGGATCATCGTCAGCGCCGCACCGACGGCCACCGCGGTGTTCATCGCGCAGGTCATCCCGAAGACGTGGAAGAGCGGCAGGCAGCCCATGATCACGTCCTGCTCGTCGATGTGGATGAGCGTCTCGGCGGTGGTGGCCAGGTTGCTCTGCAGGTTGTCGAAGGTCAGCTCCGCGCCCTTGGGCCGGCCGGTCGTGCCCGAGGTGTAGAGGATGACGGCGGTGTCGTCGCCGGCCCGCTCGACGATCTCCTCGACCGGCGCGGTGGCACCGTCGCCGTGGACGTAGGAGGAGAGCCCCTCCGGCCCGATCGCCATGAGCTGGACGCCCTTGGCCTCGGCCGAGACCTGGGCCTCCTCGCCGGGCATGGCGACGAGCAGCCGGGCGCCGGAGTCCTCGAGGTAGAACTCGATCTCGCGGCGGCGAAAGAGGGGGTTCATGGGGACGACGATCGCGCCGAGGCGCAGGGTCGCGTAGTAGATCACCGGGAAGCTCGGCACGTTGGGCAGCATCAGCGCCACCCGGTCGCCCTCCCCGACGCCCTGCCCGCGCAGCCACCCGGCGAGCTGGCGCACCGAGTGCTCGAGCTCGCCGTAGGTCAGCACGAAGTCGTCGAGGATGACCGCGGGCCGGTCGGGGTGCCGCTCGGCGGTGCGGGCGAGGTTGTGCGCGAGGTTGGTCATCGTCGACTCCTGGCAGGGGGCTGGGACGGACTGGGGGTATGTGGTGCTGCAGGTAGATCGTGCCTCTCACCGGGGTGCTCCACAAGGGGAATCAGTCAGGTTGGTCGGGGCCCAGGAGCCAGAGCTGGGCCGGGCGCCGTCCGGGCACGCCCTCGAGGGTCAGGAGCGTGCCCTCCGGGCTCTCCTCCACGTCGGAGAGGGTGACGGGGTGCTGCTGGTAGAGGGCCCGCACGACCCTGGCGACCTGGGGCCCCATGGCGCTGACCACCAGCAGCGTCGTGCCGTCGCCGAACCGCAGCCGGGCCACGCCGGTGACCGGCCCCGGGGCGATCCCGCGCACCGGGACCGCGCGCCGGACCAGGCCGTCGAGGGTCGCGCGCAGCTCCCGCATGCCGCCAGTGTGACGGCACGAGGCCCCCGCCGCAGTGCGACGGGGGCCTCGACGGCAGCCCAGGGGGACGCTGCCGGCACGGGACGGGATCAGGCGTTCTTGATCGCCGAGACCTCGAACTCCAGGGTGACCTTCTCGGAGACGAGCACGCCACCGGTCTCCAGGGCGGCGTTCCAGGTCAGGCCGAAGTCCTTGCGGTTGACGACGACGGAGCCCTCGAAGCCGATGCGCTCGTTGCCGAAGGGGTCCTTGGCGGCGCCGGCGTAGTCGAAGTCGATGGTGACCGGGCGGGTGACGTCCTTGATGGTCAGGTCGCCGGTGACGCGCAGGGTGTCGGCGTCGGCGGCCACGACCTCGGTGGAGCGGAAGGTGATGCTCGGGTAGGTCTCGACGTCGAAGAAGTCGGCGGACTTCAGGTGACCGTCACGGTCGCCGCTGCGGGTGTCGATGCTGGCGGCCTTGATGTCGACGACGATCGAGGCGCCCTCGAGGTTCGGGCCGGTGGTGGCCTGGCCCTCGACCTCGTTGAAGGTGCCACGGACCTTGGTGACCATCGCGTGGCGGGTGGTGAAGCCGACCGAGGTGTGGCTCGGGTCGAGGGTGTAGGTGCCGTTCAGCTCGTTCAGGGTGCTCATGAGGTGTCCTCTCGTGGAGTGTGGTCCCGGACGGCGAGGCGTTCCCCACCGATTGGGTGATGTGTCACCTACTCTAGACAGAACTTCGGTGACATGTCAAGCAAGTGGTAGTCTAGGGGTATGGCACAGGAAGCGGTGGAGTGGTTGAACGAGGAGCAGATGCGGGTCTGGCGGCTGTGGCTGCGGACCCAGACCGAGCTGCCCGCCGCGCTCGCCCGCGCGATGAGCCAGGATAGTGAGCTGTCGATGCAGGACTACGAGACGCTCGTGCGCCTCTCCGAGGCGGAGGGTCAGCGCCTGCGGATCTCCGTGCTCGCCGACCAGATGCACTGGGAGCGCAGCCGGCTCTCCCACCACCTGCGCCGGATGGTCTCCCGCGGTCTGATCGTCAAGGAGGACTGCGCCGACGACGGCCGCGGGTCCTTCGTGCGGCTCGCCGAGGCCGGCCGCCAGGCCCAGGTCGAGGCGGCGCCCGGCCACGTCCGGGCGGTGCGTGAGTTCTTCCTCGCCGGGATGTCGGCCGAGGACATGGCGGTGCTGGAGCGCGTCCTGACCCGCTTCTTGGCCAATGTCGACGCCCGGGAGTCCTCGGACTGACCTGCGCTGCGACACCTAACCTACGGTCGCGTAGGTTAGGCCCGTGACAGCTTCCGTCGACGCCCCCCGTGACCCGGGTCGGGGCGCACCCCTGACCGTGACCGTCCCGCCGACCCTGTCGACGCTCCTGCGCGAGGCGGTGCGGGCCTGGCCCGAGCGGGTCGCCCTCGACTTCCTGGGCGCACAGACCACGTATGCCGAGTTGGGCCGCCAGGTCGAGCTCGCGGCCGGGGTGCTGCACCGGCTGGGCGTCCGCGCCGGCGACCGGGTGGCGCTCGTGCTGCCCAACTGCCCTCAGCACGTCGTCGCCTTCTACGCCGTGGCGAGCCTGGGTGCCACCGTCGCCGAGCACAACCCGGTGGCTGCCCCCGAGGAGGTCCGCGCCCAGCTGGCCAAGCACGGTGCCCGCGTGGTGATCGCTTGGGAGAAGGCCCTGGACACCGTCGCTCCCGGGGGCGACACGCAGGGGCGCACCGTGCTCGCGGTCGACCTCAGTGCCGCCCTGCCCCGCAGGTCCCGCCTGCTGCTGAAGCTCCCCGTCAAGGCCGCCCGCACGCAGCGGGCGGCCCTGCGCGGACCCGTGCCCTCCACCGTCGGCTCCTGGGAGGCCGAGCTGCGCGCGCAGGCCGAGGCCGGGGGCCAGGCGCCCCTGGTGGACGTCGACCCCGAGAGCCTGGCGGTGCTCCTCCCCACCGGAGGCACGACAGGCACGCCCAAGCTGGTCATGCTGACCCACGCCAACCTGATGTCCAACGTCGCGATGGGCCGCCAGTGGCTGCCCGGGATGAAGGCCGGCGAGGAGGTCTTCTCCGCGGTGCTGCCCTTCTTCCACGCCTTCGGGCTGACCCTGGCGCTGACCTTCGGCGTCCAGATGGGCGCCACCCAGGTGGTCCTGCCCCGCTTCGACGCCGCGATGATGCTGGCCGCCCAGAAGCGCCGCCCGATGACCTTCATCGCCGGGGTCCCGCCGATCTTCGACCGGCTCGAGGCGGAGGCCCGCAAGGCAGGCGTGAGCCTCACCTCGATCGGGTTCGCGATCTCCGGCGCGATGGCCCTGGACGGCGAGATCGCCCGTCGGTGGGAGGAGACCACCCGTGGGTTGATCATCGAGGGCTACGGCATGACTGAGTCCTCGCCGGTCGCGGTCGGCAACCCCTTCGGGCCAGACCGTCGCCCGGGCACGCTCGGCATCCCCTTCCCCGGCACCTCGGTGCGGATCGCCGACCCCGACCTGCTGGACGAGGGGCAGCACGACGCCCCGGACGTGCCCGACGGGGAGGTCGGTGAGCTGCTCATCCACGGCCCGCAGGTCTTCGCCGGCTATCTCGACGACCCCGAGGAGACCGCCCAGGTCCTCCTGCCGGGCCGGTGGCTGCGCACCGGCGACCTGGTCCGACGTGAGCCCGACGGCTTCATCGTGCTGGCCGACCGCCGCAAGGAGCTCATCATCAGCGGCGGCTTCAACGTCTACCCCTCCCAGGTCGAGGAGGCCGTGCGGGTGATGCCCGGCGTCATCGACGTCGCCGTCGTCGGGATGCCCGACGCCTCGCTCGGCGAGCAGGTCGTCGCGGCGCTCGTCACCGAACCGGGCGTCCACGTCGAGCTGGACGCGGTCCGGGAGTGGCTCAAGGACAAGGTGAGCCGCTACGCCATACCTCGCTCGATCCATGCGCTCGAGGAGCTGCCGCGCAGCCAGCTCGGCAAGGTGCTGCGCCGGCAGGTCAGGGAGCACCTGCTGCGGGACCGGTGAGCGGATCATGAGCCTGGCCGACGCCGTCCTGCCGCTGATCCGCACCCGCGCCGACCTGCACCGGTGGAGCACGGCCAACGCGCACGGGGCCCAGATGAACCACGCCGTGGACCTGCTCGATGAGGCCCGGGCGACCAGTGACCCGGCGGAGGTGTATGACGTGACGCACCGCGCCCTCGCCAGCGCAGTGACGGTCATCGCGAGGGCGGACGACTCCAGCGGCATCATCGGTGATGCCTGCCGGCGTCTCCTGACGCTCCATTCGGTCGCTGCCGCGGGCGCCGAAGTCCCGGTCCGCCGGCTCGTCGACTGGATGATGGACTTCCAGTTCCGTGGGGTCGTCGACTACTTCGAGATCGACCCCGTCGCCTATGCACCGGCCCTCGGGGAGGCAGGGCTGGCGGACTACCGGTCGCGTCTGCGGGCGGTCGAGGACGGGCTGGGCGAGAAGCCGGGGTGGGGCGAGCGGTGGTCCAGCTCTCACTCCCACGAGTGGTTCGTCCTGCTCTGGAACGAGCAGCGGCTCGCGGTGCTGGACCGCGATGTCGAGGCGATCATCCGCACCCATGCCGGCGACCAGAACAGGGCCGCCTTCATCGAGGATGCCGCGTTGGCGCTGGAGGAGATCGGTGAGATCGACCTCGCGATCAGCTGGGCGCGCCGGGCGACCGAGCACGGCCGGGGTCATCAGTCCCAGAAGGCGGCCGCCTCCTGGCTCCGCCTGCTCGCCGAGCACCGTCCGCACGAGCTGCTGGACGCCCAGCGTCAGGTCTTCGACACGTGGCCGTCCGCCTCGACGGCTGGTGAGCTTCACCGCGCGGCGCGGGAGCGGTGGCCCGAGCTGGAGGACGAGGTCATGGCCCGGCTCGCGCCACGCCCGGACCAGGCCGTGAGCTTCGCCCTGCACACGCTCAAGGATCCGCAGCGCGCGTGGCAGCTGGCGCACTCCCTGGGGCTGGACAGTGACGAGACGTGGAGTGTCGTGGTCAAGGCCTACGAGAAGATCGACCCGGCCGGAGTGCTCCCCGTGCACCGGAGGCTGGTGGAGAGCCAGCTCGTCGACGCGTCGGCGCAGAACTATCGTCGGGCGGCCAAGCGGCTGGTCACGATGCGCAGTCTGGCGCGGAAGGTCGGGCAGCTGGAGGAGGTCGACGCCTTCATCGCCGACCTCCGGGAGCTCCACCGCCGACGGCCTCGACTGCAGCAGGAGTTCGACCGGGCCCGGCTGCCCTGAGCGGAGCCGGGCTGGCTGCCCCCGTTTGCCGACTGGAGGGTGGTACCTGCGGGCCTGCACAACGAGGCCCTACGTGGGCCTGGGGCGCCTCACCGGGCCGATGTGCCGGTCCGCAGGTACGCGACAGCGCCCCGCTGCCGGTGGCAGCGGGGCGCTTCGTCGAACGGGTCAGAGGGTCTGGCCGTCCATGAGCCGACGGGCCTCGGCGGCGAGCTCGCTCCGGATGGTGTGGCTCGGCTCGTCGACGTTGCCCGGCACCTGCATCGCGAACCACCCACCCTCGGCGACCCGGTCGACCAGGGCCGGCAACAGGTCGAGGTGGCCCGGCACCCACTGCAGCGCAGCGTTGGTGACCAGGACGTCGACGGGCTCAGACGGCTCGCCTCCGCTGCCGGCCCAGTCCCGGATGTCGCGCAGCTCGGGCGCAAGCCCTTCGACCCGGGAGACCCGGTCAACCATCTCGGGGCTAAAGTCGACACCGGTCACCCGGGCCTCGGGCCAGCGGTCGACGAGGAGCCGCGTGAGGTTGCCTGCCCCGCACCCCAGGTCCACGACGGTGCGGGGCCGCGTCGCGCCGATCCGCCCGACCAGTTCCACGAACGGTCGGCCTCGCTCGTCGGCGAAGGTCAGATACCGGTCAGGGTCCCAGGTGTGCACATCGCCTCCTCCCGGGGACCCTATCCAGTCCCATGACCCGAGGACGTGGGCGGATCCGCGGTGCTCACCCTACGGTCGGATCAGACGTCAGCCCTGCGTCGGGCCACCGTTGGTGGTGGATGTCAACGAGGGCGGCTGCCTGCTCAGGCTGCCGAGGACCACGAAGACTCGTCCGCCGGGGATCGGGACGTATCGGCTCAGCCAGGCCGCGGCCGTGAGGATCACGAACCCGGAGATCAGCTTGTCCGCCACGGACATCATCAGGTTGGCGTGGAGGACCGCCAGGCCGAAAGGCTCACCGAGGTCGATCAACCCCTCGACGAGCGAGGCCGAGTGCCCGGTGCCGCCGCCGAAGAGGAGCAGCAGGATGGGTGTGGCCACGGCGCTGGAGGCGGCTGCCACAAGAAGGGTCAGGCCGAAGAACCGGGGCAGCGAGCGGCCCTGGCGGAAGCGTCGGACCCCGTATCCCCAGATCAGCGCTCCCGCGATGTTGACCAGCACGAAAGGCACGGACATCACGCCGTGGACGCTCATCCCCACGAGGTGGGTGAGGACGGCCACGAGCACCCCGTGCCACGGTCCGAGCCCGATGGCGGCGATGCCCGTGCCGGTCATGTCCAGGTAGATCGCCAGGTCGAAGGCGTCGACGGCGACATACCCGAGGAGGTTGAAGGCCAGACAGCTCAGGACGATCACGACCCGGTATGCCGTCCCTTGCTGAGTGGGACGCGGCTCCGGGCCGGGGGCCCGGACGGGGTCAGGATCCCCCGCACCGGAGGGGGGCTCGTCCGTGGCAGGCCCTGCGGGACCCTCCAGGGTGACCGTCGTGACCTCGGACGCGAGCCGGACCCGCAAGCTCCGCCGGCGGAAGCCCTGACGGTCCCCACCGAGCGCCTGGGCGATGTCACCGACCAGGTCGGGGTCCAGTCGGGAACGGCCCTGGCGGAAGGCGTCGTAAACCGTGGTGCGGGCGGGACGGGCCAGGAGGTCCGGCACGCCCTCCGCCTGCCGTGTCGCGGCGATGCGGCGGACGATCTCGGCGTAGGAAGGGGCTCCGGCGTCGGCGCGTAGCCGTTGCAGATCTTGAACGATACGGTCGACCGAGTCACCCGTCGCGTCGTTGGTCACGGACCCACCCCTTGCTGCTGCGTCACGGTTGCCTGACCGAACCCACGGGAGCCACGTCGCGCGAGACGGTGTCCGACGACTGTAGGCCCATCTCCGGACATCCGTGGTCGTCCGAGGGCGTTCGGGGTCGTTCGGGCTTCGCCGAAGACCTCTGCCCAGCCGCGATGCCGTTCCTACCGTGGCTACTGACCACGACCCTGGACCCACGCGAGGACCCCCTATGACACCGCCTGCACTCTTCCGCCGCACCCTCGCCACCGCCGGTGCGGCAGCCCTGCTCCTGACCGGCTGCGGGGCCGAGGACCCAGCAGACGACAGTGCCGACGCGCCCCAGGTGACGACGGGGCCGGCCCCGACGGCGGAGGAGGCCGCTCCGGCGCCCGCCGACGCGTCCGCCGAGACGGGGGACATGGCGGTCGCCACGACCGAGGCGCCGCCCCCGCCACCGCCCGAGGCCCAGTCGGGGCTGCTCCTCACACCGCTGCGCGAGGACATCCCGCGCCAGGACGTGACCCAGCCGGACGGGGGAGTCTTCGGCACCCCGGACGGCACGGTGGAGATCGTGTCGGTCGGCCGGGCGGAGACGGTGCCGGGCCACGTGATGGGAGGGGCGGAGTCGGCCTACGTCCCGGCGTCCGGCGAGGAGTTCTACGTCGTCGACGTGACCTTCGTGCCGGGGGAGGACGACCAGACACCTCCCACCGAGCTGTACCTGGAGTCCCAGGGCACCCGGCAGCTGGTCGGCGAGCTCGCCGCCGGAGACACCTCCTTCCTGGCGAGCCTTCCCAGCGGCGCGGAGGGCGCCGGCCTCGTCGTGGCGGCCGACGGTCACGAGCAGGTCTTCGACCTTCCCTCGGGAGCCCGGGTGCCCGACCCGGTCACCGACACCTACCTGCGTCGGGTCCTGCAGCAGGACCTGACCGACGTCCTCGACTACGGTCCGGTGCCTGGCCAGGAGGGTAGGCAGTTCACCTCCAGCGTGCGCATGCGCTCGGCGCGCATCACCCCCTACGTGCCGCCGCGGGTCGGCTCCGAGCGGTGGGCGGATCCCGGCACCATGTGGCTCGTCCTGGAGTACCGGCTCGAGTACGACGCCACGGAGAGTGGCTGGTCCGACCGCAACGCAACACTGACCTGGACGGTGGAGGGCGTGGACCCCGTCGTCCAGGAGGGGCGGCTCTGGGGGAGGGACGGCACCGTCGTCGTCAACGTCCCCTCCGACCTCGAGTCGTTCACGGTGGACGTCGCCAACCAGGCTGAGATGCGCGAGCTCGGTGCGGGAGAGACGGTCAAGGACTTCGGCACCCAGTCGCTCACGCTGGACTTCCCCAGCGAATGACGTAGGTGGATGGCGGGCCCGTGCGGCACGATATGAGGCACTGGTCCGAGAGGGGATGGGATGGACAGCTGGATGTGGGTCGTGATGGTCGTCCTGGGGCTGGCGCTCCTCGTCGGGATAGGCATCCTGGTCAGACGCGCGCGGCAGCGGCACCAGACCCGGATAGAGACCGACCCGGCCTACCGCTACGAGGTGGAGCGCAAGACCCTCCGGAGGGGCCTGGAGAAGGCGCAGCGTCAGCACAGGAACGCGGTGGCGAAGGCGGAGCGGGCCCTCAAGGAGGCGCACAAGGACGCGCCGCAGGCCTCCATCTCGACGGTGAAGCTGACCCCGCTGACCGTCAAGATCGGCCCCAACAGCTTCCCCCTGAGCCAGACCACCGTCTTCCAGCTGGACGTGGAGGTCAGGTCCAGGCCGTCGGAGGGCACCGCCTGGGTGGGAAGCGGATCGTGGCTGGCGCGCTGCTGGGCGGTGGGGCCGGTATGGCGGTCGGTGCCCTGGCCCAGAAGTCCACGGTCCGGCGCGAGGACACCCGGGAGGTCTACCTCACCGTCCGGGACCAGACCTGGGGCGACATCGTCAAGCTCCAGCCGACCGACATCGAGAAGGCCAAGAAGTTCGTGCTCGCCGGGGAGATCGCCGTCAACCGGCTCCCTGCATCCGCAGAGGAGAAGCAGCGTCGGATCTCCGACGCGGAGAAGGCACTCACGGAGGCCAGGGCTGACACAGCCGCGATCGAGGAGGCGGAGGCGCATCTGGCGCAGCACGAGGAGCGGGCACCGAGGGACGGGCTGGCGGGCTGACGGTCCTCGCCGACGTGAGTGACCACCACGTCCTCATCGTGGCTCTCTGACCATGGTCACCAGAGTCGTGCGCCGCAGCGGAGGCACCCACCCCACGGTGGTGCCCGTGACCGACAGACCCCAACGCTGGTACATCTTCACCAACTGCTCGTTGCAGGTGCACCCCAACGTGAAGCCGTGCCTGTCCGCCCACGACGTGACCGCCGTTCCGAGCCTCCCGGCCGCCTGGTGGTTCTCGGGCCAGGCCTGGAGGTTCAGCGCATGGAAGCTCTGGTCGCCGTCGGGCCGCAGCGTCAACTGAGCGGCAGCTCGGACGCCAAGGCGACAACAAAGGTGTGGGTCGGGGCAGCGAGGGCGGATCGCCACCCACAGGTGCCCCCGCCTGCGGGTGCGCAAGGCGGAGGCCATACCGGCGAGCACCACAGCGAGCAGGACGACCGCCGGTAGAAGACAGGAAGGAGGAGGGTATGCGGTTGGCGCGCCGGGTGGAGCGGCTCGAGCACCACGAGGGGACGGGCCACGTCGGGGTGTTCACCGACGCCGTCGAGATCCGCCTGATGTTCGTCACGGCCGACGTCCTGCGCATCCGTGCTGGTTTCGACGGCGGTTTTGCCGAGGAGTCCTACAGCCTGGTCACCACCGCGTGGCAGGACCGCCTGGACCACGTGCTCGGCGCGGAGCGCACACGCGTCGCGCCCGGCCGGATCGACGTCGAGGAGTCGCCCACCGGCTGGGTCGTTGTCGGTGAGCGGCTCCGGGTGGACGTCGACCGGGAGCCGTTCCGGCTCGTGGTGCGCGACGTCGACGGCAGCGTGCTGCACGCCGACGTGCCCGAGCTGGGCTACCGCGAGGACACCAACGGCCGGCGCATCCACACCACCCTGATCGCGCCCGACGACTGCTTCTACGGCTTCGGGGAGACCACCGGGCCGCTCAACAAGGCCGGGCGGAGGATCACCCTGGACCCCCGCGACGCCATGGGCTACGACCCGCAGCACACGGACCCGCTGTACAAGCACATCCCCTTCTTCGTCCGGCTGGGACGGGGCACCCGCGTCGCGGTCGGGTACTTCTACCACAACACGTATCCGTGCGAGTTCGACCTGGGGTGCTCGCGGAGCAACTACTGGCCGCCGCACGCGACCTACCGCACCGACGGCGGGGACGTCGACCTCTTCCTGGTCGCCGGGCCTACGATCCGTGAGGTCGTCAGCCGCTACACCGGGCTGACCGGCCGGCCCACGATGCTGCCCGCCGCTGCGTTCGGGTACCTCGGCAGCTCCATGTACTACTCCGAACTGGAGCGGCACTGCGACGAGGCGATCATCGGCTTCGTGGACACGGCCCGGCGTCACGGCATACCCCTCGACGGGTTCCAGCTGTCCTCCGGCTACACGCAGCAGGAGACGGCCGACGGGTTGCGGCGGTGCGTGCTGACCTGGAACGAGGACCGCTTCCCCGACCCCGCCGCGTTCTTCGAGCAGATGGCCGAGCGCGGGGTGACGGTCTCGCCGAACGTCAAGCCCGGGGGTGCTCCTGACGCACCCGGACGCGGCCGAGATGGCGGAGGAAGGCTTGTTCGTGCGCGACAGCGCCGACGACGCGCCTGCCACGGGAAGGTGGTGGGGCGGGCCGGGGCACCTGGTGGACTTCACCAGCGCGCGCGCACGTGAGGTCTGGCGTCGCCGGCTCAGCGAGAGCGTCCTCGCCCACGGCACGACGTCGGTCTGGAACGACAACTGCGAGTACGACAGCCTCGTCGACCTCGATGCCCGCTGCGACTTCGATGGGGCCGGGGGGACCGTCGGGCGGTTGAAGTCGGTGATGGCGAACCTCATGTGTCAGGTGACGCGGCAGGTGGTCGAGGACTGGGACGCGGACGCCCGCCCGTTCGTCGTGTGCCGCTCTGGTCACGCCGGCATCCAGCGTTACGCCCAGACCTGGTCGGGTGACAACTCCACCTCGTGGGAGTCGCTCGAGCACAACGTCGCCACGATGCTGGGCATGAGCCTGTCGGGGGTCGCCCACCAGGGCACCGACATCGGTGGCTTCCACGGGCCGGCGCCCACAGCCGAGCTGTTCGTCCGATGGGTCCAGCACGGCGTCTTCCAGCCGCGCTTCTCGATCCACTCGGCCAACACGGACAACACCGTGACCGAGCCCTGGATGTACTCCGGCCGTACCGACCTGGTGCGGCAGTCCGTACAGCTGCGCTACCGCCTCTTCCCCTACCTCTACTCGCTGGCCGCCCGAGCCCACCGCACCGGTCTGCCGCTCGTGGAGCCGATGTGCAGCGTCTTCCAGCACGACCCGGCGACCTACGACGAGTCGGTCGACATGATGCTGGGCGACGCGCTGCTCGTCGCCAGCGTGGTTCGGCCGGGGACGACCCGTCGGCGGGTCTACCTGCCGGAGGGCGAGCAGTTCTTCGACCTGGGCACACGAAGGGGGTACGACGGCGGTAAGACCGTGGAGATCGATGTCGACCAGACCAGCATCCCGGTGCTGCTGCGGGCCGGTGGCATCGTGCCGATGGCGGGTCAGCAGATCGGCAACCTGAGCACGGAGCCGGTCACCGCCCTCCGGATCGTCTGTGCGCCGCAGCGTGACGGGGAGTTCGTGCTCTACGAGGACGACGGGCACAGCCGCGCCTTCGAGCGGGGTGAGTGGCTGCAGACCCGGATCACGATGCGAGCGGGCCGCCGGGTCGAGATCGGGTTCACCCGAACGGGGTCGTACACGAGCAGCGTGGAACACCTGACCTTGGACCTCGTGTGCCCAGAGGGTGCCGCATCCTGGGTCACTGTCGAGGGCGAGACCATTCCACGGATGCTCGACCGGGAGGTGTTCGACCGAGCTGACCTTGGGTGGTACTACTCCGCGACGCTACGGTCCCTGTTGCTATCCTACCCAAATCCGCACCGCGACCACTTGGTCACGGTGTCGTTCGAGGCTCTGGACCTCATCGGGATGTGACCGGCGAAGGTGTCCCTGCCCGTCAGTAGAAGGTTCTTCTCAGTAGGACTTCGGCAGGCCCAGCACCTTGGTCGCGACGAACGACCGGATCATGTTGCTGCTGACCGGAGCGACGCCATACACGCGGGTCTCCCGGAACTTGCGCTCGACGTCATACGTGTCGACGAAGCCGAAGCCCCCGTGGGTGTCCAGGCACATGTTCGCGGCTTCCCAGCTCGCCTCGGCGGCCAGCCACTTGGCCATGTTCGCCTCCGCGCCGCACGGCTCGTCGGCGTCGAACTTCGCGCAGGCTTCCCACCGGATCGCGTCCGCGGCGCGCATCCGCATGTAGGCGTCGGCGATGGGGAACTGGATGCCCTGGTTGACCGCGATCGGTTGGCCGAAGACCTCCCGCTCGGTGGCGTAGCTGGAGGCGCGCTCGACGAACCAGCGGGCGTCACCGATCGCCTCGGCGGCCAGCAGGATGCGTTCGGGGTTCCATCCGTCGATGACGTGGCGGAAGCCCTGACCCACCGTCCCCAGGGCGGCCGATGCAGGAACGCGCAGTCCGTGGTATTTCACCTGGTTGGTCGCGTAGTTGAACATTGTCCGGACCGGGATGACCTCCACCTGGTCCGGGCGGTGCTCACGGACCTCGCGCAGGTCGACCAGGAACAGTGTCATGCCATCGGTGGGGCGCTCGCCCCGGGGCGAGTTCCGGGCCAGCACGATGACGAGGTCGGATTCGGAGATGCGGCTGGTCCACGTCTTGTGGCCGGTGATGACGTAGTCGTCCCCGTCGCGCTCGGCGACGGTCTCGATCCGCGAGGTGTCGGACCCGGAGGTTTCGGTGATCGAGAACGCCTGCAGCCGCAGCGCGCCGGAAGCGATGGCCGGCAGGTACTGGTCCTTCTGCTCGGGTGACCCGTGACGCAGTAGTGCCCCCATGGTGTACATCTGCGCGTGGCACGCCGCGCTGTGGCCCCCGCTGGCGTTGATCTCCTCCATCACGGCCGAGGCGGCGGCGATATCCCAACCCAGCCCCCCGTACTCCGTCGGGATCATCGCCCCGAGCAGCCCGGAGGCCCCCATGGCATCGACGAACTCCTGGGGGTAGGCACGTTCGAGGTCGGCCTGCCTCCAGTAGTCGTCCCCGAACCGATCGGTGACCTCTCGGGTACGGGACCGGGCGAGATCGACAGCAGGTCCTTGAGTCACGAAATCTCCTGCGGTGGGTATGGAGCGTGCACGTTCAGGAGGGTCGGGGCGTCTCGGCCGTTCCGCCCAGGGTGCTCACGGCGCAGATCGCGCCGGCTGCCGAGCGGGACTCTGCACCGTGCTCGAGCCCGTCCGGACCGGGCACTACGGTGAAGGTCTGGGGGCCGACCATGGGGGAGACGAGGCGGTAGCCGAACGTGCGTCCGAGCAGGCTGATGTCCTGGCGCCGCATGTGGTCTCCCATCATGAGTGCCTGCAGCGGGCCGTGGATGACGAGCCCGTCGTATCCTTCGGTGGGTACGTAGCCTAGGTCGTAGTGGATCCGATGGGTGTTGTAGGTCAGGGCAGAGAAGCGGAAGAGCAACCGCTCGTCGACGTCCAGGCTCAGCGTCGGCCCCGCCGGCGGCGCGGGGGGCTCTGGTGCCGGGGGCAGCGCCCCGGTGCCGGGCACCCGGTAGACGATGTCCTGCTCCTCCCGGATCGCCAGGTCGCCACCCTGGGTGATCTCCTGGAGCACCGTGACGAAGGTCAGGGGGCCGGTCCGGCCCTCCTTCTCGACCGTCCTGGCAATCGAGGTCACTTTGACGGCGGACTCCCCGATGACCAGGGGTCGGTATGTCGTCACCCGCCCACCGGCGAACATGCGTCGACGGCCCGGGCCGGGTGGGGCGGGGATGCCGCTGGTGGGGTGGCCGTCCGGACCCAGTTCGCTCTGACGACGACGGTCCAGCAGGTACATCCAGTGCCACAGCGGCGGCACGGGGTCGTCGGTCCCGAAGGGCACGTCGACCTCGAGCACGGCTGCGAGGGACTCCACGGGCTCGGCGGCGATGACCTCGGTGCGGGTGGCCGTGGTCGGGTTGTCGGTCATGGTCAGCGGTCCTTCCGTCGGAGGATGTCCTGGGCCCTGGCGATGACCGGGGCGTCCACCATGTCGCCGTCCACACGGACGGCTCCACCCGGGCCGCCATCGACGGCGGCGAGCACCTTCTGCGCCCACACCACCTCCTCCTCCGAGGGACGGTAGGAGGCATGGGTGGCGTCCACCTGACGCGGATGGATGATGAGCTTGCCGGTCATGCCCAGATCGCGGGCGTGGGCGAGGTCGTCGTCCAGTACCGCTGGGTCGTCGAGCGCCACGGTGACCCCGTCGACCGGACCTGGTATCCCGGCGGCCCTGGAGGCCAGCACGAGGGTGGAGCGGCCGTGGAGCATGGCGGTGCGTCCGTTGTCGCTGCCGAGGTCGACCGCGTAGTCCAGGTGGCCGAAAGCCAGCCTGACGACACCGTCGGCCGCGGCGATCTCCGCGGCTCGCAGCATGCCAGCGGCCGACTCCACAAGGGCCAAGACCGGTGCCCCGGTGCGCTGGGCCACGGCGGAGGCGACGGCGGGGCCGGACGCCTTAGGCAGGACGACGGCGACCAGGCTGGTGAGGCCACCGAGCGCGGCGACGTCTGCGTCGTGCTCGGTGCTGTCCGCGGCGTTGATCCGGACGCAGGCCGATCCGCCGTCCTGGAGCCAGGTGGCGGCCGCCTCGCGAGCAGAGGACTTGTGCTCGGAGCCGACGGCGTCCTCCAGGTCGATAATCACGGCGTCGGCTCCCGCTGCGGCAGCCTTGTCGAAGCGCTCGGGTCGGTCGCCCGGCACGAAGAGGAAGGATCTCGCGGCCCGCACCTGCTCGGCCCGAGGGTCCCGAAAAGGGCCTGACCCGCCTGTGCCGTTGGGCGTCATACCGGGTCCACGTTCCCGCGCTTGACCAGTTGGCGCGCGATGACGTTCTTCTGGATCTCGTTGGTCCCTTCGCCGACGATCATCAGCGGGGCGTCGCGGAAGTAGCGCTCGACGTCGAACTCGGTGGAGTATCCGTAGCCGCCGTGGACGCGGATCGCGTCCAGGGCGATCTGCATGCCCACCTCGGAGGCGAACAGCTTGGCCATCCCGGCCTCCATGTCGGCCCGCTGGCCGGCGTCGAAGGCGCGCGCCGCGTGGAGGGTGAGCTGGCGGGCGGCGACGAGCTTGGTCGCCATCTCGGCAAGGTAGTTGCCGATCGACTGATGCTTCCAGATCGGGACGCCGAACGCCTCGCGCTCCTGGGAGTAGCGCAGCGAGTCCTCCAGGGCGGCCCGGCCGACGCCGAGGGCGCGGGAGGCGACCTGGAGCCGGCCGACCTCCAGGCCCTTCATCATCTGGGCGAAGCCCGCACCCTCTGTGTCCCCCAGCAGGTTGGCCGTGGGCACTCGCATGCCGTCGAAAGCGATCTCGCAGGACTCGACGCCCTTGTACCCGAGCTTGGGCAGGTCGCGGGACAGGTGGAACCCGCCGAGACCGTCCTCGCCCTCCTTCTCCACCAGCAGGATCGAGACGCCCTTGTGGCGCGGCTGGGCCTCGGGGTCGGTCTTGACCATGAGCGCGATCAGCTCGGCCTTGCGGGCGTTGGTGATCCACGTCTTGGACCCGTTGACGACGTAGTCGTCCCCGTCCCGGCGGGCGGTGGTGCGCATCGCCTGCAGGTCCGAGCCGCCACCGGGCTCGGTGAGGGCCATCGTGGCGCGCAGCTCACCGGTTGCCATGCGGGGCAGGTACTTGTCCTTCTGCTCCTGGGTCCCGTAGGACAGGATCAGCTTCGCCACGACCGTGTGACCGCCCATGGCGCCCGCCAGGCTCATCCACCCTCTGGACAGCTCTTCTGTGACCAGGCAGTAGGCGGGCAGCGAGACGGCGGCCTCGCCCCACGGCTCGGGAATCGCCAGCCCGAAGATCCCCATCTGCTTCATCGCTTCGATGAGGTCCTCGGGGTAGGTGTTGGCGTGCTCGAGCTCGTTGACGACCGGCTTGACCTGCTCGTCGACGAATTCGCGCACGAGCCGGACGATCTCGATCTCGTCCTCGGACAGCAGCTCGGTGGTCATGGGGGTCCTTTCGTGGGCGGGGATATGCGTGGGGCGCTCAGTGCGCGAAGGCGCCCAGGTGTGCGGACAGGAGGGCAGCGCCGGTCTCCCAGGAGATGTCGTTGGGCGTGACGTCGGCGATGTCACCGAGGCGAAGACAGTCGGAGACCTTGGCGTTCATCTCGTCCGCAGTTGGCGGCAGACCGGGGGAGCCGGGCGGCAGGTCAAGGGACCCCTGGCGGGTGGTGCCGTCGGCGAGGTCCACCTCGACCTCGACAGCACCGTCGAGAAGGCCTTCACCACTGCCCTCGGTAAGAGTCACGTCGGTGATCTCGACAAGCCGCCGTGCCTCGGCGCGACGGACGGCCTCGTCGTCGAACGCCTGGAAGCCGGAGTGTTCGTCGAGCAGGGCGGTTGCGGCGGCGTACTCGAGGCTGAACTTGCCCTCCAGCCCGGTCCGGGGGTCGTGGTGCACCAGTGGGGTGACCGTGCCCCTTGGCGTGGTGAGGCGGACGGCCTTCACGTGGTCGGGGTCGACCGGGCCGCCCATCGTGGTGCGGAGGGCGCCAATGGGCCGCTGAAGCGCGTAGCAGGCGGGGTAGACCTTGATCGCGAGCCCGTCGGGGACGGTGTCGGCGTCTGCCGCGGGGTTAGTCAGCAGCGTGTGGGACGGGTCGCCGTCGACGAGCGGCAGCCAGGCGTCGAGGGCTCGCGCGTCGGCCGAGGCACCGGCCGCAGCCAGCTGCGCCGCCCGGACCCCGGCCGCGGCTGCCATGCCGACCTGGATGCTCTTGGCGTCGGTGCCGAAGGCCCGCTGGACACCGCCGGCGGCGGGCACCGAAAGAGCGATCGCGGTGGTCAGCTGCTCGACGTTCAGCCCGAGCGCCACCCCCGCGACGACGGCGGCTGCGGGAGCTCCTGCCGTGGTGGTGGCGTGCCAGCCGGCCGTGTAGTGCCGCCAGCCGAGGGCCGTGCCGAGGCGGGCCATGACACCCGCCCCGGCGAGGTAGGCGCGGGCGGCCAGGCTCGGGTCGTCACCAGCCATGGCGAGTGCAACCGGGACGCAGACCGTGGAGATGTGCGTGGTCGAGGGCAGGTGGAGGTCGTCGAAGTCGATGACGTGGGCCAGCAGGGCCCACCGGGCCGAGTCGCCCGCGAGCGGCCCGGAGCCGTCGGCCAGAACGTCGGCGACCGGTCGGATCGGATGCGTGCGGGCGGCGAGCGCCACAGCGACGGTGTCGAGCAGGCTGCGATCGGCGAGGGCGAGGTCGTCCTTGGTGGGGTCGAGCGCCAGCGCCCACTCGGCCAGGGCGCGGGCTGAGGTGGAGCCTGTGGTCGTAGGGTTCATGGGGCTTCCTCCTGGACGGACCCGGTGCTGGTCCGGTGATCGGTCGACAGGCCTAGCTCGGCGAGCACGGCCTCGGTGTGCTGGCCCAGGGTGGGGACCGGTCCCATCACGGGTGTGTTCCCCTCCAGCGTCGCCGGCGGGATGAGGGCACGCAGCGGACCGACGGGGGAGTCGTGCTCGGCCCACCGGGCCCGGGCGGCCAGCTGCGGGTGGTCGGCGAACGAGTGCATGTTCCGGAGCAGGGCGTTGGCGATACCGGCCGCTTCCAGCAGGTCCGCCGCCTCCTCTGCGGTGCTGGAGGAGAACGAGGCCTCGATCTCGGCGGTCAGGTCCTTGGTGTTCGTCACCCGTAGGGAGTTGCGGTCGAAGCGCGGGTCCGTCGCCAGGGAAGGGGCCCCGAGCACGCGATCGCAGAAGATGGTCCACTCGCGCTCGTTCTGGATGCCGAGGAACACCTGGTTGCCGTCACCGCACCGGAAAGGACCATAGGGGGCGATGGAGGCGTGCGAGGCCCCCGACCGTGGTGGGGGCGTCCCTCCGTGGACGGCGTAGTTGAGCGGGAAGCCCATCCACTCGCCGAGCGCCTCGAGCATCGAGACCTCCAGCGTGGCGCCCTCACCCGTGCGACCACGCTGGATGAGCGCCGTGAGGACCCCGCTGTAGGCATACATCCCGGCAGCGATGTCGGCCACCGAGATGCCGACCTTGGACGGCTGGTCGGGAGTGCCCGTGATGGAGACTAGGCCGGCCTCGCACTGCACCAGCAGGTCATAGGCCTTCTTCTGGGTATAGGGGCCCCCGGTGCCGTAGCCAGAGATCGAGACGTGGATGAGTCGTGGGTTGACGGCCCGCAGGGCCTCGGCCCCGAGACCGAGCCGTTCCGCGGCACCGGGTGCGAGGTTCTGGACGAACACGTCTGCGCGTGAGGCGAGCGCCAGGACAGCCTCACGCCCAAGGTCGGTCTTCAGGTCGAGAGCCACGGACTCCTTGGAACGGTTGAGCCACACGAAGAAGCTGGACTCACCACGGACCGTCTCGTCGTAGCCGCGGGCGAAGTCGCCGGGACCAGGCCGTTCCACCTTGATGACCCGGGCGCCAAGGTCGGCCAACTGGCGGGTCGCGAACGGTGCGGCGACGGCCTGCTCAAGAGACAGGACGGTGATGTCATCGAGAATGGGCAAGGCGCCTCCTGTGGTCATGTACGGCCATGGTTACGAAAAGCCGTACATTTGTCAATCGTCTCGGTGCGGCTGGGGCTTTGTGTCTGGGAGGTCAAGGCCCCTCGGGGGTGGTGGCGGGTCGTCGGCCCAGGTGTAGCCGGTGCGTGTAGTGCTCCGGCAGAAAGTCGGACACCGCCCACTCCACCGGCCGCCCGGCCGGGTCCAGGTAGAGCCGCTCCGCGTGGAGCAGCGGGTGGCCCGGTGGACAGCCGAGGAGCTCGGCAGTCGCGGGGCCAGCCGCGATGGCGGTCATCGACTGCTCGGCACCAGCGATCTGGACCCCGTGGGACGCGAGCGCGCCGATGACCGTCTCGGTCGTCCGGGCTCCTCGAGTGGTGAAAGTCTCGACGTTCTCAATGAGCGATCCCACCGCTGGTGGAAGGTGAACGGACGTGTAGCAGAACACGGTCCCGTTGTGCCGTCGGAGGAACTGCACACCGTACATGAGGCGGGACTCGAGGCGCAGTTCACCGGCTGCCCGTGCCTCGAAGGCGCCGGCGAGGGGCTCGACGATCTCGAGCTCAGTGTCCTGGGACAGGCTCAAAAGGTCGTCGACGGTCTCGAAGGGACGGCGGTATCGCAGATAGGAGGGCGTGGCGAAGGTCCCACGCCCTGGGACGCGATAGACCAGTCCCTCTCCGACCAGGTCGAGGTAAGCCCTACGCACGGTCTGGCGACTCACGTGGAACTGTCGCTCGAGCTCTGCGTCCGTGGGGAGAGGCTTGCCTTCCTCCCAGCGGTTCTCCCGGATCCCGCGCCGAATTGCCGCGGCGACGCGCTGATACTCAGGTTGCTCCGCGCGACTCTTGCCCATGGTGTCCTCTCCGACCCCGACCGATGCCCCGTCCCGCCGGATGAGCCGACGTCGATCGCGGCCGACAAAATGACCATACATTTCGATGCCTGGCTACGCGCTCCTGGCGGGACCTATATTTCGACAGCATCAGTCGAGCGAGTATTAGTATTGGACGAGCACCAATGGAAGGGGCAGCATGGGCCGTGGCCCGCGTAACGTTCCGTGCCCGGGCGACCTGCGATGAAGGAGTCTCCGTGGCCCGACCCCGTCAGCCGATCCAGTCCGAGATGGGTTGGAGCACCAGTGACCGCATCGTCGTTCGTGGCAAGGACCTGCCCAGCGAGATCCTCGGACACGTCAATCTCGGTGACATGGCCTTTCTCGAGGTCATGAACCGCCTTCCTACCCCCGACGAGTCGGTGGTCTTCAACGCGATTGCGGTGACGCTGGTCGAGCATGGGATGACACCCAGCGCGATCGCTGCGCGGCTGACCTACATGGGGGCGCCCGAGTCCATCCAGGGCGCCATAGCGGCCGGGGTGCTCGGCATCGGCAGCGTGTTCGTCGGCACCACCGAGGGTTCCGCTCTCATGTTGAAGAAGCACGTCGGCGAGGCCCGGACCGAGGAGGAACTGCGGAACGTGGCCCAAGGCGTCGTCGCGGAGTACCGCGCCGGTCGCAAACAGATCTTCGGGATCGGGCATCCCGTCCACAAGCCGGTTGATCCCCGGACCGAGCGACTGTTCGAGATCGCGGGTGCCCACGGGTACCGGGGCCGGTACGTCCGGCTCATGGAGCTGATCGCCGAGGAGGCCGCCAGCCAGTACGGCAAGGTATTGCCGATGAATGCCACCGGCGCCATCGGGGCCCTTCTGTGCGAGTTGGACTTCCCGATCGAGGTCGCGCGCGGTCTGGGGGTGGCCGCCCGAGCCGTTGGCCTGATCGGTCACATCCGGGAGGAGATGGAGAACCCGGTGGCCCGTGAGATCTGGTTCCGGGTCGAGGATGAGGTCGTCGACGCGCACGTGGACGAAACCTTCAACTGATCCGTCGCTCTGCACCGGGGGAGCTGCCCCCGGCGCTCCATCCGCCAGCCGGTACGAGGGAGAAAAGCCCATGCCCAGCACGACAGACCCGGTCCTGGTCGACCGGGACGGTGCCATCCTGACGGTGACGCTCAACCGCCCCAGGCGCAAGAACGCCCTTGACGACCACGGGTGGGAACAGCTCGCCGGTGTCCTGGGCAGCGCCCGGGACGACGAGTCGATCCGGGTCGTCGTCCTGACCGGGGCCGACGGTGATTTCTGCGCCGGTGCAGATGTCGGTGGTTACCGCCGTGAAGTACACCCCTTGACCAGGACGCGCTTCATTTCGGACGTGGCCAGGTCTCTGCACGATCTGCCGCAGCCTCTCATCGCCAAGGTGAGCGGCGTGGCCGTGGGTGCCGGGTGCAACCTGGCTCTGGCGGCCGACCTCGTGGTCGCGACGCCTGATGCGCGGTTCTCGCAGATCTTCGTCCGACGGGGCCTGTCGCCGGACTTCGGCGGCAGCTGGCTCCTGCCGAGGGTGGTCGGGCTGCAGCAGGCGAAACGACTTGCCCTGCTGGGTGAGATCATCGACGCGGATGAGGCGAAGCGCATCGGGATGGTGACCTGGGTGGTCCCTGCCGACGACGTCGACCGGTTCGTCGCCGACACGGCGGCGGCCTTGGCGGCCGGCCCCCCGGTGGCGCTTGCCCTGACCAAGAGGATGCTGGACGCCTCCATGACAGCGACCTTCGAAGAGGCATTGGATACCGAGTCTCGTGCACTGATGGTGAACCTCGCGACGGACGCTCCTGCCGCCCGCAGAGCCTTCGTTGAGCGCACCGAGCCGACCTTCGAGGGCAGGTGGCGGCTGTGACGGCCCGGCTCAGCACAAGGTTCACCGACCAATTCGGAGTGGAACACCCGATCATCCAAGGGGGTATGCAGTGGGTCGGGCGCGCCGAACTGGTCGCTGCCGTCGCTGAGGCGGGGGCGCTGGGGTTCCTCACCGCCCTCACCCAACCGACCCCGGAGGCATTGGCCGCCGAGATTGCCCGGACCCGGGAGATGACCGATCGTACGTTCGGGGTCAACCTGACCATCCTCCCCTCCATCACTCCACCTCCCTACGCCGAGTACAGGGACGTGATCATCGAGTCAGGAATCCGGGTAGTTGAGACGGCGGGTAACATCCCGGCGGAGCACGTCGACGCCTTCCGCCCTGCGGGAGTCAAGGTCATCCACAAGTGCACCAGTGTCCGGCATGCCCTGAAGGCCCAGCAGCTCGGCGTCGATGCTGTCAGCATCGACGGCTTCGAATGTGCCGGTCACCCGGGTGAGGACGACATCCCGGGGCTGGTGCTCATCCCGCGTGCCGTCGACCTCCTGGATGTTCCTGTGATCGCATCGGGAGGCTTTGCCGACGGTCGTGGGCTGGTGGCGGCCCTGGCGCTCGGCGCCAGTGCTATCAATATGGGGACCCGTTTTCTCTGCACGGAGGAAGCACCGGTCCACCAGAACATCAAGGAGCAGATCGTCACGGCGACCGAACTGGACACCCAGCTGATCATGCGCCAGCTCCGCAACACCTCCCGGGTGGCAAGCAACGACGTCAGCCGCCGAGTGGCTGAGCTGCTCAGCGGCGGAGCGGAGTTCGCCGATGTCCGCGACCTCGTGTCCGGCGCCCGCGGGCGGACGGTGTACGAGCAAGGAGACCCGAACCTCGGTGTCTGGTCCGTCGGGCTGTCCCAGGGGATCATCCACGACATCCCGCCGGTCCTTGAACTCGTACGACGGATCGTCGAGGAGGCTGTGGAGTTGGTGGACGTGCGGCTTCGGACGCTCCTCGCCTAGCGACCCGGCTGAGGCGGGCCGCAAGGGCATATGCCGGTTCTCGGCTTTTTAGAGGATGAGCGTGGTGGGGCTCGATGTGAGGACTCGTGGCACTGCGCCAGCATGAAATGTTGTCAAGACGTCCAATTTAGGAGAATCACGAGGTTGTCCAGCCCACGCATGATGCTAGCGGCGTCGATTTCGTTCAACCTGGCCGGTCACCGCGTGCCCTCCGCGGTCCGGGGCCAGGGCGGTCGGAAGGTGCTCCTCGAGACGGCCGCCGGCGAGGACCCTGCTGCCCGGACGGCGGCGTCCCCTCAGCCCGGGTGAGGCCCGACCGGTGCAGATGGTCTGAGGACGTGGAGTGCGGCGGAGAGGGGTGACCGGGCCGCATGCGCGCACCGAAGCGACGAGCGTCAACAAGAATCGGTCAAGCGCGGGTCTCGACCCACTCGGGGCTCTTCGGCCGCCTGGGCCAGGGGGCGGGAGACCCGCTCGGTCTCCCGGGTGACGGTCAGCGAGGCGAGCTCCTGGACCGCGTGCATCGAACCGGGGACGTCGGGGTCGGGCCGGGAGTTCAGGTTGGCCGCCTCCCGGGCGATCTGCCACGGCTTCTCCTTGCCACGCCGCTCGGCCCGCTCGAGGAAGCCGTACTTGGCGAGCATCCGCAGGTGGAAGCTCCCCTCCATTGTGACCGAACGGCCCGCTTCCGGAAGAGGGTGCCGTAACCATGACGACTACCTATGCGGCATCGGCCTACACGCCGACCCCAACGGCGGCGTGAACAACCAGCACCACGTTGAACTTAGAAGAGGTAAATCGGCGAATCAGGCCGAGGCCGGTGCGCCCGCGTCAACGGACGTCTCGTCGTCGGGTGCGTCGGTCGGCGGCTGGGTGAGTACCGCGACGACCACGATCACGGCGCCGAGGGCCAGTCCCACCAGGCTGCTGAAGAGTTCAGGGGCGAACATCGCGGCGCCGGCCCCCAGGCCCCCTACGCGCAGGACGGTGGTGAGACGGCGCTTGACCACGATGAGCTGTCCCTCAAACGCGCAGGCCATCAGGATGACACCAAGCGAGGACATGACGAGTGTGATGACCACGTCCGTCAGCGGCGCCTGGGCCACGAGTGCTGGGTTAAGAGCGAACGCAAACGGAATAATGTATTTCACCATCCCCAGCCGCATGGCGACTAGGCTGGTCTTCATCGGTGACTCTCCGGCAATACCGGCTGCCGCAAAGGAGGCAAGCGCCACAGGGGGAGTGATGTACGAGACGGTGGCCCAGTAGATGACAAATAGGTGCGCGGCCACCGGGTTCACGCCCAGCTGTACCAGGGCGGGCGCCATGACGATGGCTAGGAAGACGTACACGGCGGAGACCGTCATGCCCATGCCCAGGATGAAGGATGTCAGCGCTCCGGCGATGAGGATCAGGAGTACGTTATCCCCGACGAGTTGTACCAGCTCGCGGGCGAGGGACAAAGACACTCCCGACATGGACAGCCCTCCGACGATGAGGCCGACGCCCGCAATGATGCCGATAATTTCGGAGATCGTCTTGCCAGCGGAGACCAGAAGGTCTCTCAAACCGGTGAAAGTCAGTCGGTCCTGCTTGCGGGCGAGCGCGATCAAGAGCAGCAGAGCCGCGATCTGGAACGGGGCCTGAGCCTCACGCCGAACAACGACCAGCAGTACCAATAGGCCGGCGAGGGCCAGCAGGAACGGCCAGCCGGCAGCGACCGTCGGAGCAAACCGAGGGATGTCGGCGGAGGGCAGGCCGCGCAACTTCTTCTTGAGGGAGTAGGCGTCCACCTGGGTGTAGATGCCCAAGTAATAGAGCAGCGCGGGGATCGTCGCCGCGATGGCCACCTCGGCGTAGGGGATACCCAAGAACGAGACCATGAGGAACGCTGCCGTACCCATGATCGGTGGCGTGATCGAACCGCCCGAGGACGCCGTCGCTTCGATACCGGCCGCGTACTTGCCATCGAACCCACTGCGCTTCATGGCAGGAATGGTCATGGGCCCCGTGGTGAGAACGTTCGAGACCGCGCTTCCGCTCATCATGCCCATGGAAGCGGAGCTGACAACGGACACCTTGGCTGCGCCACCACGTGCACGTCCTAGGAGCGACATGGCCAGGTCGTAGAAGAACGTGGCCCCACCAGTCTGCTGAAGCACGACTCCGAAGAAGAGAAAGCCGATCAGGATAGCAGCCGCAGTCTGCAGCGGGAGGCCGAGGATGCTGTCGACACCCATCGCGTGCACCTGGGCGGTGGTGGTCACGTCGGACTGCAGACCGCGAAGAAAGTCGATGGGGACGCTAGCGGCGAACATCGGGTACACGGAGAAGATGAAGGCGATGATGGTTACCGCGAGACCGGCCGACCGTCGCAACGCTTCGAGCACAAGCCCCCACAGGATAAAACTGGCGATCTGAGCCGTGGTCGGGGCGACATAGTCCCATCCCTGAGTCACGATGTTTTCGGTGTTCACCGCCAGATAGAGGTTCACAGTGATGGAGACGACGAAGAGGACGATGTCGTACCAGGGCAGTCGGCGCTTGTCGAGCAGCCGTGCCGGCAGTACGACGAAGACCAGGGACAGGAACACCGCAAGCACGTAGTAGAGGAACTGCTGCTTGAGCATCCCTGCACCCAGAAGGTTCAGGAAGAAGACCTGGTTGATTGTCAGCAACAGACCTAGAAGGGTGAAGACGACCACGATCGTCGTCCAGAAGGCGTTGAGTCGTGCGTTCATAACGTGTTCCTGTCCGGGTGATGGGCTCGGCGGTGGTGGGCGACCGGGGCCGGTTCGCCCACCACCGACGGGATTACTCGGCGAGGTTGGCGTCCTTCCACTCCGCCCACTCGGCCGCGATGTTCTCCGGGTCGGCCTCGGCGATGAAGTCCTCCCAGCCCTCACGCATGGCTTCCCCACGTTCGATCAGGGCCTGGTTGCGCTCCTCCGCCTCATCGGTCCAAAGACCCTCCTCTTCCAGAAGTTGCACCGTCCCGTCGTGGAAGGGAACCTGCGTGGGCACGGTCTGTGCCTGGTCCGGGGCCCAACCGGGGGAGGTGGCGGTAGCGTCCGCGTAGGAATCGTGGTTGTTGACGATCTGGGACACCAGGTAGTTCACAGTCTCAGGGTCCTTGTCCGCGTAGGTCACGATCGGAATGGCGTACATCAGACCCTTGGCCTCTTCGCCGTCCTCCTGACCCGGCGCGTCGGTGAAGGCACCGATCTGCGTCGAGGGAGCGATCTCCTCGACGGCGTCGATCTTTGCCTGGTCCTCGTCGTCCATGCTGAGCCAGCGCACCGGGGTCGAGCTCTCCAGCTCGAAGAGCGAAGCGCCGTAGACCTGCTGGAAGAGGACGTCGATCTGCCCGTTCTTCAGGGCGTCCGGCTGGTCGCTATACCCGACCTCCACCACCTCGACATCGTCCCACGTCAAACCCCCGTAGGCGAGGAACGCCGTGAGCTTGTTGTTGACCGAGGGATTGGCGGTGATCTGGGGGAACTTCTTACCGCGCAAATCCTCGAAGGTCTGGATGTCCGACCCATCCTTGACCAGGAGTCCGTGCGGAGCGAGGGGAGCCCAGACGACACGCATGTCCTGTGGGCCCCAGTCCTCGGTGGCGAAGTCGTACTCGGCCTCGAAGGCGAAGATATACTCGTCGCCAGTGCGGGCGAAGTCCGCCTGCCCCTCCCGCAGCGGTGACAACCGTCCGATTGCCGTGTCGGAGGTGATGATGCGAATGGCGGTCCCAGAAGCGTTGGTGATCGCTTCGGAGACAGCAGCCAGGTCGACGTAGGTGGCCGTTCCCGTGCCATACGTCGCCATCACCAACTGGCTGGGCTGGTCGCCGCTGGCGCCGCCCGTATCGGCGCTGCTGCCACCGTTGTCACCGCAGGCGGTGAGCGCCAGCGCCGAGGCTGCTGCCAGCGCAATCAGTGTCTTGTTCATTGTGAACTCCTTCGTTCTGGTGCTCTGCTGACTCGGGCGGCCAACCATGTTGGGCCACGGACGGCCCGTGGCCGAACTACCCGTATGGGTGTCCGTCAACTGTGACGGAACAATTGACACAGTTCCAATACCTATTTGCGAGATACTTATGCGCGATGCGCATCATGGCTGATGATCGACCGTGGACGCGCCCCAGGCGTCTGGACCTGCGACGGCTGCGGCCAGCAGGGCTAGGCCGGCCAGGACCACGGTTCCTGCGTGGACGAAGAGGACGTTGCCACCGGGGTAGGCGATGCTGACCCACGCGTAGCCGACGGCCAGCCCCGAGAAGCGCACCATGTTGTGAATTCCCAGGGCTGCCCCGTACTCGGCAGCGGGGGAGCGCAACACGCCCATGGCCGCGGTGCTCTGGGTCGCTGCCACCCCCGATCCGATGATTGCCAGGCCCAGGATGATCCCCACGATGCCGATCTCGGTGAGCGTGTCCAGGCTGAACAGTGCCAGCACGACCGGCCCGACCATGAGCACGCTCAGCCCGACCAGCATGACTCGGCGGGCCGTGAAGCGGTCCGCGAGGCGGGACGTGACGGGGGCGAAAGTGAACATGGCTGCAGCCATGGCGAAGGCGATCAGGCCGATACGCCCCGGTTCCATCCCGAGGGTTCCACCCAGGTAGAGCGGAACGGTGACCGCAGAGATGCCCATCGCAGCCATGCTTGTCCCTGCGGTCAGGGTGGTCTGGAGGAACAGGGGCTCGATCAGCAGGTGTGGGGGCACGAGAGCCCGTGGGTTGTTGCGCGACACGATCAGGAACGCGGCTACCAGGATCAGGCCGGCTCCGACAAGCCCCAGCTCGAGGCCGAACGAGACCCGTTGACCGAGCAGCGTGGCGGCGGTGACCAGTAAACCGACACCGGCGACGAGCAGCGTCATGCCGGTGGCGTGCATCCTGACCGGGACAGCCCGGGGCGCCGGCACGTTGCGGGCGGCGAGGAAGAGGGCGATGAGAGTGAGTGTCCCCTGGACGACGAAGACGGCCCGCCACCCGGCGACAGCCGTGATGCCGCCCCCCAGGGGTGGCCCCAGTGCCTGCCCGAGCCCGATGGCTGAGGCCCATGCTGCAAGGGCCTGGGGGCGGCGGTCCTGCCAGAAGGCGTTGAAAGTCTGCTGGATCGCGGGTGGAATGGCCGAACAAGCCAGCCCTTGGACAGCCCGCATCAGCACGAGCCAGGTAAGGCTGTCGGCCGCCGCCGCGCCGTACTGGCCGATCACCATGACCACCAACGAGGCGACTAGGTAACGCTTGGCGCCGTACCTCTGTGACAGCCATCCGGCGAGCGGGGCGAAGAGCACCATGACGACCGTGAACGTGCTCACCGCGAGGACAATCTCGCGGTCCGACACCTCGAGGTCCGCGGCGATCCGGTTGATCGGGGCATTGATGATCGTGCTGGTCAGTGTCGCCAGCGACGACGTGCCCAGCAGCGTGAAGTACGCCACCCTGCCCGGGGGCTGCGTCGATTCCTGGTGGTGTCGCACCTCAGCGGGTCCCCCTCCGGGTGCGGCTCACCGAAGGTAGAGGCGGACGGTGTCGATCTCCTCCCTGAGCAGACGGACCTCCTCGACGGTGGGTCGTGGTGTCTCGACCACATCGGGGCGCACGACCAGGTCCCAGCCGGTCGCCTCCTTGACCTGGTCCACGCTGACCCCCGGGTGCACACTGCACAGCTCGAGCTCACCAAATTTCTCGGCGCGGCGCAGAACGCCCAACGGGGTGATCAGCGTGGCCAGACCGAACCCTGGCGGAACAGCCCCCCGGCCGGTCTCCCGGACCCGGACAGGGCTGGGGGAGGTGCAGAAATCGAGCTGTTCCGGGAGGGCCCCCGGGTCGTGGCGACGGATGACGACGACCACCTCTCCGGCATTGGGCATGATCTCCGCGGCTCCGCCCGCGCCCGGAAGCCTCACCTTGGGCCGGTGCCAGTCACCGATGAACGTCGTGTTCAAAGACCCGTACCGGTCCACCTGGGCGGCTCCGAGAAACCCGACGTCGACGTTCCCTCCCTGGAGGACGTAGCCGAAGAGGGCCTGCATGCTCAGGACCGCCTCGGCGCCGGATACCAGGACCCCGTCGGCGATGCCCTCCGCAAGCCCCTCGGGATGCGCGCCGCAGACGCCCGACTCGTAGATGAGCTCGACGTCCGGGTTGACGGTCCGCTTGGCCAGGTCCACGGCCAGGGTGGGCAGGCCGACGCCGGCAAACACCCGACGTCGGTCGCGCAGCTCCCTGCTCGCCACGGCTGCGAGGAACTCAGTGCTCCGGGGCTCCACGTCGGACAAGGGCAGATGTTGGACCTGGTTCACGGCAGCCGCCTTCCGTAGTTGACCTCGCCCGAGGGTCGTTCGCCCACACGCACCCGCTCGCGGTGCTGGGGTCCCAGCTTGTCCAGATATGCCTGGTGGTCGGGCACGTCCAGGACCCACTCCTTGATCCATGCCTGCAGCTGGTCCTTGTCCTTGCTGATGGCCGTCCATTCTCGGTAGAAGGCGTTGTCCCGGTCGTAGTAGCCCTGCGCGTAGGAGGGGTGTGCCCCGTACGGGAGATGCACGATCGCATCCACAGCATGCTTGGGGATGAGGGTGCGATTGGGGTCGGACCGGATGACATCTGGCTCGACGATCTCCTCGACCACGACGATGGCGTGCTCGGCCGCGTAGACAGCCTCCTGCTGGGCGCCGGTGATGCCCCAGATCTGGACGTTCCCCATGCGGTCTGCACGCTGGGCGTGGACGATGGCGAGGTCGGGCTTGAGGGCCGGTACGACGTAGACAGGAGGCCCGCCGTAGGGGTCGTCGACCATCCGGATGCGGGGATTCAGCTCGGGCAGGTCGCTTCCGGCGTAGGACAGCAGCGGGAGGAACGGCAGCCCGGAGGCCCCTGCCTGGTAGCGCAGGAGCATCCCGTAGTGGCTGTACTCCTCGATTTCCAGGGGGGCGGGATCGTGGTTCTCCACGCGCCGGCGGATCTCGTGCAGACCGCCGGCCGACCCGCTGGCGAAGAATGATGCGACCAGCTTGCTCACGCATCCGGCGGCGATGAGCTGGTCCGAGCTGATGTCCGGGGTCATGCGGCACAGGGTCAGGTCCTTCCGCCCCTGACGGATGATCTCGTGGCCCGCAGCGAAGGGGATCAGGTGGGAGAAGCCCTCGAGCGCGACCACCATCCCGTCCCGCACGTACTCCTGGACCGCTTCGCGCAGTCCGATCACCTTGTCCATGCTGTCCTCTCATCGTCCCTCTGTGCCTGCACTATGGCTCCCTGGGAAGATCGATGTCCAAGACCAATCCGGCGGTGATCATGAACGATGGAGTATTAATGGGTTATGGAGATTCAGCATCTGCGCGCCTTCATCGCCGTCGCCGAGGAACTGCACTTCGGTCGGGCGGCGGCCCGTCTGCACATGGCGCAGCCGCCGCTGAGTCGGGCCATCAAGCAGCTCGAGAGGGAGTTGGGCGCTCAGCTGTTCGAGCGAACCACGCGCAGCGTCAGAATGACTGCAGCCGGCGAGGCCCTGGTCCGGCCTGCGCAGCAGGTGCTGGAAGACCTCAACGTGGCGCGCTCGATCGTGGCCTCGGCAGGATCGGGGGTCAGTGGCCGGGTGAGGGTGGGATTCGCGGGTGCGTCCTCCCACCGGCCCGTTGCCCGTCTGGCCCGGGAGGTTCGCCACCAGTATCCGGGGATAGACCTCGTGTTCAGCAGCCTCACGTTCGCCGGGGAAGGCGTGCGTCAACTGATGGATGGTCAGCTGGACGTGGCTATCGTCCGGTGGGACCAGACGCCGCCGGGGCTTCGGTTCCGGCCCGTGCTGAAGGAGCGCAGGCTTGTCGCGGTGCCCCTCGACCACGAACTGGCGGGACAGGACTCGGTCACCATGGCCGACCTCAAGGACGAGGCCTGGGTGACGTTGTCCTCCGACCCGCCCCCCTACCTGTACAACATGCTGATGCGGATGGCCCTCGATGCGGGGTACACGCCCCGCATTGCCCAGCACGCCCCCGACTCGTGGACGACTATGGCGTTGGTGTCCGCCGGGGTGGGGATCGCGCTGACGTTCGACTCCGTACTGGGGAGCATCGCCGCCCCGGAGGTCCACCTGCTCACTATCGCTGGGGAGGACGACTCGGTGTGGGCCTACCTGGCGTGGCGGCAGGACAACAGCAACCCCGCGCTGCTGCGGGTCCTCGAGGTGTCCCGCGACGCTCTTCCCACGCCGGCGAGCGAAGACTAGTACTCGGAGAGTATTGATCTTTACGGACTTCGTTCTTGATCTTTAATGATCGCGTCGCGAGGGTAGACCTCATGACAAGCGTGAGCGACGACGACTTCGCCGAGATCCTCAAGATGACCCGCCAGTTTGTGCGAGAGGCCGTGGTCCCGCGCGAGCTGGAGATCATGAACACCAACGCCATCCCGGAGGACCTGCGTGCGCAGGTGGCCGAGATGGGACTGTTCGGTTACGCGATCCCGGAGGAGTGGGGAGGCCTCGGTCTCAACCTTGCCCAGGACGCCGAGCTGGCGATGGAGCTGGGGTACACCACGCTGGCCCTCCGGTCGATGTTCGGCACCAACAACGGCATCGCCGGCCAGGTGCTCGTGCACTACGGAACCGACGAGCAGAAGGCGCAGTGGCTTCCGCGGATCGCCTCGGGCGAGGTGGTCGCTTCTTTCGCCCTGACAGAGCCGGGGGCCGGCTCCAACCCGGCTGGGCTGCGCACGCGCGCCGAGCGCGACGGGGACGAGTGGGTGATTAACGGTGACAAGCGCTTCATCACCAACGCGCCGGTCGCGGGTCTCTTTATCGTCTTCGCCCGGACCCGACCGGCGGACGATCGAGGCCAGGGCATTGCGGTCTTCCTCGTGCCTGCCGACACGCCGGGACTGACCGTCGGACCCAAGGACGCCAAGATGGGTCAGGAGGGGGCGTGGACGGCGGACGTCAACTTCGCCGACGTTCGCGTACCCCACAGCGCCCTGGTCTCCGGGGACGAGGACACGGGATACAAGGCGGCCATGATGATCCTGGCGCGGGGGCGGGTGCACATCGCGGCCCTCTCCGTGGGACAGGCGCAGAGAGCGCTCGACGAGTCCGTCGCCTATGCCGCCAGCAGCACCCAGGGTGGTCGGCCGATCGGTGACTTCCAATTGGTCCAGGCGATGCTGGCTGACCAGCAGACCGATGTGATGGCGGGCCGTGCGCTCGTGCGTGAGGCCGCCCGGCTGTGGGTGACCGAGGAGGACCGGCGCATCGCACCCTCGGCCGCCAAGCTGTTCTGCACCGAGATGGTCGGACGGGTGGCCGACCTGGCCGTCCAGGTGCATGGCGGGACCGGATACATGCGGGAGGTGCCGGTCGAACGCATCTACCGTGACGTCCGCCTCCTTCGCCTCTATGAGGGCACGAGCGAGATTCAACGGCTGATCGTCGGCGGTGGATTGGTCAAGGCCGCCAAGCGGAGCCAGGCGTGAGCACTGCCACCGACCTCCAGGAGGATCTGCCGCTCCACGGGATCACCGTCGTCACGATGGAGAACGCGGTTGCCGCCCCTCTGGCGACCCGTCACCTGGCAGACCTCGGAGCCCGCGTTATCAAAGTGGAGCGGATCGGCGAGGGGGACTTCGCCCGAGCCTACGATTCCGCGGTCGAGGGCCTTGCCGCCCACTTCGTCTGGCTCAACCGGGGCAAGGAGTCCATGGCGGTCGATCTGAAGAGCCCGGAGGGGCTCGCCGTTGTAAAGGACCTGCTGGGGCGGGCGGACGTCTTCGTCCAGAACGCGGCCCCTGGTGTCGTCGAACGGTTGGGGCTGGGCAGTGAGACGCTGCGTGAGCAGAACCCCCGACTGGTCTGCGTCAACGTGACCGGCTACGGGACAGAGGGGCCCCGGCGCGACCGGAAAGCCTACGACATGCTGGTCCAGGCGGAGGCGGGCCTCATCTCGATCACCGGCACGCCGCAGACGCCGACCAAGACCGGCATCCCGACAGCGGACATCGCCGCCGGGATGTACGCCTGCACATCGGTGGTCAGCGCCCTGTTCCGTCGCGAGCGCACCGGACGCGGCGCCACGGTCGACGTCTCGATGTTCGACGCCACCGTCGAGTGGATGGGTTACCCCATGTACATGCAGATGTATGCCGGCACCGAAGTTCCCCGCATGGGCCTGAGCCACGCCTCCATCGCCCCCTACGACTCCTTCCCCACGAAAGACGGGCAGATCCTGATCGGGGTGCAGAACGACCGGGGGTGGCGCACGTTCGTCACCGAGGTACTCGACCGGCCGGACTTGGCCGAGCATCCTCTGTTCGTCACGAATAGGCTGCGGGTCGAGAACCGCGCCGCCTGCGACGAGGCCGTGACGCGGGAGACCCTCCGCTGGACCACCCAGGAGCTGGACGAGCGACTTGCCCGGGCCGGTGTCCCTGCTGCCCAGCTCAACGACACCGCGGCGGTGATTCAGCACCCGCAGCTCGGGGAACGGGACCGCTGGCGAGAGATCGGCAGCCCGGTCGGGCCGCTCCGGGCAGTGCTGCCCCCGATGAACTTTAGGGACGTCGAGCTGCCCATGGGTGCCATCCCCTCACTCGGCCAACACACCGATCAGATCCTGGCGGAACTGGGCCGCGGATCTGACGACATCTCTCAGCTGCGCCGCGACGAGGTGGTGCAGTGAACAACAGGAAGGACAACACCATGGGTCTGCTCGAGGGAAAAGTTGGCGTCGTCACGGGAGGTGCGCAGGGGATCGGACTGGAGATCGCCCGAGCGTTCGTCGCCGACGGCGCGCGCGTCGTGCTCGCTGACATCAACGCCGAGGCGGGTGCTCGGGCCGTTGAAGAACTGGGTGGTCAGGACGTCGCCCGGTTCGTCGGCTGCGATGTCCGCGACCTAGGCCAGGTCGAGGCGATGCTGGACGCTGCGGAGGAGGCCTTCGGGCCAGTCGACGTCATGGTGAACAACGCAGGCATGACGCGTGACTCCACGATGCGCAAGATGTCCGAGCAGGACTTCGACGACGTGATCGCGGTGCACCTCAGGGGCGCCTGGAACGGCACTCGTGCGGCAGCCGACCGGATGCGTGACCGGGAGATGGGCTCGATCATCAACATCTCCTCGATCTCCGGGAAGGTGGGCATGCTGGGCCAGACCAACTACTCCGCGGCGAAGGCCGGGATCGTGGGTCTGACGAAGGCGGCCTGCAAGGAGCTGGGGTTCAAGAACGTGCGGGTGAACGCCGTTCAGCCCGGCTACATCAGGACGGCGATGACCGAGGCAATGCCCGAGCACGTCAAGGAGCAGAAGCGCAGCGAGATCCCGATGGGTCGCCCGGGAGAGGCCTCCGAGGTAGCGAGTGTGGTGGTGTTCCTGGCCTCGGACATGGCCAGTTACATGTCTGGAACCGTGCTGGAGGTGGCCGGTGGCCGACACATCTGAGACGCACCCCCGGGTCTACAGGTCCATCGAGGAGCTTGAGCAGGCGGTGGGATCCACGCTCGGACGTAGCGGCTGGTACGTCGTGGATCAGGAGAGGGTCGACGCCTTCGCCGACGCCACCGGTGATCACCAGTGGATCCACGTCGACCCCCACCGTGCTGCCGCCAGTCCCTTCGGGGGCACGATCGCCCATGGGTACCTCACGTTGTCGATGCTCCCCATGCTGGCCGCCGAGATCTACCGTGTCGAGGGGGTGGGCACGGCCCTGAACTACGGCCTGGACAAAGTCCGCTTCCCAGCGCCGCTGCCCGTTGGCGCACGCATCCGTGCCACCGCCGAGCTGGTCTCCGCCACACCGGTGAGTCAGGACGGTATGCAGTTCGTGGTCCGGTTCACCGTCGAGGCGGAGGGGTACGAGCGCCCTGTGTGCGTCGCCGACACCATCAGGCGATTGATCCCCTGATGTCCCAGGAAGAGCAGCTGCCACCACCCTCGAACTTCTCGGCCATGCTTGGTATCGAGACAGTGGCCGTCGCACCTGACCGTGCCGAATACCGGATGTCGGTCACCGAGAACATGGCGAACAGGAACGGTGTGCTGCATGGCGGGGCGCTGATGTCGCTAGTCGACCATGCTGCCGGAACCCTGGCTTTCGTCTGTTGCGACGAGGACACGACGAACGTGACCGTCGAGGCAAAGACCAACTTCTTCCGGGCTGCCCGGGTCGGTGACGTCGTCAGGGCCGTGGCCCAGCCGTTGCACAGAGGGCGCAGCACCCTGGTGATCCAGGTGATGACGACACGGGAGGACGGCAAGGCCGTGTCGTCCACGACGCAGACCCAGCTCCTCATGCAGTGGCGGCACTAGAGCGTGTCTTGAAGAAGAGATCCCCGCCAGCGAGGACCATCCAAACCAATGAGATTGAGGACGTGAGACGTGAACATCGTCGTCTGTGTGAAGTATGTGCCGGATGCCCAGGGTGACCGGGGTTTCGAGGAGGACCGCACGACCGACCGGGAGTCGGTGGACGGGCTGCTCTCGGAGCTGGACGAGTATGCGGTGGAGGAGGCGCTGAAGATCGTCGAGGCGGGCGAGGGTGAGGTCACGGTGCTGACCATGGGCCCGGACGACGCCGTGGCGGCGGTGAAGAAGAGCCTGCAGATGGGTGCGCACCGGGGTGTGCACGTGCTGGACGAGGCGTTGGCCGGGTCGGACTCGGTGGCGACGTCGCTGGTGCTGGCCGAGGCGGTCCGCAAGCTGGGGCAGGAGTCGCCGGTGGACCTGGTGCTGACCGGGCTGGCGTCCACGGACGGGGTGATGTCGGTGGTGCCGGCGATGCTGGCCGAGCGGCTGGGTCTGCCGCAGGTGACCTTCGCCTCGGAGCTGACCGTGGAGGGGTCGACGGTGCGGATCCGTCGGGACGACGAGACCGCGTCGATGACGGTGGAGGCCTCGCTGCCGGCGGTGGTGAGCGTGACCGACCAGATCAACGAGCCGCGCTACCCCTCGTTCAAGGGGATCATGGCGGCGAAGAAGAAGCCGGTGGACACCTGGTCGCTGGCCGACCTGGGCGTGGACGCCGCGCAGGTGGGGCTGGACGCGGCCTGGACGAAGGTCGTGGAGGCGACCGAGCGTCCGCCGCGCTCGGCCGGCGAGGTCGTGACCGACGAGGGCGAGGGCGGCAAGGCCCTGGCCGACTTCCTGGCCTCGCGCAAGTTCGTCTGAGCCGGTCGACCCGAGATTTGATGAAGGAGCACATCTGATGGCTGAAGTTCTCGTCCTGGTCGACCACGTCGACGGGCAGGTCCGCAAGTCCACCGCCGAGGCGCTGACCGCCGCGGCCCGCCTGGGTGAGCCGGCCGCGGTGATGGTCGGGGGTGATGCGCAGGCGGCGGCGCAGGCGCTGGGCCGGTTCGGCGCCACCAAGGTGTATGCCGCGGGCGACCCGGCGCTGACCGAGCACCTCGTGGCGCCGGTGGCCGAGCTGCTGGCCGACCTGGTGGGCAAGGTGTCGCCGGCGGCGGTGATCCTGCCCTCGTCCAACGACGGCAAGGAGATCGCGGCCCGGCTGGCGATCAAGACCTCCTCGGGGGTCATCACCGACGCGGTCGACGTCCAGCCCGGTGAGGGTGGTGGCGTGCTGACCACCCAGTCGGTGTTCGCCGGGTCCTGGACGGTGACCTCGACGGTCACCTCCGGCACGCCGGTGGTCACGCTGAAGCCGAACTCGGTCCCGGCGCAGGAGGCCCCGGCCTCCCCGGTCGTGGAGGAGGTCTCGGTGTCGTTGTCGGAGGCGGCCACCGCGGTGCGGATCACCGAGCGCGCGCAGAAGGCGGCCTCGGGCCGTCCGTCGCTGACCGAGGCCGCGATCGTGGTCTCCGGCGGGCGTGGCACGGGCGGCGACTTCGGCCCGGTGGAGGAGTTCGCCGACTCCCTGGGCGCGGCCGTGGGCGCCTCGCGGGCGGCGGTCGACGCGGGCTGGTACCCGCACGCCTCCCAGGTCGGGCAGACCGGGGTGTCGGTCTCCCCGCAGCTGTACGTGGCCGCGGGCATCTCCGGGGCGATCCAGCACCGGGCGGGCATGCAGACGTCCAAGACGATCGTGGCGGTCAACAAGGACCCCGAGGCCCCGATCTTCGAGCTGGTCGACTACGGCGTGGTCGGCGACCTGTTCAAGGTCCTGCCCCAGGCCACCCAGGAGGTCCAGACCCGCAAGGGCTGAGCAACCCCCGACGCAAGGCCCCGACCGCGACCCCGCGGCCGGGGCCTTGCGTCGTCCGGCCTCGGATTAACCAGTCCGGTCGGGGTCACCGTCTGCGCCGGTATCTGACGGCTTCAGCAGCACGTCGCGGGCCTGTTGGGCCTTCAAGTTGTCGTGATGGCGCTGGGCCAGGAGGAAGGCCACATCGGCCTTCTTGACCAGCCTGTAGAGCCCTATGCAAAACGCCAGGACGCCCGCCAGCTCCATCAGCGCGGCCAGAACGAACCATCCGGTGCCGTCGCTGTCGGAATACATTGTCGAGGTCAGCATCGTGCTGAAGCCGACTACGAAGGGAATCGCCGCCCCCATCACGAGACCAAGACCCCAGCCCACAAGCCCGGCTGCGGGGGCGGATGACGCCCAAGATGCACCTCCGGGGCAGGGTTCCCCACCTTGGTGTCGTGCGCCATGGATTTGCCGTCGGTCCCCACGGGTACCTGCTGCATGCAGGCGGGACAGTTCTTCGGTTTCGTAGCGGTCGCCGTGGTCAAGTCTTCTCCTCGGATTGCAGCCAGGCCCGTGATGCGGGCGCCGCGCCATGACACCACACGTCGCCCGCCCGCTCCACCCCAACAGTGCCCCCTGACGCCTAGCGAAGCTCCATCTGTTACCCGGAGGTGGGGAATCGCATTTTGTTCCGTCGAAACTTCCTGGCCACTTCGTCGTCAAGCTGCACGCCGAGGACGTCAGTAAGTCGAAGAAGGTAGATGGCGATGTCGGCCAACTCGTCTCGGACTGCGTCTGCACTCTCACCGGACATCACCTGCAGCGACTCCTCAGGCGTCAGCCCCGATCGTTCACCGGGTGGCGGTGTGATCGGCGTGTAGAAGCACCGAAGTGCTCCCTGATCAGGGAAGACTTGGACTTGTCTAAGGTCCCAGGTCCGCCCAGCAGGAAGCACTCGGTAAGTGAAGCGTACGTTGTGGTCGTCGGGGTTGTCCGTCTCTGCTGATGGTGTCGGCGTGGTGGCCCACGCGGGCAGTGTGGGGCTGCGCCTGCTGGCCGAGCGCACCGGGCTGACCGGGGAGCTGTCCGGGGCGATGGCCCGCCGGTCGTTCGTCCCGGTCCACGACCGCGGCCAGGTGCTGAGCGACGTGGCGGTGATGCTCGCCGACGGCGGGGAGGCGATCGCCGACATCGACGTGCTGCGCCACCAGGACGGCGTGCTCGGGCCGGTCGCCTCACCACCCACGGTGTGGCGCACTCTTGGCGAGGTCACACCGGCCCGGGCCAGGAAGATCGGGGCCGCCGGGCCCGGGTCCGGCGCCACGTGTGGTCGCTGATCCCCGGTGGGGTGCCGGCCAGCAAGGTCGCCGGGACCGACCTCGGTGCCACGGTCGTGCTCGATGTCGATGCCACGATCGTGCTCGCGCACAGTGAGAAGGAACAGGCGGCGCCGACCTTCAAGCGGACCTTCGGGTTCCACCCCCTGGGCGTGTGGTGCGACAACACGAGTGAGTTTCTGGCTGCGAAGCTGCGCACCGGTCGGGCCGGGTCGAACACCGCCGCCGACCACATCGAGGTCCTGGCTGCGGCGATCGCCCAGGTCCCCGGCACCCACCGCAAGGACCTGCTGGTCCGCTCCGACGGGGCCGGGGCCTCGCACGACCTGCTGGACTGGCTCACCGGCCAGGGCAAGGTCCGCGGCCGCCGGGTGGAGTACTCCGTCGGGTTCGCGCTCACCGAGCAGGTCCGCGACGCGATCGTCCTGGTCCCCAAGCAGACCTGGACCCCGGCGGTGGGCGCCGACGGTGGTGTGCGCGAAGGCGGGCACGTCGCCGAGCTGACCGGCCTCATCGACGCGGACCTGCTCGCGACGTGGCCCGAGGGGATGCGGGTCATCGTGCGCCGTGAGCGGCCCCACCCCGGTGCGCAGCTGTCCCTGTTCGAGGAGGCAGACGGGTGGCGTTACCAGGCGTTCGTCACCAACACTGCCGTCGGGCAGCTGGCCCTCCTCGAGGCCCGCCACCGCGCCCATGCCCGCGTGGAGGACCGCATCCGGCACGCGAAGGATTCCGGCCTGGGACGCTTTCCCTCACGAGAGTTCGGCATCAACCAGACCTGGCTGCTGCTCACCGGCATCGCCGCCGACCTCATCGCCTGGACCCGTCTGCTGGCCCTGACCGGTGAGGCCACGACCCTGGCCGCGTGCGAGCCCAAGGCGCTGCGCTACCGGTTCCTGCACGTCCCCGCCCGGCTCACCCACGCCGCCCGTCGCCGACGGCTGCGGATCCCGAAGTCCTGGCCCTGGGCGGCAGCGATCGTCGCGGTCTTCGCGAACATCGCCGCCATCCCCCGACACCCCTGACCACCCCGTCCGCTCACGACCAGGAACCCGGAGAACCGCAGCCCGGCAGCGCCAGCCGGCGCTACCCCACGCCCACGCGCCAAATCGCAAACACGACGACCATCACGCTCGCGCCGAGCCAACCAGCCCGACCTCATGAAAGACCGGGGTCAGCCATTGAAAGATCTCCAGCAACTCGGAGGCCTCGACGGACAGCGCCATGGCGAGGTTCTTCGGTGTGTGGAACTGCAACCAGTCCCGTTCCTCGGCGAAAGTGCGCAGCTGCTCCTGTCAGTGCTCGACGTTCATCGCCCCAGCCAATCAGCGCAGTCCTCGTTGTGCTTGGTCAGGGCTTCGCGGGCCGGCTGCTCGTCCAGCGTCGACGGCACCGTGAGGACCGTGCCGTCGAGGGCCTCATACTCGGTGCCCTGCAGCGCGGGGGAGACACGCACTTTCAGGCTGTCCGCCTCGACGGTCAGGTGGAAGAGGTCGAAGAGGGTATGGAGGTCGGCGCGCAGGAGCAGACCGTTCCAGACCGCGTTGGTGTGCTCGCCCTTGTGCGGCCAGATGTGCGCCGCCTCCAGCACCGACTCGACTGCCGTCCCGGTGATCGCACACCGTCCGCTGTAGGCACGCAGGAGTGCGCCGCGGAACTGGGGCTGTCCGAGCCGGAGCGCCACCATCTGGACTCGGCGGACACGAAAATCCTCGTCCATGGAGTCGAAGATCCGTTCCCGTTGTGCGTCACTCAGGGACTGCTGGGGACTCGGGTCACCGCCCAGGTAGGCGTCCAGGACATCCTGCTGCTCCGGCTTGAGCTTCCGGACGAACGTGGGGTTCTTGGGCAACCCGGTTGCTGCGGCGACGTCGTGCCAGCGCGGCTGCTCGGCCGCCTCGCCGGCGAGGACCTCGAGGGGGAAGCGCTGAACATACGGCCTGTCCTCGGCCCCGGGCCAGTCGTCCCACGGCCCCGGAGCAACCTGATCGACATCAACCTGGTAGGCATCCCGGAGCACCCGCACCTTGCCGAGCAGCGAGGCCCCGCTCTGCCAGTAGTAGACGACGTCCCCGGCCCTGATCCCGCGCGGCGTGATCAGGTCCCAGAGGCCGTGCTCCTTCGCGTACTCCCAGTGCTGGGGGTAGTCCTTGCTGATCGTCAGCAGCCATGCCGCCATGGCAGGCGCCTTCCGTGCTCATCACGGGGGAGGCGTGTCCGGCAGCGGAAGCCTGTCGATCCGTCGGTGTGTGGTTGTGGTCAAGGGCGGCAAGCCGCCCGCTACCTCCGCATCAAGCTCCGGAGGAAGTCCCTGGTCTGCGGGTCGGTGGAGTAGATCCAGGCGCTGCGCACGCCCCGCGTCAGAAGCACCTTGTAGACGTTGCGCACCAGGCGGTCGAAGTCGCGGTCCGGCACCTTCGTGCGGTTGCGAAGCACCGGGTCGCGGTTGCCCTCGCGCACCGCACGCCACGCCCCGTCACGCCACACCAGGTCGGGCCCGATGATGATCCCCGCGTGGTCGTACTCGAAGCCCTGCGCCGTGTAGATGCAGCCCACCTGCCCGAAGCCCGCAGGATCCGTCGCCCACAGCGCGGCCGCCGGCGCCCCGACGACCGAGCGGTCACCCTTGAGGTTCCACGGCCGCGACCAGTCGCCAATCCGCACGTCCTGCACGAGCGTCCCGTCCGATTCGGGATCCGACCACGGCCAGCAGTAGCCGGCCGCCATGCGTGCCGAGTAGCCGTCCTCCTGCCGCAGCGCCAGCACGTGTTCCAGCTCGTCGGGGGAGTCCACGACACCCACCTCGAACGCGGGGTCACCACCCCACCGGATCGGCCCGCCGGGCGCCAGCCCGAGCAGCCGCTCGACCCACTCGACATACAGCGCCGAGCCTCCGCACCTGAACTGGTCGTCGAGATCGATCTCGTGCACGTCCATGCCCAGCGACTCGGCATACTCGGTGATTGCCTGGACCGTCCCCATCTCGCCGGGCCGCACGACCTGGTTCTGGTCGAGCAGGAAGACCAGCACCCGCGCGGCGCTGAGCAGCTCGTCGAGCTGCGGCCGGCCGGTGCGGTGCTCCTTGCGGGTGTAGCGCGACTCCGACGTCTCCCGGGTGCGGTGCGCCTCGTCGAGGATGAGGCCCTCGAGCTCGTTCGGCTCGGCCGCCATGAAGCTGTTGAAGTAGCTGACATCTTGCGCACCCGCGGCGCCCGCGCCGCAGCCACCTTGCGCAGGGTCTTGGTGAACGACTGCGAGCCGGTCGCGTGCATGACCGCCCGCCCCTGCCGGGACAGCTCACCCATCACCGACAGGGAGATCACGCTCTTGCCGCTCCCGGGCCCGCCGCTGACGACGATCGCCGTCTTGGTGCTGCCCCGCCGCGCCTTCTCGACCGCGTGCAGCACCAGCTCGTAGGCGTCGCGCTGCTCGTCGAGCAGGACGAACTGCTCACGCCGCTGCACCTCGTCCGCCGCCAGGGCCAGCAGCTGCTTGGAGGGGGCGATGCGACTGCTTAGCAGCCTGTCCGCATACCCCGCGCCCGGCACCCCGGGTGCGAAACGACTCCTGAGGAAGTCGACGAATGCACCCCGGTCCTGCCCGCTGAACATCCGCGCCGGCCGCGCCGGGTCGGGGGAGGTCATGTCTCTCAGGTCCGCGATGCCCAGGTTGGTCGCGTTGTGCAGGTATGCCGTGCCGGCGAGCTCGTGCTCGTCCTCGGCCAGCGTGACGACGAAGTCGGTGAGGTAGTCGCAGTAGCCGCGCACCTGCTCCAGCGGGTGCAGCACCGGGTGGTTGCCGTAGCCGTCGATCCGCACGAGCACGTCGCTGTCCTCGAAGCGCTCCGCCTCGCTCCACTGCTTAAGCTCGACCACGAGGTATGACGCACGTCCGGTCTGCGGGTGCTGCCCGGCGAGGACGACGTCGGCGCGCTTGCTGGTGAGCGGCAGCTGGTACTCCACGAGCATCTCGACGTCGCCGAGCCCGGCGTCGATGAGGTCGGCGCGCAGCCGGGGGAGGCTGCGCTCCCACGAGCGACGCTCGGAGGGGGAGGCCGACCGGCCGGTGGTGATGGCCATCTGCTCCGCGATGTGCTGGGCGAGCTGCGCCTCGGCGACGGACAGTCCCTGCACGGACGATCGGAGCAGGAACACCGGCAGGACTCCCCAGGCAGCACGAAACTCGTGCGGGTGGGGGCGTGTCCGGAGAGGAAGCCCGTCGGGCCGCTATGACATGGTCACTCTAGGACGTGTGCGGCACGCGTCATGCACACCGACTCGCGCGTCACCGGAAGTCTGTCTCTAGGGCGACACACAGAGGGCCCGAAACCAAGCTGCCAGCCAGGCCTTGCGCCGGACGAAGACACGAAGCTCTAACGCAGATCCAGCTTGGCGCCGGTGGCACGAAGCATCTGGAACGTGTTCACGGTGCTGACGCCCATCGCCCGGCATGCGTCTGGAATGTACACCCGCTTCTGGGCGTCCGGATGGGACTGCTCGTGCGTGACGACGAGATGCTGATGCTCCCGGGCGAACGCGATGAGGAGGAAGTCGGCCTGGTCGCTTGCGAACTCAGCCAGCGCTGCCTGGGTGTAGTTGCGGGAGTAAGCCCAGGCCGTGAGAGCCCTGAAGTGCCGCTGGCTGCCCTGGTCGATCGACCTGAAGAATCCAGCGTTCGTCCGGGCCCAATCTGCGAGCGCGTCGTCACCTTCCGTCAGTTCCTCGCGGACGGCGTCGATGCTGCACGCCTCGCCGCGGTGGTGTGCCCGATCGAGCCAGTCCCAGAAGCCGGGCGCGATGTCGAAAGCGTAGTACCGGTTCTTGGCCTCGATAAGCACGTTGGCATCGACCAGGTGCATCACGACACACCCAACTCCGTGGCCAGGCCCTCGAATGTCGCATGCTTCTTGGTCCCGAGCAGTCGGTACGCGTCCCGGTAGGACGTCGAACCTTCGAACGTGCTGGAGACCACGGCCTGCGCAAACCGTCTGCTCAGGCGGAGAGGCTGTGTGTAGTAGTAGTTGCCACCGCCTGCGTCTCCCCCCTTGGCCTCGAGGATGGCCATGACGCGCTCGCGTTCCCGCTCGAATGTGTCTCGGTAGTCCTCCCAGGTCATGAGACTCGCGTCGTGGATCCGGCTAAGGACCACCAAGGTGCTGACGCGATATCGACTTGCCAGGCGCTCTAGTTCTTCGACCGTAACCGTTCCCTGAAAGTCTGTGCGAAGTGCGGCCAGTGGCACGAGTACCTCGGCGGCCACCTCGTTGCACCAGAGCTCGGCGGTCTCGCCTTCGCGGGCTGTCATGGTCGCGTCCGACAGGGCGCTTCCGCCCAACCAGATGTGGGCGAACTCGTGGACCATCGAGAAGATCTGCGCCGCCTTGGTGTCAGCGCCGTTGACGAAGATGAGCGGCGCCTGGGGGTCGGAAAGCGCGAATCCACGAAACTCGTCCGGGTTGAGCTTGCGATGCGTGTTCCCGCCGACGATGCCGCTGACCATCACCAGCACCCCGAGGTTCTCGATACGGTCGATGAGGCGGCGCAAGGCCTGCTGCCAGCTGGAGAACGTGCTGCGGTCGGGCAGTTCGAATTTGAGCAGGTGGCGCATCTCAGCGGCCACGAGGTTGGCCGAGGTGTCCGTCGTTGCGGATCCGACAAACTCCGGCGCGGGAAGGCCATTGTCCTCCGCATACGCCCGATACCAAGCCTGGCGGTTCTGGCAGAGGTAGATGGTCTCGAGCAGATCGACGGACGGTCGAGGCACAGCAAGGTTGCCAATCGTCCGCATGTCCGGAATGGGCACGTCCTCGACCGGCGGTTCGGGCAGGAACAACGCACCGAACGGAGTGTGCGTGTCGCTGGCGAACTTCTCGATCTGCTTCAAGGTGGGTTTTTGCGTCCCGATGATCCACTCGTCTAACCGGGGCGCCCGTCGCGCGACCGTTTCCTCGTCCCACCCCGCACGCTCGACCGCCCACTGCAGGACGTCGCCGGCGACATCTACCCGGACGACCATCTCGCTCACCTCCCGTCAGTGCGAGTCGTGCCTACCTGTGGCTGACACTCTACGGAGCCGGGGCGACACGCCCATCCGACGGTCTCGCCCTTCCGTCCCCGACTCAGCGGCTCGGGCCGACAACACGGCGACGAGAGCCCGGACACAGACGGGCTCTGGGATGGGCCACCTAGTTAATCTGACGGAGCCGTCCCTGACCCGTGGACTTCGCGTGCTCATGATCGGCCGCCCGCTCCGCCAACGTCGCGACGGCCATCTCCGGCGGCAGCATCTCGGAGAACTTCAGCTGCTTGATGGCCCGCTCGTCGATGAGCGGCAACGCCCCGGCGAGGTCCGGGCCGAGCTCAGTCCTAGCGACCTCCAGCGCCGTGCGCAGCCACTCTGCGCTGGCATCGTTCCGCAACCCGATCTGCCAGTTGTCGTAGACGACCGAGTCGCCCAGGATGTCCGGGGCGACCCGGTCGAGCGCGCCCACGAGCACGGCGTTGGCCCGGGCGCCCGCCCAGGTCCACCAACGCATCCGGGCCCCGTCCTCGGTCAGCACGGTGCCGTCGGCCCAGACGAGGTCAGCCATCTCCTCCCGGAGATCCGCGAGCCGGTCGTCGGCACGTCTGGTCAGGCGGACCCCGGCGGGGTCGGCACCGAGCAGCACCCGCCGGATCGCGTCCGCCAAGGCCCACGACTGCGCCTGGGGCATGCTCTGCCACCGCGGTGCCTCGCCCTTCGCTGTCGGCTCCACGTACGCCTTGCGTCGTTTCCAGTCGATGTAGGTGACCTCCCACGGCCGGCCGGCCAGGGTCAGCAGACGCGGTCCGGTGACCTTGCGCAGCAGCAGCATCGGGTCCACCGATCCCACCTGCTCACGTCCCTGGAAGACCTGGACCTCGGGGTCGGCGGTGAAGACGGCCATGAGGTCCCGGTAGTGCACCACCCCGTACCGCCGTTCCGCCTCCGGCCCCACGAAGAGCATGTCGCCGTCGCGGTCGAGATGGCCGCTGTCCAGCAGCCAGGCCTCGATGGCCTCCGCGTCCTCGGGGGAGCCCAGGCCGAGCCCGCCCAGCTCGCTCACCCAGGTGCCGGAGCCGACCTGCCGGTGCTGCAGCGTGATCCCGAGCAGCTGCTGGGCCAGGATGTGCCGGGGCGCCGGGGGAGCCGTGACGGGTTCGACATACCCCTCCGACCACAGCAGGAGCAGACCGGCTGCCCGGAGCAGGTCACCGTCGTCCGCCTCGAGGAAGAGCATGTTGCGTGAGCTCCCGGAGCGACGGCCGGTGCGCCCGAGCCGCTGCAGCAGGGACGCCACCGTCATCGGTGCGCCGACCTGCAGCACGCGGTCGAGGTCGCCGACGTCGATGCCGAGCTCGAGGGTCGAGGTGGAGACGATGACGCAGTCCCGGGCTTCGGCGAAAGCCTGCTCCGCACGCCGACGCTCGTCCACCGACAGCGACGAGTGGGAGACGAAGGTCTCCGTATGCCGTTCTCGCAGACCCTCCGCGAGCGTCTCCACCGTGCGTCGCGAGTCGGCGAAGACCAGCCGCTTCTCACCGTGGTGCAGGGCGTCGATCACGGTGGCTGCGTTGCCGAGCGTGCCGACGTAGTCCAATTGGATCTCCGGCGTGACGCCCACGCCCGCGTCCGGTGCCACGACGGTGGCGGGGATCTCGGCCGCCCGGTTGCTGCCCTGCAGCCAGGACAGCAGCTGCTCGGCGTTACCGACGGTGGCGGACAACCCGATCCGCTGCAGCGGCCGTCCGGTCAGCGCGGTGAGCCGCTCGAGCACCGCCAGCAGGTGCCACCCCCGGTCGTCACCGGCGAACGCGTGGACCTCGTCGATCACGACCGTCCGCACGTCGGCGAAGACCTGCCGCGGGTCGACGAGCCGGGAGACAAGCATCGACTCCAGCGACTCCGGGGTGGTGAGGAGGATGTCGGGACGCTCGCGCACCTGCCGCTTGCGCACCGACTGCGGGGTGTCGCCGTGGCGCACCTGCGCATGTCTGCCCAGCCACCCGGCATACCCGGAGACCCGTGGCTCCAGGTTGTTCAGCAACGCCTTGAGGGGGCAGACGTAGAGGACGGACAGCCCCTGCCACTGCTCGGCCCGCATCCGGCTGAGCAGCGGGAAGAGGACCGCCTCGGTCTTGCCGCCGGCGGTCGGCGCCAGCAGCAGGGCGTCGTTCCCGGCGAGGACGGGGGAGACCGCCTGCTCCTGCAGCGGCCGCAGCGAGGACCACCCCAGCGTGTTGACCACGTGATGCTGGACCACAGGGTCCAGCCGCCCGAAACCCTCCTGCGGCGGTGCGGTCACAGGTCCAGCTCGACCTCGTCCGCGGACGAGGCGGGTGCCGCCCGTCGGGGACCCGAGCCACCCGATGCCGCCTGCCGTTCGACGTCGCTGAGCTCGTCCTGCCGCAGCGTGAGGGCGTAGTCCTGCCGCGGGTCGAAGTCGGGGAACTGGTCCACCCGGTCCAGGACCTCGCCCACGAGCTTCTTGAGGAAGACCCGGGGCGCGATGCCCACCTTGCCGCCGAGGTTGCCGGTGACCGCCCGGGATAGCTCGGCGACGTAGGCGTCGTCGACCTCCCGCAGGATCCGGTCGGACTGCTCGGTCCCACCGGCGTACAGGTCGCGAACCTTCGACCCGACCTCCACCAGGGAGCGCTCGTCGAAGCCACCCAGGCGGACCTGCACAGCCCGCGGGTTGTCGAAGCGGGCGTCGGTGGCGAAGTCGGTCGCCAGCCGCTGGGCGAGCGGAGGGAGGCGCGGGACGCCGGAGGGGCCCTCGAAGAACGCCGGCGTGCCGGTGATGACCAGGTAGAGGCCGGGGAAGCGGCCCGAGTCGACCTCGTCGACGAGCTGGCGTATGGCGTTGAGCGCCTTGTCGCGCACGTCGCTGCGCATCCGCTGCAGGGTCTCGACCTCGTCGAGCACCAGCAGGAGGCCCGGGTGGCCGGCGTCGCGCAGGACCAGGAGCAACCCCTGCAGGAAGGCCATGGCGCCGAAGTGGTCCAGGTCGCCGCGGACGCCGGCGGCCCGCTTGGCCGCCGCGGCGACGTGCGGTTGGCCGCCGAGCCAGGCGGCCAGAGCATCAGCCGTCGCTGAGTCGTTGTCGCTGACCGCCTGGCGGTAGGCACGTAGAGCCATCGCGAAGGTGGGTGTCCGCGCCGAGACCGCCGTGAGCCGTTGGTCCAGCAGGGCGTCGACCGCCTCCGCCACCCGGCTGGGATGAGCGTCGCCGAGCGCTGGGTCGGCGGTGACAGCGTCGGTCTCCAGGGTGAACAACCAGGAGTCGAGCACGGAGCGGAAGGCGCTTGGCGCTACTGACGCCGTCCGCAGCGACTCGGTCACCCGGCGGTAGACCGTCTCGAGCTTGTGCAGCGGTGTCTCGGTCTCGGAGATCTGCACCTCTGCGGTGGCGAAACCGCGACGGAGGGCATCCTCGGCGAGGTGCCGGGTGAAGAACGTCTTTCCGGCCCCGTACTCACCACGCACGGCCTTGAAGACCGAACCCCCTCCGGCGACCGTGTCCAGTTCGGAGGAGAGGGCGGTGCTGAAGCGGTCGAGACCGACGGCCAGCAGGTCGAGACCGTGGCTGGGCACGGTGCCGCGGCGTAGGGCGTCGACGACCTCGCGACGGCGGCGTGGGGAGACCTGGCTCATAGCGATTTCTCTACCGGACGTCGAACTGCTCGCGCAGCAGCGGCACGTCGAGGATGACCGTAGTGCCCTCGGTGCGGATCACGGGGTAGCTCTCGACGTTGAGCAGTTTGGCCAGCTGGGCGGTGGCACCTCGCACGAGGGCGGGGGACAGACCCAGGACGCCAGCGAGCTGCGTTCCGCCGAGCCTGGTGCCGGGGGCGGCGGCCAGCGCCTCGAGCGCCGCCTGCACCTGTGCGTCGTCGAGTGAGAGCCGTCCGGCGACGGACTTCTGCTGCTCGAACACCTCCGACCGGAGGATGGCTTCACCCAGTCCGATCTCCTTCGCCGCCGGCGGGGGAGTCGAGGGGACGGTCGAGGTGTCGAACAGCGCATCTTCCTGCGGTGGGGCCGCCGGCCGTCCACGTGGTGCTCGGCGGCGGTGCGTGGACGGTGCATCCACCTCCACCGTGGTGGCTTCGACCGGGGCGACCGACCACCAGCGCGGTGTCTGCTGCCGGGCGAGCCGCAGATCGCTTCCCTCCGGCACCTTTGGCCCGGGCACCAGGACGACGACCGGCACGACGACCTCGGCCGGGGTGGCGCCGCCGTGGTATCCCGCCTTCAGGGGCCCGTAGCGCAACCGCTCGGACACCGGCAGCACGGCCCGCCCGCCGTGCTTGAGCACCCGTGTCCCGGAGACCAGCACCTCGTCGGGGTCGGGAGGGGGGTCGGCGGCACGAGACCGGCCGCTTGAGATGTCCGGTGCGCTGCGCTGGGTTCCCATCCGGCGCTCGACCACGTGACCGTGGTCGGCGGTCAGGATCACGGTGCGCCCTGCGGCGAAGGCGCGCTCCAGCAGCGGTCGCAGGTGCTTGACGGCGTCAGCGGTCCATACGGTGCCGGCGGGGTCGCTACGGTCGAGCGCGTCGTCGATCGTGTTGAGGACGCAAGTCACCAGCTGCTGGGACGTGTCGGAGATCGCGAGCGCGACATCGTCAGCGACCGCGAATCCAGGCTGCGACGAGTCCAGGGGCTTCTTGTGGAATATCTTGGGGCTCCTCAGACCGAGTGCCGACACGAGGGCTGCATACCCGGACTGCTCGCGGTCCTGCCCGCCGGTGGTCAGCTCCCCGCAGAGCAGGGACGCGCGGCTCACCTCGGTGAGGGACGGCAGGACGGAGAGGCCGGTCGCACGCACGTGCGCCTCAGGCAGGAGCGCCTCCTGCCAGCCCTCACCCCGCCCGAGGACGTCCGAGACGATCTCGGTCGCGACGGCCGTGCTCATCCCGTCGAGCACCAGCAGCAGCGTCGGTGTCGCCTTCGCGACCGGGACGACGGCTCCGCGCAGCAGGTGCTCCAGCAGCCAGACCCGGTCGGTGCGACCAGGGGGCGCGAGATAGCCGTCGAAGCTGCCGGCGTCATCCTCGACGGCTTGAGCCAGCGCGGAGGCGAAGGCACGGTCGTGGACGTCGCGGACGGTTTGCACAAGGGCCAGGACGGCGGTGAGACCGTCGGCCAACCGTGCGTCAGACACTCCCTCGTGCGCGTCGTTGGCCGCGGCGTCCACCCAGGCATCGGTGGCGCCCTGGCGCAGCGCCAGCGTGGCCAGGTCCGTGGCGGTCGGCTCGGTCGGGAGGGCCAGCCACCTGGACAGTCGCACCGCTGCCTGCACGGGCGCCAACCGCGCATCTCCGCGACCGGTCTCTTCGGGGTCGCCGAGGACATGACGGCCGACGGCCGCCCACGCCAGCTCGATCTGCTGCGTATGCCGCGCAACCTGACCGGACACGGCGTCCGGCTCGACAGCACGGTCCGGTAGCCCTAGCGTGGCCGACCGGAGCCGCTCGGCGACCGTGAGCAGGCGGGCGGTCAGGCCGCTGGGGAGCACGTCCGAGCGCTCGGCCAGCGCGTCTGCGTCGATCTCGACAAGGAGGGCGTCGGCCCTGTTGAGCAGCTGTCGTGCCACGTCGCGGGTCGAACGGTCGTGCACCAGGTCGCTGACGACCTGCGTGGCGGCGTCACCGAGGGCTCGCAGCGCCGCTGTGGAAGGGGACGAGCCTTGCCAGCGGTGGGCGAGCCGTGCAAGCCCCAGGTCACGGGCATGCTGTGTCGCCACGGCGTCGTCATCGGCCGTGGTTCCACCGGGCCCCCCGTCGGGGGCGCTGGGGACGAGGAGGGACAGCACGACCCCGAGTGACACGGCGTCCCTGATCTCGCCCTGCCTGAGCAGCTGGAGGAGCGGGGCCTCGGCCGCACCGGCCGCCGAGCAGATCCAGGCAAGGGTGGCGTCTGTGACCCGGTCGCCCGCCGCTGCCCGGAAATCCGCGATCCTGCCGGTCAGGCCCGGGGTCGCCGTCCATCGCAGGACCCCGAGCACGTCGAGACCCCGACGGGGCACGTCCAGCCAGGCTCGTGCCACCGACCCCAGCGCGTGATCACGGGTCAGGGTGCCGGCCGGTGCTGGGGGCCAGCCGTCCTCTGGCCGGGCCAGCAGCAGGCCGTTGGCGAGCGTGCGGCTGTCGGGCTGCACGTAGAGCGCGGCTTCGAGTCCGGTGGCGGCGAACTGCTGCCGGACCGACTCCCACGGGTCGGGCGTGCGCAGCTTGTGGCCCGCGAGGTGGGCGAGGATGCCGACGCCGAGGTCCTCCTCCGGGCGATCGGTCACCAGGACGAGCCAGCTCCCCGGCCGCTGCGCGAGCAGGGCCTGCCTCACGGCCAGCGCGGAGACGCACGGCGCCACCTCGACCGGGAGACCGCGGTGCTCCAACGTCGTGTGCTCGATGCTCGAGGGGTCGGCATAGATGCCGAGCACCGTGGCCGCGTCCCGGTGGGACGGACCGTAGTCGTGGGCAGCGGCATCGTCGAGCATGGCCCGCACGACTGGCAGGCTGATGGCACCGGCGAGCTGACGCTCCGCACGCGGGGAGGACGTCACTCGACCACCCTCCACGTGACCTCGACCTGCTTGCCCTCGTGAACACGGAGGAACTCCCGCAGGCCGGTGAGGATCTCCTCACCGTCACCCTTCGCGGTGCGTGTCACTCGGTGGAGCGAAGGGTCGTGGACCGGTCCCGGATCAGGGCCAGGAGGAAGCGGGACGACGTCCGGGTCGTCGCCGCCCGGTTGGGGCGCCGGCGGTTGGATCGGCGGCGTCGGCACGGGCTTGATCGTGAGGGCCCACTCGAACGCCTCGTTGTCAGCACGCTGCAGCGCCTCCGCGGCGCGGGCGACGATCTCGTCAGAGGTGAGGTCGGTCTTGAGGCGGCTCAGCACCCGCTGCGCGTCCTCATCCGTCTCCGCCGACCTCAGCGGGTCCAGGCGCTCCCACCGGAAGCGCTCGAACGCGGCGACGACAGCGCCCGCCTGCTTGAGGCTGGTGCCGAGCGCGTTGCCCCGGCCGTCCTCGACCTCGACACCGAGCCGCTTCACCAGCTCCACACCCTGCAGCTGCTGCAGCGACGCAGCGATCGTGGCGGCGCGGCGCGCGGTGGCCAGCCGGTCAGCGGTGCGCTCGGCAGCGTCGATGGGCAGCCCGAGCCGGTGGTAGGCGCGCTCGAGCTCCCCGACGAGCTGCTGGGCAGGGGCGGTGACCTTGCGTGCCTCGGCGTGCACCAGCTCGGCGAGCGTCGCCACCGCCTGGGGGGTGAGGAACGGCGAGGCAGAGACGCCCAGCAGCTCGGCGGCGCCCTTGGTCGCCGCAGACCACTCGGCCTGGCTGGGCATCGGCTGGAGCCGCAGCTCCATCTCGGGAAGCAGCCTGCCAGGGTCGGGGGCGGGGATCGATGCTCCGCGGTGCCACCACGACCGCTGCCGGAGCAGACCCCAGGCCAGGATGACCAGGTCGCTGACCTCTGGTCGCAGGCCCCGGGCGGGCGTCAGCGCATCGATCCACCGGCGGACCTGCGCCACCGTGACGGGTCCGTCGTCGATGCCGGCGGCGCCGGCCGCGCGGGCGAGCTCTGAGCCCCAGGGGGTGAACCGGTCGTCCCCGAAGACGAAGTGCGTCTCGGCGGCCGTGCCCACGCCCAGAGCGTTGGCGACCCGACGGACCCCCTTGACGTCGCCCTGCAACGGCACCCGCTTCTGCGGGTCGGCCATCGCGCGGACCAGGTGTGCGTGGACCGCCTTCAGGTCCGCTGGGCGCACCTCGACGTCCCCGGGCTCGAACTCGGGGTGGGCGGGGTAGGTGGCGGCATAGGCGCGGTTCACCAGGTCGAGGTATGCGGTGCGCACGCTGGTCCCGCGGGGGCTGCCCGGGTCGAACGACCGGTCCAGGCTCGTGAGCACGCGGTCGTGGTGCGCCTCGTCGGTGAGCACCCCTCCCGAGGGTGCGAGCACGCCATACGCCTGCTCCAGGGCGCGGGTCAGGCTCTCCCTCAGCGAGCTGTGCTGCGCCTGGAGGATGTGCTTGGCCGTGGCCCGGTCCACCTCGCCGAGGTGGTCGGCGTGGCTCGACCAGCGCTCGCCGGTGCCCTCCAGCAGCCAGTCGAGGATCACCAGCCGCCGCAGGTCGCGCATCCGGTCCGCGGACAGGAAGTGGGGGAGCCAGACCACGGTGCGGTGCGGCTGCCCGGTGCTCAGGAGCCGGTCGAGGCGCGAGAGGTCCTCGGCGCTGGAGTGACCCTCTTCGTCGAAGGGGTGGTCGAGGACGATCCGCCAGGTGCCCGGCCGTGCGGCGAAGTGGTCCTCCGTGAGCCAGGAGCTGTCGCGGACGTTGCCGAAGACGAGGTCGACGTCGCGCCGGGACCCCCTCCACACGATCTGGGTGGTGTGGGCGCCCAGGACGTCGGGGTTGCCCAGCTCGATGCCGAGCATCTCGGCCACGAGCGACTTGACGAGCTCGCGCCGCCGGCCGGGGTTGTCCTCGCCCTTGGCGCGGTCGACGATCGACTCGTAATCGACGTCCTCCAGCTGCACGCGGATGACGGGGTCGCGCTGGTCGGACTCGACGTGGATCTCCGGGATGGTCGCCGACCAGCTCTTGACCTTGCCCAGCACGATGGTCCGCTCGTTGCCGGGCAGGGGGGAACGGATGGACCCGTGGTTGAGCGAGGCCAGGCGCGAGGGTGTGAGTCCCTTCAGGGCGGGGACGTTGGGGGCCACCGCCGACAGCAGCAGGGTCTTGGCCAGTCGGTCGTCGGCGAGGTATGCCGGTGGGAGGCCGCTCCGGCCGCTCTCGGCTTGCTCGAGGTCGTCGCGGGTGAGCCCGTGGGTGGACATCAGCAACGGCTGAACCTTCTGCGCATACAGATCTCGGGCTGCGCGGAAGAGCGCGGCCGCCTGGGTGTCCAGCGGCTGCTGCCCGTTGACGATGTAGTCGAACGCGTCGCCGACGGGGATGACGTCGTCGACCGACAGGCTCTCCCGTCGGTCCACGAGCATCTGCTGCATGACCTTGAGCGCGGTGCGCTCGCGCTGCATGACGCTGGCCAGGCTGCGCAGCGTCGAGACCAGTGCGGGGGAGAAGGGGTAGGTCCGACGGAACGCCACCTCGTCAGCCCCCCGGTGCGCCTCGTCGGTGTTCACCCCGTCGAGGAGCACGTCCCACACCTCGGGACGGCGCTCGAGCTGTTCGAAGGCGTCGCTGAGCACGCGTTCGGACCGGGTGTCCTTCGGCATGAGCAGCCGCTGCTTGGCCACGTAGGGAAGGTTGTCGTCGCCGAGCTCGATGATCGAGAAGCGGCCGCTCTGGTGGTTGAAGGCGCGCTCGAGCATCTCCTGCTCGGCGCCGCTGGCACCGGCGTCGGCGAACCAGCGGCGCAGGTCCATCTGCCGAGCGACGAAGGAGACGATCGGCACGGCTCGTCGGCCCGTGCCCGACTCGACGAGCTTGGTGATCTTCTGGCTCTCCCGGCGGAAGAAGGCGGGGTCCTGCACCGAGAAGGCGAGCCACAGCACCAGCTCGTCGAGGAAGAGCACGACCGCGTCGTAGCCGAGAGCCTTGGCGTGGCTGGAGATGGTGGCCAGGCCCGTGTCCAGGTCCAGGTAGGTCGCCTGCCGCGTGTAGGCGCTGAAGTAGCGCTCCACGAGGGCGGTGACGAGGCGCTGCCGCTGCTCGGTGTCGGGGGTCGCCGCGCGCGCCTGGTCGTAGCTCTCCCGCGTCCACGTGCCCGACCCGAGCACGGCACCCCAGACCGCGTCGTCTGCACTGTCGCCGGCGGAGCCGTTGAGGCCGGCGAAGAAGCTGTCGTCGCCGATCCGGCGGCGCATCTGCTCGGCGTTGGCGATGAGCCCGTCGGACTCGTGCACCGCGGGCAGGGGTGCGTCGGGGTGGAGGGCTTGGACCTGGCGGATGTAGCCGGAGAAGACGGCCTGCTCCAGCGACTCCGCACCGAGCAGGTGGAACGCCAGCGGCAGGACCTTCCTGTCCCGCAGGGCAGGGTCGTGACGAGCGACCACGCCCTGCAGCTCGGTCTTGGACCGTGCCCCCGGGTCCTGCCGCAGCAGGGCGTGCAGGACGGCCATGAAGTGGCTCTTGCCGGACCCGAACGATCCGGTGAGGAAGGCGCCGCGGCTCACGTCGGAGGAGATGGACTCCGACACCAGCCCCAGTGCCTGGTCGAACGCCTCGGCGATCTCGTCGGTGACGACGTACATCCGCAGGGCGCTCTCGGCCCCCGACCCGACGCTGTCGGTCAGACGCAGGACGTAGTCCTCGTCACCCGCCCGCTCGGGGATGGTGATGACGTCCTTGAGCAACGTGGTCATGACAGCTCTTCCTCATCCTCGGTCTGCCCGTCCAGATCCTCGCCCTCCATCTCGATCGCGTCCGGGACGGCGTCCTCCATCTCGGAGACGTCGCCGGTAGCGGGCGGGGTAGCCGGCCACCGCTGCATGGCCCAGGCGGCCAGGTGCTCCTGGCGCTCCAGGATGGACTCGGGCGTCCACTCGTCGTAGCTCTTCGCCACCTCCCGCTCCTGGGCCATCGCCGCGCCGTAGTAGAAGCCGGCCGGCGACGTGGGCTGGCCTCGCTTGTCTCGATAGTCCTTGTTGCTGTAGGTCGAGTTCGTATGCGTGAGCATCAGGTTGCCCAGGCTGTGGCGCAGTTGCTCGTGCTGGGCCTTCGTGAAGTCATTTTTCCACTGCCCCGCCAAGGTCTGCGGAAGGATGTGTTCGGTCGTCTCTGAGTACGCCTTGCTGGTGAAGGAGTCGAACGGCAGGAGGGTCTTCTGGGCGCTGGACGAGAGCAGCGAGATCTCGTACTCGTACAGGAAGTACTTGTGACCTCGGCGGTTGTACCAGTCCTCAGCGGCTCCGAGGGCGCCGCGCACCCGCTCGTCGTTCCCGTACTTCCACGTGGCCGCGTTGATCTCGACCAGAGCCTTCTGGGGGTCCAGGCCCTTGAACACCTCGTGAGCGAGGTAGTACAAGATTTGCGCACCCGCGTTGGAGCGCCGTTGTCCGATGACGAAAACTCGTGCGGCGAAGGTCTCGCACGCTCGCAGCACCCGCGCGTAGAGCTCCCCGTCCTGTGGGTGTCTGAGCCGCGTGGCGAAAAGCAGCGGGTAGAAGAACGTGAGTGTTCCAGTGCGGCGCAGGGCAGCCTGTGCCTCTGCAGCCCTGGTGCCATTGTCGCTGAAGTCGACGAAGTTGGGGGAGACCGCGGCCAGTTCAGCGGCGAAAAGTGAGCATCGCTGCAGGGTGTCGACATAGGTCTTGATGTCCTTGACCAACTCATCCAGTCGATCGGCGTCATGGTCGCCGCTCGCGGGAGCCCCCGTTAAGGTCTGGGAGGAGGGTATGTACCGGGAGCGTGGGAACTGGATCTTCACCGACGCTGTCCGGCGCCACTCCCGCGAGCGCGGGTCCACCGTTGCCAGCCAATGGGCTCGGAGTATGGAATCTTCGGGATTTCCCGACATGGTGGAGTGGTTGCGGAAGATCTCGGCCCAGACCTGGTTGATGTGCTGGACAAGGTCGTCCCGTCGCTGGCTCGGGAGGCCCCGCGCGAGATAGAGCAGGTAGTTCTTGATCTTGTCCGTGTCCGACAGGGTCCGCCCGCGCTCGTTCAGGGTCTCGAAGATGACCCCGACATCGGACTTGTCGCTGACGTCGTAGACGAGGAACCGCAAACCTGAGACGACGCGTGCGTTGAGGAGCTGCAGTCGTTGCACTGCGGCTGCCGAGTCGACGCCGTCCGTCAGCTCCTGGAGGCGACCGGCAAAGAACTCCCTCGCCTCCTTGAGTCGTCGCTGACCAACGATGAGTGAACTCACCGCAGCAGGCTCATCACCGAGGACCGAGTTCGCCCAGTAGTGCTTCAGCTCTGACCCGAGCTCCAGCTTGGGTCGCTTGACTCCACCGATGCTGACGTACCCGAAAGTATTGCGCAGGTTCCGCGCGATCTCGTTGGCGTCTTCGTCGTCGAAGTCCTCGAGGCGCCGGCGCAGCTGGTCGAGAAGAATGAAGCACGTGGTCAGGCGCTGTTGACCGTCGACGACGTCGCACAGCTCCAGGCTCATGCCGCTGCTGGTGATGGCGGGTTCCCCACCCGTAGGTTGAAGGACCAGCGTGCCCGCGTAGTGCCTGTTCGACGTCATCAGATTGAGGTCCGACCAAAGGTCCTCGAGCTGCTTGCGTTCCCACGCGTAAGGCCGCTGGTAGTCCGGAATCCTGAAGAGCCGCTCGCTCGCGACGCTCTGCAGGGTGAGCTCCTGCTGTCCGACCATGTCAGCTCCTCGCCTTTCGTCCACGTCGTGCCGGCTCCGGCCGCCATGCCGCCAGCTCTTCGACCGTCCGGCCCACCTGGAGGCTGCGGTCCTGCAGCTGCTCGCGGCAGAACTCGGCCATGGGCATCCCGTAGGTGGGGTCGATGTCGGCATGCCACTGCTCCACCCAGGGCTGCAGCTCGGCGAGCCCGGCGACGAGAGGGACCAGCTGGGCGTCCTCCGCGCCTTCGGACTCGCGCTCGCCGATAATGATGTTCAGCGCGAGCGCCTGCTGCGCGTGGTCCCACCCGGCCCAGCCCAGAAGCGCGGTGGGGTCGGTCGCGCGCCCGGCGTCGGGGTAGAGGATGAACCGCTCCTTGGGCACGTCGAGCTTGCCGCGCGCCTGCCACCAGGACGCCTTGCGGAAGTCGGCGCTGGTGTACTTCGGCGGCACCGGGATCGGCCCGACCTTCTCGCCCGCGTCCTCGCGCCGCTGCAGGTCCCAGGTCTCCTCCCACGCTGCCCGCTTGCGCATCCCGGTCTCCTTGAGCCGGTATGCCGCCAGGTAGGGCACCGCCTCGTCGACGAGTAGGCGGGTGAGCGAGGTGGTCAACGGAACGTCGCGCCGCCCCTCCCACAGGGCCAGCACATCCATGACCTCCTCGTCCCGGGCGACGAGGTCGGCCAGCTGCGCGACGCTGCGCGGGGCTGGCCGGCCCTGGTTGTCGAACCAGTACCGCCGGTCCTCCAGCCGGTCCAGCAGCCACCCGCGCAGCGCCTGCTCCTGCTGCTTCTCCCACGGCACAGACGCCCAGCGACGCTTGTGCTCCGGCTTCTCCAGCAGGCCGATCGACCGGTCGGACTCGATGAGGTCGATCCGGCGTTGCAACAGGTCGCGGTATGCCGTGGGCCACCGGTCCGGGATTTCCGTCACCGGGGTCGACCCGTGCCGCTCGAACCACGCCGTCTGCGCCTGCCCAGCGGCGACTCTACGAGCCAGCACGATCTCGAACGCGCGCTCCCCGAGCGCCACGTCAGGCAGGTCGTCCCCGCCGTACCTCAGATCGTCCTCGATCAGGCCATACAGCCCGTACACCTCCCAGTCCAGCTCCTCCTGCTCCGCGATCATGCGCCCCCGCAGATGGGCGTATGCCGAACGCGCGTTGGCCAGAACCGCGGCGGTCGGTGCGCCCTCGGTGGCCACTGCGGCAGGGGTCTGGGACGCGGCACGTTGCGCGAGCTGATCGAGCGACCTACCGCGGGCGAGCGGCAGGTCGGCCGGCAGCGGGAAGTCCTGGAGGGTGGTCCCTGTGAACTCGTAGCGGTCGGACCAAGGCTGCTGGGAGACACGCGCGCCGTCCTGGCCCATCGGGTCACCGCCCTTGGGATAGCTGTTCTGCTTGAGCCAGAAGCACGCGGTCGAGGAGTTGAGGACCCCGAGCAGCGCCAGGTGGTCGTCCTCGGTGCTGCCCTCCGGCAGCTTGATGACGGGGGCCTTTTGATTGAATATCTTGCCACCGCGGTCCAACGCGAAATGGTTGTGGGTCGCCACTTCCGCAAACGTGATTGATAGCGGATGGGATAGTTTGTTTCGAGCGAGCATCATGTACTCATCGAAATCCAGACCCCGCCCGCGACGCGTTTGACCGAACATAAGCGTGCGCGATAGCAGGGTGCGATACGGCCACATATGCCGTAAGCCACTATCGTTGCTCAGCTTCCGCAAGTCTGCATCATATGGCCAGTATCTGGCCACTCCATGGCTGAAGTAGTCGCGGACCGCTTCACCGAGAACAAGGGGAATCGACGGGGCTCGCGAACCTGGCCGCAGCTCAAATGCATCTTCCTCGCCTATGACAGCCACGATGCCGATAGATGAGACGTCATCAGCAAGTTTGCGGGGAATGGCGCTGAGCTTGGCTTCGAGGTCCGTTGCTCCACCGCCAGACAGTGTCCATGGGAAAGTGGCAAGATGCTGTCGGTTCATATTGGCGATGGTGACCCACTCGTCTTCATGACCAGGTGCCCCGACGTTGTCCACGAGCGCGCGCCACACGAGCCCCTTTTCCGGATTTTCGGGTCGTCCTGGTTCACCGCGGACACCCAATACTGCACGCACCGTATTTCCCATCGGCCGTTGGCGACGTCCGACGATGATGACGGTTGGTGTGCCGTGACCAGGTATATAGGCGCCAGAGGTGTCAGCAACGAGACGCAGGTCCTGGCGCACGAGGAAATCCTCGATAAGCTTCGAGCCGAACTGCCGCTTCATGAAGGAATTGGAGGTGATCTGCCCCGTCCAGCCAGCGGGGCCGTCACTATCGGGTCGGGCGAGCTCGAAGAAGCGCTCCATGAAAGGGACGGTGAGGGCGTACTTGCCCTTGCAGGTGTCGTAGAGCTCGCGGTAGCGGCGGTTGAGGGTCTTGTCCTTGACGGTGATGTAGGGCGGGTTACCGACGACCACGTCGTAGCGGCCGGGGCGCAGCAGGTCGCGCAGCCTCTCCAGGTCTTCGACGGAGTAGGTGAACCCGCTGAGCTGGGCGTCGGGGTCGAAGGGGCCGAAGTTGAGCTCGCTCTCGGCCCGGCCGTGCAGGAGCGAGTCCCCGACCGCCAGATGAAGGGGCACCCTGGGGGCATCCTCGAGGCTGCTAAGGCCGGCATGCTTCAGAGCCGCGGCGGTGAGGCGGAAGCGGGCGATGGCGACGGCGAAGGGGTTGAGGTCCACGCCGTGGACCGAGTCGAGAGCGCGATGCACCACCTCACGCTCCGAGAGGGAGGGATCGTGCTGCCGCCACCGTGCGACGAACCGGTCGAACGCCCCGAGCAGGAAGTGGCCAGACCCGCAGGTGGGGTCGATGAGCCTGAACCCCTCCAGCGGACGCTCGGCCAGGGCCGGCTCGAGGGTCTGGTCGAGGATGAACTCCTCGACGAAGACGGGTGTCTGCAGCAGGGCGTAGGTCTTCTTCGCGTGGTCGGAGAGGTCCTGGTAGAGGTCTCCAAGAAACCGCGTCGAGAGGGAGTCGTCGCGCAGGTCGTGCACGAGCTCCCCGTGGTCGTCCTTGGATCGCCAGAAGTCGAGCAGCGTGGTCACGGCCTGGCCGGACGGCGAGACCTGCCACAGCGGGGAGTGGTCGTCGACCAGGGCAGCCGTCGCAGGGAGCTGCTTCAGGTGGTTGACGGCCTGCATGAGCCATTCGCGGTCGGTGTGCTCGGGGTGCGACCGGAAGTAGGCGAGCTGGGCGTCCAGGGCCTCCTGCCGCCGCGCCGGTGGGCCGGCGATCCAGACCGGTGAGACGAGCCCGTTGTCCTCGCAGAAGCGGACGAAGACGCTCGTCAGGACCCAGGCGACCGCGGACTGGGTGAGCCGGTCCTGCAAGAACTCGGTCCACGACGCGGCGGTGCGCTCGGCCTCCACGGCATCCCGGTGCTCCTGCACCCACCGCTGCTCCAGGTCGGCGTCCTCCGCGACCCGGGTGCGCAGGTCGTCTTCCAGCGCCAGCACCTGGGCCTTGAGGTCGGCGGTCAGACGGTCGGTCGCGGTCACGGAGCGGCTCCTGCTTCGGTGGTGCGGGTGGTGGTGTGCTGCAGTGCAAGGTCGCGGGAATCGATCCACTCGCTGTCCAGGGCGAGGAACTGCCCCGGCGAGCTGAGGCTGACCGGTTGTCCGTCGAGGATCGCGCCGCGCACGTTGCGGAGCTGCGGGACGACGAGCCAGACCGCCTGGGCGCGTGGCCGGGTCAAATCGGTCCACTGGGCCAGCACACCGAGGTGGCCGTACCGAGAGAGCGCCGACGCCTCGGTCAGCAGGACGGGACCGGCTCCCTCGTCCGCGGAGCCCATCGCCTCCTCGACCGCAGCGGTGACGGCGGGCAGAGCCCGCTCGACCAACGCCGCGAGCCCGCGGGCCGGGGTGGTCTCCGGGTCGGCGGCGTCGGCGGCCTCGATCGTGGCCCACGGCATACCCACCTGCTCGGACTGTGCCCGCACGGCGCGCAGGAGGACCTCGGTCAGGTCCAGCTCGCGGGCGCCGAACTCCTCCTTGAGCACCCGGGTCGCCCGCTCGAGCCGGTGCCCGGGGACACCTAGAGCCAGGAAGGACCGCCGGCTTCGTGAGTCGCGTAGGCGCTGACCGGCGACGCCCACCGCAGACACCGGGGCGAGGTCGGTGACCACCCGGGTGGGCTGACGGGTGTCGAGACCGGTGGTGTCCGAGGAGGCCGTCCGACTGCGGTAGGCGCGCTTGTCCGCGTCGAAGACCAGCCCGAGGTCTGCAGCGGCCACGACGGTGTCGAGATCGGGACGGTCAGGCAGAGGCGAGAGTGAGGGGAAGCGGGCACGGACCCGGTCCTTGACCGAGTGCGGGCTGAGGAGCTGGTGGGCGGCGACGCCACGCAGAGCGTGCGCGACAGCGGCGGCAGGGGGAAGGTCGCGATGATGGAGCTCGCCGGCTCCGGAGGCGCCGGCCCGGTGCGAGACGGCGGCGGCCAGGCGGACCCGGCGCCCGGCATCGAGCACGGCCTCGGCGCCGAACTGCTCGTGCGCACCGGCAAGTCGCTCGGTGACCACGTCTGCGGCGACCAGCAGGTCGTGGCCCTCACCAGTGCTCGCGGCGACGAGGCGGTCGGCCTCCCTCCCGAGGGCCTCGGCCATGTCGATGAGGACGGCGTCGGTCGCGATGAGACTCATCCGACCGTCGCGCCGACGCGTGTGCCAAGCCTCGTCCTCGTCCTCGGCACGCACGAGCGCGCGCTGCCGGTCGACGACGACGCGCAGCAGGCCGCGCGCGATGCGGTGCTCCTCGCGCTCGGCGCGGCTGTACGCCATACCCCGTGGGGTCATGCGCTCCAGGAGCGTGCGTGTGAGCTCATCCACCGTCGCGACCCCGCCGAGCTCGTGCAGCCGCTCCCGGACGGCGTGGTCCAGCCGCACCAGCAGGTCCTTGGTGCGGGCGTGGTCGGCCCAGCCGTCCTGCAGCGCGGACAGCAGCTGGGTCGCCCGCGCCGGGGTGACGGGGGTGGGCAGGTGCGCCGCGAGCTGGGCCTGGGTGGCGAACGCGTCGAGTTCGTTTCCGGAGGCCAGCAGCAGTCGTGCCATGGCCTGGCGCGAGGCCGAGCGACCCTTGCCGGTGTGGGTCATCAGCAGCTGGGCCGCGTCCACGGGAGAGGGCAGCGAGGCTGCGGTGGAGGGCGCGGCGAGGCCGCGGACGGCGTCGGCGAAGCGGGTGCGCCACTGCTTGGCGCGCCGCTTGACCTCCTTGCGGGTGGCGTCTGCGGAGCCGGAGAGCTGGTTGAGTCGCACGGGGTCGACCGCCACCAGGTCGCCGACCGTGGTCACACCGAGGGGCTCGATCGCCGAGAGTGCCCGGGCCGACAGGCCAGCCTTGGCTAGGGGCATGTCCAGGGTCGCGGCGTCGGCCAGCTCGTCGGCGTCGTCGGGGATCGTGGTGGCGTCGGGGGAGAAGGCAGCCTCCCACTCCCGCAGCATGTCCGCCACGGTGTGGTGCCGCTGCTTGGCGTCGCGAGCGAGGGCCTTGGTGAAGAAGGTGACCAGGGGGCGCGCGATGGTGCGGTCGAAGGCAGCCCCGTGGATCGTGGCCTCGTCACGGATTGAGGCCGGGTGGGCGCTGCCGTCGCCGTAGACGGGGGTCGCGCCAGTGGCCATCTCGAAAAGGACGACCGCGGCGGCATACCTCTCGGCGGCAGAGTCGAAGCGCGGACGGTCCTCCGAGGACAGGAACGGGTCCAGGTAGGGCGGGGTGCCGGCCTCGGTGGCCGACGCTGCGGCGCGGGTGAGGGAGAAGTCGAAGAGGACGAGGTGCTTGACTCCACGCGATGTCGCGCGTACCCCGAGGTTTGCCGGCTTGATGTCGCGGTGGTCGACGCCAGCCTTGTCGAGAGCGGTGAGCGCCTCGAGGAGGTCCGTCCCGTAGCGCTCCAGCAGGTCCAGCGACAGCCTGGTGCGCTCGCGCAGCACCTCGCTGAGCGTCTGGTCACCGGCGGACTCCAGGAGGAGGGCGGTGCGACCGCCCACCGTGAGGGGGCCCTCGACGAGACGGACCAGTCGGGGGTGGTCGAGACGGGCGAGGACCTCGGCCTCGTCGCGCAGGCGTGCTGCGGCGGAGTCGTCGAGGGCGACCTTGAGGACACGTTGACCGGAGCCAGTCGACTGTGCGTCGTCGACAAGGAGGCCGACGGCGGTGGAGCCTCGGCCCAGGCGTCGACGCAGCTCGAAGCGGCCCTCGCCGAGCAGGTCGCCCGGGCGCGCCTCGAGGGGGTCCACGTCGGGCTCGGAGGACGGCTCAGGCGCCTGCTCCGCTTCTGCGAGCTGCTTGAGGAAGGCCGCGAGGTCAGGCGTGCGCTCGCTGGGGGAGGGTCGGGTCGCGTTGAGGACCAGGGCACGCAGCGTCTCGGAAGCTGCCGGCAGCACGGGGCTGACGTCGAGCCCACCCTGCTGACGCAGCCGGTCGCGTAACCCGGCCGCGTCGGCAGCGGGCGGCTCGCCGGTGAGGATGTAGTAGGCCAGTGCGCCGACGCCGAACACGTCGAGCCGGAAGCGGTCACCCGCGCTGGCCTGCCAGGTGCCTTCGGGGGCGCGGTATGCCGCGTGCTCGTCGTCGGGCTCGGCGGAGGCCACGTGCAGGGCGGTGACCCCGTCGGCCGGGAGGCCCGTGTGGGCGGTAGTGGTGGTCAGGCCGGCGCTCTGCCAGTCGCCGACCAGGACCTTGTGCGAGCCGTCGGTGTGGGTGCGGACCCAGATCGCGGAGGGGCTGAGGTCGCGGTGGGCCACGGCGTTGCCGTGGGCGTAGTGCACCGCCTCGGCCACCTGGCGCACGAGGTCGAGCTGGGTCTCCAGCGCGAGCCCCTGGGGCTGCTCGGCGAGCCACAGGTCGAGCCGCTGCAGCTTGTCGTCGGCCGGGTAGACAAGCCCGGTGCCGAGCTCAGACTCGACGATGTCCACCGGACGCAGCAGACCGTCGTGGACGAGCCTGGTCATGGTGGCGAACTCGTGGGTCGCGAGTCTCTTCAGCTCTCTGGCGGCGGTCTCGCCGGCACCCGGAGGGGTGATGCGGAAGCGGATGCGGCCGTGCTGGGTCTTGTCGACGTTGTGGTAGGCACGCCAGTCCTGCCAGCCGTCACCCTCACCTGCGAGGGACTCCTCGATAACCCAGGACCCGGCGGTCCGCTCGCGGCGGGGGACGAGGCCGAGCTGCTGCATGAGGACCGGGACGATGCGCTCGTGGGTGGCCGTGACGACGTGCGGCTGCTGCGGGCGCTCGAGCAGCAGGCTGGAGATGCCGGGCAGGCCGGTCTGGCTCTCGTGGTGGTCGAGACCGTAGAGGCTCTTGGACTCGAGCTCACCGAGCTCGCTGCGCAGACCGGGGTGGTGGAGGAAGACGGCCTCCTGGATGAACGGCACCCCGTCGCGGAGGTCGGGAATGCGGACGCCCTGCTTGCGGGACCATTCGATGAGCTGGTCCTTGAGTCGGGTCGCGAGGTACTGCGCCTTGCGACGGGCTAGCTTGAGGGGGAAGGCTCGGCCCGTCCGCCGCTGCGGATCCAGGTCTGGTCGTTGCCGTGGAGGGTGCCGGAGTAGTACTTGAGCTCGACGAGGTGCAGCCGGGCGCGGCCCAGCACGAGGAGGTCGACCTCGTGCCAGCGGCCGTGGTTGTCGCGGAACTCGAAGTTGGACCACGCGCGGTAGGGAGCGATGTCGGGCAGGAGCTTGCGGACGATCTCGAGACCTGCGGTCTCGTGGTCGAACTGTGACTTCGTCACCTCGACCCAGCGGTCATCCCCGAGCGCCACTGCTCTCCCTGTCCCCGTTCTGCGTCGTCATCGATGCCATCCCTTGCAACCTTAACCAGCGGCTGGAGGCTTGTCTGCACCGGCCGGCGAGGGACGTGAGGCTGGTCAGTCGTCCGCGAACGCCGCTAGGGCGGCCTTGCTGGGCTCGACCGTCTCCACCCGGAACGGACACTGGGAACCGGTGGCGGCCGTATACGCCTTCTGAGCTCGCTCGGCGGCTGCGCGGGTCCTGTCGAGCGGGTCCTCGCCCTTGCCCTTGCGCTGGAGCAAGGCGCCGTAGAAGTTGGCCGCAAAGAGGGTGCACTCCGGTTCTGTGACCATGCGACGCGATCCGATGTAGGTCACTGGAACCTCAAGGCAGTCGCGCATGGCCCGGATGAACTTCCGCATCCCGCCGTTGCAGCCGTCCACGTAGAGACACGCGGCATAGATGCCGCGCTCTTGGTCCGCCAGCCACTCTGCGACCGTGGCGACCGCGACCTCATGGTCGCGACCGAAGAGCGCGGGGGAGTCGTTACCTCTGCCGTTCATGTGACTGGCGAGGTGCAGGACGAGCGCCTCGGCGTGGAGAGCTGCCGTAAGTACGTCCGGAGCCGCCGAGCTCACCTTCTCCACGTGGGCCAGAGGCTCGGCGGGCGCGTAGACCGCGTCGTCGGACTCCTCCCAGAGCGCCGCGATCGCCAAGATGAGATTGCGGGTGGCCTCGAGTGAGTGGTGAAGGTCCGTGCCGCCTGAGAAGTCGACGATGCGGATCGTGGGAGTCCTCATCGTCCCACCCTGGCACGCAACCCGCGGTCAGGTCAGGCAGACTTCCAGGCATGGACAACGGTGCCCAGCGATCGTCCCTTCGGCTCCCACAGCCATCGGCCCAGCCCCTCTACGCGGCGGCCGAACGGTGGCGTGACGAGGCGCTGCTCGCTGACACCAGCCTCTTCGGGGGCCACCAGCTCGACGGTCTGGCGGCAGGCCGAGAACTCGTCGAGCACTTCGTGGACAACCTCGACGTCAGCCCTGGCACCTTCGTGGAGAAGCTCAGGAGTCAGCTGTCCACCGTCAGCACCGATGCCGTGCAAGTGGCTGCCGAGCTGCTCTACGTGCACTTCCTCATCGTCTCGACCGACGCCGTCAAGAGCAGGACCAAGCTCCAGACGATCCAGGCCGTGCTCGACTTCCGGGAGGGACAGATGTCCGGCGTGCCAGATGATCTTGCAGACGCCTTGCGTGGAGGCGTGGCTCACCCAGGGCAGGCGTTCAACAACTACCGATGGAAGATGTTCGCCTTCCTCATCAACTTCTTCGTCAGGGTCAAGTCGCTTCCGATCGACCAGCGACGGGCGGCACTGACCGACCGGGTCCAGTTGCAGCAGGTCTTTAATGAGCTCGACCAGCAGACCGTGTGGTCGCAGATGTGGGCCGTCGAGCACCTGCTCTTCCCGGATCTGACCCCGCCGATGCTCAACCGCGACGACCGTGCGGCGGTGGTGAGCACCTGGCCAGACCTGGGCGGTGACGTCGCCGAGGTGTTGAGCCGCCTTGAGCCCAATGCCGAGTATGGAGAGCGCAGAGCCGTGCTGCCGTACCGAACGCCCTATCGCGAGAAGTGGAAGGGCATCGACCTCACCGTCACCCGCTATGCGGAGTGGGGCGTGAGGCTCCTTCGCGTTGCTGAGGAGCAGTTCCAGCTGGAGACTGACTACAAGGAGTCCATCGCAGCCAACCTCCAGGCCGTGCTCCGTGCGCGAGAGGATCCGGACCTGCTGAACGAAGAGCTCCGCAAGGCGATGACCGGCGGCGACTTCAACCTCGTGCACTTCTTCGTCGTCGACGACTTCCGGAAGTGGGTCAAGGCCGAGCCCCAGGCCGCGGCGCAGGCACTAGCAGCATTCGACACCTACCGGGGCGCGGAGGCGATGGATCGCTTCCTCGAGCTCGTGCCTCGGACGGGACAACTGTCCGGTCTCGGCGGCAGGATCAGTCTCGGCGCGGTCTTTCTCATGGCCGTAGACCCACATACCTGGCCGCCGTACCGCGACCGCCCTGCTAAGACCACCGCCCGCCTGACCAAGGGATACCGGGCACAAGAGAGTGCAACGGCGGGGGAGCACTACGGACTCTTCCTGGAGAGGCTCGACCTGATCATCGTTGCGATGCGGCATGCGGGCCGCCCCATCGCCGACAGACTCGAGGCGCAAGCGCTGGCATGGCTCGTGGCCGAGCATGACGACATCCCAGGCTGGGACAACGACACCTATCAGGCATTCGACGCCTGGCGCTCAGGGAAAGACGTCGCGGCGCCTGTCGAAACCTCATCGTCGGAGGGTCAGCATGATTCGCCTCCTCCAGCGATAAGTACCGCGAGCACTCTCGAGGACCTCGCCGAGGAGCTCTCGTTCGCAGAAGCCGATCATCCCTGGCTCGAGGAGACGGTGGCACTGCTTCGCGAGAAGCGTCAGCTCATCTTCCAAGGGCCGCCGGGGACCGGCAAGACCTACATCGCGCGGGCACTGGCCGAGTTCATCACCGGCGCGACCGAACGGATTGGCGTTGTCCAGTTCCATCCGTCCTACGCCTATGAGGACTTCGTCGCCGGGTTGCGACCCGATCCCCTGCAGGCCGGTCGCTTCTCGCTCGTGGCCGGTCCGTTGCTCCGCATGGCTCAGCAGGCCAGGGGCAACCCTGACGAGATCTTCGTCCTCATCATCGACGAGATCAATCGCGCCAACGTGCCGGCCGTGTTCGGGGAGCTCTACTACCTGCTGGAGTACCGCGACGCCGAAATCACGATGACCTACGACACGGCCCCCTTTAGCCTGCCGAAGAACCTGCTCATTATCGGCACGATGAACACAGCTGACCGGTCCATCACGATGCTGGACTCCGCGATGCGCAGGCGCTTCTACGTGCGAGACCTCAGACCCGGCGAGGTCCCGTTAGACGGCATCCTCCGCACTCACCTGCAGCGACTGGCGCCGGAGCTCACCTGGTTGGCGGACCTGCTGGAGCAGGTGAACGGGGCCATCGGTGACCGCGAGCTGGCGATCGGCCCCAGCTTCTTCATGGGGGATCCACCGACCGAGGTGCGGGCACGTCGGGCGTGGGAGAACAGCGTGATGCCCACCCTGCGCGAGACCTTCTACAACCGGCCGGAAGTGCTGGAGGGCCTGGACTTCGCGACCCTCAAGGACCGGGTCAAGGGGACCGTCACCGACGATGCTGCTGACTGAGTGGGCTTGGTCGCCCTCCTTGCCGGTCGAGCCTCCCGTGCGTCGTGTGCTGGAGGATCGTTTCGACGCGACCATCCGGATGGGGTCGGGCCCCGACGAGTTCATCGTCCGACCTGGCGGGGTCGTGGGGTCGGTGACAGTGGGCCAGACGGCAGTGACCGTCCGACCCAAGATCGACATCGACCGTGTGCTGTTCATGGTGGCCTACGCGCGCGACCCCTATGGCTGGCAGGACCACATCTCGACGATCGGGTCGGTCGACTCCCTCGTGGACGGCATGGCCAGCCTGTTCGTGCGCGCCTGCGCGCCCTTGACGGCTCGCGGGCTCCTTCGGGACTACCGAGCCGTCAACATGGACGACAGGGTTGTGCGGGGCAAGGTTGCCTGGCCCATCCAGGCTAGGCGCCTGCTCCCCGTCCCTATCGCCCTGCGGCATCACGTCCACGACGATGACACCACGGAGAACCGCATACTTCGAGCCGCTTGCCAGGTGCTTCGGCGACACCACGTCTCGCCGAGGGTGGCCCCCGAGTTGGCTCGTCTATGGAACATCCTCCGCAACCTGGGGACGCTGCCCATGCCCGCAGATGCTGCCGACAAGGTCCGCTGGACCCGTCGGAATGCTCACTACAGACCAGCGGTAGAGCTGGCGGGGGTCATCCTCCGAGGGCAGATGGCCGATGTGGTCGCCGGAGACGTCGCGGTCCAGGGCTTCACTCTCGTGATGCACGACGTCTTCGAGCAGTTCGTGCGGACCGCACTCCGGAACGCATGGGGCGCCTCTGAGATCGACATGCCCGACTCCTGGAAGGGCGGACAGCTGACCCTGGACCAGGCGAACCGAGTCAGACTCAACCCTGACCTGGGGTGGTCTCCGCACGGCGGCTGGAGGTTCGTAGGCGACGCCAAGTACAAGAAGGACGACTCAGGAACTGGACGATCCCCAGACATCTATCAGGCGCTTGCTTACGCAGTCGCGACTCGACTGCCTGAGGCGACTCTCTTCTACGGCGAGGGAGGCGACGACCGTGATCACGTCATTCACGAGGTCGACAAAGTCGTGCGCGTCAGGCACCTGGACCTGGCGCAGTCACCCCGACAACTGGTGGCGCAACTCCGAGGTATCGCGAGGGAATCTGTGCTCGCTCCGACGTACCGGAACGCGTCACTGCGACCGACTCAGGGCTGAACGCTGCGACGTGCTCGTCCCCACCGTGACCGTCGCTGTGCTGCCCGCGAGGACGGTGTCGACCTGAGTTCCGGCGGCGGCCTCGACCACGCTGGCATAGGCACGCAACTGCGGCGCGTAGAACGCTGCCCGCGCGGGCCACGCCTCGGCGGGCACGTCGTCCGTCTCCGCCTTGCTGTTCACCTCGCCTGAGGGGGGACAGGTTGCGAGCCTCGAACTGGAAGCGGTGGTCCGGGTGGAGCGAAGCCGTCACGAGCATGGGCGGCGGCATCCGGTTCCACGACCTGCGCCATACCTGCGCGAGCCTGCTTATCCAGGCGGGTGCGACGCCGGTGGAGGTGCAGCGCATCCTGGGTCACAGCACGCCGGCGACGACGCTGAACCTCTACACCCACCTGCTGCCCGACGCGCTCGACGGCGCGGCCGCGAAACTCGACGGCTACCTGAACAGCCGGCTGTGACGGCCTACGGAACCCGGCTCGGCTGCTGTGAGACATCCCCCAGCGGGACGAAACACCGTTTGACCTGCGACGATCTGAAGGTGGGCCCCGTGGGACTCGAACCCACAACCTACGGATTAAAAGTCCGCAGCTCTAACCATTGAGCTAGAGGCCCGCGCCGGCGGGACGCCGGTCAACTCCGTCAGGGTACCTGCGCGATAGGTTGTCCACGCCGACTCCCCGACGAAGAGGAACGACATGGGACAGCAACCTCCCGGCATCCCGGTGCCCGGTGACCACCTCCGCGATCTGTCGCCCGACCCGCGTCGAGGGGAGGAGATCGACCAGAAGTCACCCGGCGAGCGCGCACCGGAGCTCGAGCCGAAGACCGTCAAGTTCCGCCTCGCCGGCCTGATCGGCGGCTTGCTCGCCGGCCTGCTCGTCTATGTCCTCATGCCGGGCGACGTCCCTCACGCGGCCAAGCTGACGGCGGCCACCGCGGTCCTGATGGCCGTCTGGTGGATGACCGAGGCGCTGCCGATCCCGGCCACCGCGCTCGTGCCGCTCGTGGTCTTCCCGGTGCTGGGGGACTCCAGCGTCAACGAGGTCGGCGCCAACTACGGCAACAACATCATCTTCCTGTTCATGGGCGGCTTCCTGCTCGCCCTGGCCATGCAGCGGTGGAACCTGCACCGCCGCATCGCGCTGCTCACCGTCTCGGCGATGGGCACCAACCCCGCCATGGTCATCGCCGGCTTCATGATCGCCACCGGCTTCCTGTCGATGTGGGTCTCCAACACCGCGACCGCCGTGATGATGCTGCCGATCGGTGTCTCCGTCCTCATGCTCGTGGCCAAGCTCGGCACCGAGATGGACGCCCCCGAGCTCGAGGGCGACGTGGCCGCCGACAGCGACGAGGCCAAGGCCGCCGTGGTCCGCTCCAACTTCGGCACCGCGCTCATGCTGGGCATCGCCTACGCCGCCTCCATCGGCTCGCTCGGCACGATCATCGGCACCCCGCCCAACACTCTCCTCGTCGGCTACCTCGCCGAGAACCACGACATCCAGATCGGCTTCGGCCAGTGGATGCTCGTCGAGATGCCGATCGCCATCGTCTTCCTCATCATCTGCTGGTTCCTGCTGACCAAGGTGCTCTACAAGCCCGAGATCAGCGAGATCCCCGGCGGCCGCGAGCTCATGGGCCGCGAGATCCGCAAGCTCGGCCCGATGTCCCAGGGCGAGATCCGCGTCCTGATCATCTTCATCCTCGCCGCGATCGCCTGGGTGAGCGTGCCGCTCGTCTGGCCGGACAACACCCCGATCTCCGACGCCGGCATCGCGATCCTCGCCGGGCTCCTGCTCTTCCTGCTCCCAGCCGGAGCCAACCGGGGCGTCCGCCTGCTCGACTGGGAGAGTGCCGTCGAGCTGCCCTGGGGCGTGCTGCTCCTCTTCGGTGGCGGCCTGGCCCTGTCGGCGCAGTTCGGCTCCTCGGGCCTGACCGAGTGGATCGGTGAGGTCACCTCCGGCATCGGTGGTCTGCCCGTCGTGCTCATCGTGGCGATCTTCGCCGCGGGCATCCTGTTCCTCACCGAGCTGACGAGCAACACGGCGACGGCCGCGACCTTCCTGCCGGTCGCCGGCGGCATCGCGGGCGGCATCGGCATCGACCCGATGCTGCTGGCCATCCCGGTCGCCCTGGCCGCCACCTGCGCGTTCATGCTCCCGGTGGCCACCCCGCCCAACGCGATCGCCTACGGCTCGGGCTACGTGACCATCCCGCAGATGGTCAAGGCCGGCCTGTGGCTCAACATCATCGGCATCTTCCTGGTGACGGGAACGACCATGCTCATCGCGACGGCGGTCTTCAACATCGTCTACTAGCACCATCAGGTATGCCGAGGGGCCGGGTCCGCGCGGACCCGGCCCCTCGGCATACCTCGCCTCAGCGGCGTGCGTAGTCGAACTCGTTGACGAGGATCACGTCGGCGTCGGTGCGCTGGATCGTCTCGGCGACGTTCTGCGCCTGGACGTTGTCCCCGGTGGACAGGTCGCGGGTGAGTTCGCCGGCGTTGAACCTGTTGAGGGAGGCGTTGAAGGTCGCGAACCGGACGTCGTGGTCCGGTGCGCCCTTCCCCTCCGGCGCAGCCTGCGCAGGGACGGCGGCGGCGCCCAGCCCGGCCATGAAGGCGAGCGCGGAGACGGCGGTGCTCGGTCGGTGGGTGCGTGACGTCATACCGGCCAAAATAGGTGGGTATGCCGTGCCCGGCACCTCGGTGCGGCTGAAGGGCGGGTGAACACTGGGGGTGTGGGAGAGTTCCTCCCATGAGCGAGACCGCAACGACGCGCCTGTCCGCCAGCGAACGCACGCTGGTCGAGACCAACGGCATCGACATCATCGATGAGTCCGAACGCACCGCCAAGCCCTCCGACCTGTTCTGGCCGTGGTTCGCGGCCAACGTCTCGGTCTTCGGGATCTCCTACGGGTCCTACGTCTTCGGCTTCGGTATCAGCTTCGTCCAAGCACTGATCGTCACGATCATCGGCGTCGTCCTGTCCTTCATGGCCTGCGGGATCATCGCGATCGCCGGCAAGCGCGGCTCGGCCCCGACGATGGTGCTCTCGCGCGCGGCGTTCGGCGTCAACGGCCAGAAGGTGCCCGGCATCTTCTCCTGGCTGATCTCGATGGGCTGGGAGACCTTCCTGGCGATCATGGCCGTGCTGGCCACCGCCACCGTCTTCGACCAGCTCGGCTGGGCCAGCGGCACCACGACCAAGGTGCTGGCCACCGCCGTCATCGCCGCGCTCATCGTGCTCGCCTCGGTCGCCGGCTACCACACGATCATGCGCCTGCAGTCGGTGCTGACCTGGCTCACCGGCGCCGCCACCATCGCCTACATCGCGATGACGCTCAACCGGGTCGACCTCGAGGCCGTCATGTCCCGCGAGACCGGCCCCGCCACCGCGGTCATCGGCGCTCTCGTCATGCTCATGACCGGCTTCGGCTTCGGCTGGATCAACATCGCCGCCGACTGGTCGCGCTACCAGCGCCGCGACGCCTCCAACGCCAAGATCGTCTTCTGGAACACCCTCGGTGGCGCGCTCGCCCCGACCATCCTGGTGATCTACGGCCTCCTGCTCATCGGCTCCGACCCCGCGCTGGAGGAGGGGATCGTCAACGACCCGATCGGCACGCTGGCCACGATCCTGCCGATCTGGTTCCTCGTGCCCTTCCTGCTCGCCGCCGTCCTGGCGCTGGTCAGCGGTGCGGTCCTGGGCATCTACTCCTCCGGCCTGACCCTGCTGTCGCTGGGCATCAACATCCCCCGCCCCGCCGCCGCCGCGATCGACGGCACCATCCTGACCCTCGGCACCATCTGGGTGGTCTTCTTCGCCGAGTCCTTCCTCGGCCCGTTCCAGAGCTTCCTCATCACCCTCGGTGTGCCGATCGCCGCCTGGGCCGGCATCCTCATGGCCGACGTGGCCCTGCGGCGCAAGGACTACGACGAGCACGCGCTGTTCGACGCCCGCGGCCGCTACGGCAACTGGAACTGGACGGCCATCGCCCTCATGCTCGTCGGCGCTGTCGTCGGCTGGGGCCTGGTCATCAACACCTTCGCCGAGGCCGCGCCGTGGAACAACTGGCAGGGCTACCTGCTCGGGCCGCTGGGCCTGGGCGGCAAGGAAGGCACCTGGGCCTGGGCCAACCTCGGCGTCCTGATCTCCCTGGCGATCGGCTTCTTCGGCTGGCTGCTCCTCGGCCGGAGCATCGTGCGACGCCAGGAGAGCGGGCAGCCGTGACCGCCCCCTGGCTGATCGTCATCGACGCGCAGCGGATCTTCGCCGACCCCCAGAGCGAGTGGTGCGCGCCGCGCTTCGCCGAGACCGTCGACCCGATCCGGGAGCTCGTCGAGGAGCACGCGGGCCGCGTCGTCCAGACCCGCTGGGTGCCGCCGCCGGTCAAGCACGGCTCGTGGCAGCCCTACTTCGAGACCTTCCCCTTCGCCGACCGGTCGCCGCACGACGCGATCTTCGACCTAGTGGACGAGATCGCCGAGCTGCAGCTGCCGCATACCGTCTCCGAGCCGACCTTCGGCAAGTGGGGCGAGCGGCTCCGGGACGTCGTCGGGCCCGACGCGCGCCTGACGCTGGCCGGCGTGGCCACCGACTGCTGCGTCCTGTCCACCGCGCTGGCCGCCGCCGACGCCGGGTGCTTCGTGGAGGTCGTCGCCGCTGCCTGCGCCGGCTCCTCGGACGAGGCGCACGAGCGGGCGCTCGCGGCCATGGAGCTCTACGCGCCGCAGATCAGCGTCCGGCGATGAGCGGGGAGGGTATGCGGCCGCTCACCGAGCGTGAGGCCGCTGTCCTCGCGCGGATGGCCGAGGCACTGCCGGCCGGCCACCCGGCGCGCGCGGAGGTCGCCACGGCGATGGTCTCCGGCACCTGCGGGTGCGGGCTCTGCCCCACCATCGACCTCTCCCCGGCCGAGGGCCGTGACGACGGACCGCGCGAGGTCCTCATGAGCTCGCACGAGACCGGCACGATCCTGCTCTTCGTCGACGGCGGTCACCTGAGCTGCCTGGAGCTGGCGCCCTGGGAGGACGAGGCGGTGGGCAGCTTCCCGCCGCCGGAGGAGATCACCGACGTGCGCCTCACCTAGGAGGGTCAGAGCGCGTTGACCAGGATGATGACGAGCGGCACGAGGATCACCAGGACCATCAGCGCCGCGAAGATCCGGCCGCCGGTGGTCGCGAGGTTGACCGTGGTCCCCATCCCGTGGCCCTCCCGTTTCGGGGGGAAGACCCGCGGGTCGTCGGGGTTGTTGTAGAGGCCCAGGGGCAGCCAGAGCTTGTCCTCGGCCGCCTCCTCCTCGGTGGGGCCGACCCCGTGCTCGGCGGCTGTGCGCCGGGCCCAGCGCCGCCAGCCCAGGTAGGGCAGGACCATCGCCGGGACCATCCCGACGAAGAGCGCCACCATGGGCCAGGCCCCGGAGAACTGGTCGGGGGAGTGCCAGCCCTGGGCCGACATGGCCCAGACCGAGGCCAGGATGAGGACCATCAGCCAGCCGATCCCCGACCGCGTCCCGCGCATCGCGCCCTCCGAGCGCAGCCTGGTCCAGTCGCTGACCGGCCGGCTCGAGTCGAACATCATCATGGGCAGGGCTGCGGCGAGGCCGACGGTCACCGGCAGCGAGGCCAGGGTCAGCAGCGGTCCCAGGAAGACGTTGCCGACAGACTTCTCGCCGAAGCGCGTCGGCTGCCCGTCCGCGCCCCAGTGCAGCGGCACCTGGTCGGGGAGGGAGCCGTAGATCATGGCGCCGTGCACGAAGGTCCCCACCAGGACAAGCAGGGCGAGGCCGAACGGGATCCAGGTCCGGGCCCGGCCGCGGGCAAGCAGTTCCTCGCTCATGGGGGTGCGACGGCTGCCGGCCCTCCTCGGCTTCCCCGTCACGACCGGCTCCGCAGGACCGCCAGGGTGGCCAGGCCGTAGGCCTCCTCGGCATCCCGGTGGGTGAAGGTCTGCGGCGCGCCGTCGACCAGCGCGACCACGGCATACCCCTCAGCCTGCAGCCCGAGCCCGACGAAGTCGTGGCCGAGCACGGCCCGCAGCTGGTCCTCCCGCGGCAGCCACAGCGTCTCCTCGAGGGCGACCGAGTCCAGCGCCCACTCGGCGACCCCGTTGAACCCGATGACCGACCCGCCGACGAACTCGTGCACCTCAACGGTCATATCGGCCAGGTGGTAGACCTCCGCCTCCAGCCCCGACCGGTCCACGACGAAGCGGTCCCCGGGCAGCGGGCTCCAGATCAGGCCGGCGTCGAGCAGGTCGCGGGCCAGCGAGGTGGAGAGCATGGGTCCAGTATGCGGACCGTCGCCGGGGACGACGAAGGGCCGGCCCAGGGGAGGCCGGCCCTTCGGGTGGAGCAGGTGGTTCAGGCGGTCACGCGGCGCTCCACGCCGACCGCGCGCAAGCCGATGCCGGCCAGGATCAGCGCGACGCCGACACCCATGGCCATGGTGGCGACACCGAAGGCGACGACGGAGGTGAAGAGCGAGGAGCGCAGGAAGGAGGCGTTCATCGCGACATTGCGCAGCGGGTCCTCACGGTCCAGCTCGGCGTAGGTCTTGCCGCCGGTGGACTCCAGGGCGTGCTTGTCGATGATCTGCGCCTGGGAGTAGGCGGAGAAGGGGCCGTTCACGTGGTCGCCGGCCAGGAAGTCGGCGTCGTCGGCGACGGTGACGTTGGCGCGGGACAGCTCCTGGCTGACCATCACGTAGGTGGCGCCACCGGCGATGACGAAGATGAGACCGAGGATCGCGAGCAGGGTGCCCATGAGGCGGGGGGTGCGCATGGCGGGACGAGCCTTTCTACAGGGGTGGTTGACTGGTCAAGGATACGACTACAGGTCGTCGGAGAACGACTCTAGAAGCAGGACCTAGGTCCCGAATGTGGACGGGAACGGCATACCGGACAATGGCGTGGATGCCTGCCGACCAGACCCTCACCGACCGGATCCCGCCCGGGGCGGCCGCCAGCGACCCCGACGCGCTCTACGAGACCTTCGCGGAGTGGACCGAGGGGGAGGGGCGTGCGCTCTACACGCACCAGGAGGAGGCGCTGCTGCACCTGCTGGCCGACAGCAACGTGGTGCTCGCGACCCCGACCGGCAGCGGCAAGTCCCTCGTGGCCACCGCCGCGCTCTTCCACGCCCTGGCCACCGACCGGGTCGCCTTCTACACCGCGCCGATCAAGGCGCTGGTGAGCGAGAAGTTCTTCGACCTGTGCCGCACCTTCGGCGCCGAGAACGTCGGCATGCTCACCGGCGACGCGGCCGTCAACGCCGACGCCCCGATCGTGGTCTGCACCGCCGAGGTCCTGGCCAACATCTCCCTGCGCGAGGGGGAGGGTGCCGACATCGGCGTCGTCGTCATGGACGAGTTCCACTACTACGCCGAGCCCGACCGCGGCTGGGCGTGGCAGGTGCCACTGCTCACCCTGCCGCAGGCACAGTTCCTTCTCATGTCGGCAACCCTCGGCGACGTCGGCGCGATCACCGAGGACCTGTCCGAGCGCACCGGCAGGGAGACGGCGACCGTCACCGGGGCCGTGCGCCCCGTGCCCCTGCACTACGCCGACGAGCTCGCGCTCACCCACGTCCCCGACACCATCACCGAGCTGCTCGAGGGGCGCCAGGCACCGGTCTACGTCGTCCACTTCACCCAGAAGGACGCGCTCGAGCGGGCGCAGTCCCTGCTCTCCACGACCCTGCTCACCAAGGAGGAGAAGGAGGCGGTCCGCGACAAGATCGGCGCCTTCCGGTTCACCGCCGGCTTCGGCCGGACCCTGTCCAAGCTCGTCCGCCACGGCGTCGGGGTCCACCACGCCGGGATGCTGCCCCGCTACCGCCGCCTCGTCGAGCAGCTCGCCCAGGACGGCCTGCTCAAGGTCATCTGCGGCACCGACACCCTCGGCGTGGGCATCAACGTGCCGATCCGCACCGTGCTCTTCACCGGGCTGGCCAAGTTCGACGGGTCGCGGCAGCGGATCCTGCGGGCCCGCGAGTTCCACCAGATCGCCGGACGGGCAGGCCGGGCGGGCTATGACACCGAGGGGTATGTCGTGGTCCAGGCCCCCGAGCACGTCATCGACAACGCCCGGGCCGTGGCCAAGGCGGGGGAGGACCCCAAGAAGCTCAAGAAGGTCCAGAAGCGCAAGCCGCCGGAAGGCTTCGTCTCCTGGACCGAGGAGACCTATGCCAAGCTCGTCGGCTCCGAGCCCGAGCCGCTCGTCTCCCGGATGAAGATCGACCACTCGGTCATCCTCAACACCGTGGCTCGCGCGGGCGACCCCGTCCGCAACCTCTCCCGCCTCATCCGCGACAGCCACGAGGACCCGCGCTCGCAGGCACGACTTAAGCGCAAGGCCATCGTGCTGGGCCGCTCGATGCTCGACTCCGGCGTGCTGGTCCGCCTCGACCCGCCCGGCCCGGGCGGTCGCACCGTCGACCTCGCCGAGGGGGTGGCGGAGAACTTCGCGCTCAACCAGCCCCTCGCCCCCTTCGCCCTCGCGGCCCTGGACCTGTTCGACAAGGAGGATGCAGCATACCCGCTGGACGTCCTGTCCGTCATCGAGGCCGTCCTCGACGACCCCAACGCGGTGCTCTTCGCCCAGCGTTACAAGGCCAAGGGTGAGGCCGTCGCGCAGATGAAGGCCGACGGCATCGAGTATGACGAGCGGATGGCGCTGCTGGAGGACGTCACCTGGCCGCGGCCGCTGGCCGAGCTGCTCGAGGGCACGCTGACGATCTACCGGCAGACCCAGCCGTGGGTGCGCGAGGACGCGCTGTCGCCGAAGTCGGTCGTGCGCGACATGTGGGAGCGGGCGATGAGCTTCACCGAGTTCGTCGGCTACTACCAGCTGGCGCGGTCCGAGGGTGTGCTGCTGCGCTACCTCACCGACTGCTACCGCACGCTGCGCCAGACCCTGCCCGCCGAAGCGGTGACCGAGGAGCTGGACGACGTCATCCACTGGCTGGGGGAGACGATCCGGCAGACCGACTCCTCGCTGCTGGAGGAGTGGGAGGCGCTGACCGACCCCGAGCTGGTCGCGGCCGCCGCGGCGCGTGAGGCCTCGGGCGAGGTCGCGCCGCCGTCGCGGCCGATCACGAGCAACGAGCGGGCCTTCGGGGTGATGGTGCGCAACGCCGCCTGGCGCCGGGTCGAGCTGGTCGCCGACGACGCCTGGGAGGCGCTCGGTGAGCTGGAGAAGGCGGTGGCGGCCCTGCCGGAGCCGGCGGTCGAGCCGTTGATGTCGCCCGATGAGTGGTACGACGCGATCGGCGCCTTCTACGACGAGCACGAGTATGTCGTCATGGACGGCGACGCCCGCGGTCCGGCGATGCTGCGCGTCGAGCCGATGCCGGGTGAGCAGTCGGCGATCACCGACGGACGGCCCGGGAGGGTATGGAGCGTGGTCCAGACCGTGCTCGACCCCGCCGGCGACAAGGACTGGGTGATCGAGGCCGAGTGCGACCTCGACGCCTCAGACCTCGTTGGTGAGCCGGTCCTGCTGGCCCGCGCCTTCCGCCGCCTCTGAGCTGGGTCAGCGCTGCAGCAGATCGAGGACCTGGTCGACCTTGGCCTCCAGGGAGTCGACCTTGGACTCCAGGGAGTCCATCCGGCCGCCCAGGGCGGCGACGTCGGAGGTCAGCTCGTTGAACCGGTTGGTGTGGCGGCGCTGGGTGTTCTGGATGTCGGCGATCATCGTGTAGATCGACGACACGTCGTTATCCAGCTGCCGCACCTTGCGCTCGAGATCGGTGGCCGTCATGAACCCACTGTAGGTGTCTTTGCCGATGGCAGGGACGGTCGACGTCGGTTCTTGTGGACAACTCGGCGAGGCCGCGCCTACAGGTTGCCGAGCACCTCGCGCCAGCCGTGCTCGGGGTTGCTCAGGTCATCGGTCGGCTCGGCCATGTGGTGGGCCAGCAGGACCAGGGTCTGAGCGTCGCCGACCTCTGTGAACTCGACCTCGACCACGTCCTCGGGCCCGACTCCACGGTCCGACTCCCATGCCCAGGTCATGGCCAGAATGTGAGGGCGGTGGAGGACGAGATAGGTGCCGGTCGCGCCCAGCCCCAGGCTCGCGGACCGGATCGCGAATCGCCCGCCCTCCCGCGGGTCGACCTCGAAGGTCGTGTCAGGGTTGTCCGGCCACCACCACGTCGCCAGTCGTTGCGGGTCGAGCCAGGCGTCGAAGACGGACCCCGCCGAGGCGTCGACGAGCTGCTCGATGCGCAGGGTCGGTCCCGCCAGGGTCGCCACCCGGTCGCGGACGGCGACGGCCGGACCGGCCGGGCTGGTCGACGCCGGGCCGGTCGAGACCAGGTTGCTGAGCACGAACTCCCAGCCCATCCGGTAGTTCTCCACCCCGTCGGTGCCGGTGCGGTGTCGGACGGTGACCAGCGTGCCACCGTCGGCCTCGGTCAGCTCGACCCGGACGACGTCCTCGGCGTCCTCGCCGTCCCAGCGCCAGGTCATCTCCAGGGTGTGCGGTGCCTCAAGGAGAGTGAACTCGCCGGTGACGCCGGCGTCACCCTCCATGCTGCGGGCCAGGTAGGTCCCACCAGGGCGAGCGTCAACGGCATACTCCGTGTCCTCCCACTGCGGCCACCACCAGGTGGCCCAGCCCTCCGCGCTGGTCCAGGCCGCCCAGACCTGATCGACGGGGGCAGGGACCTGCTGGGTGACGACGAGCTCAGTGATGTCGATGCTGGTGCTCATGACTTCTCCTCGAAACTGGCGGCAAGGTTGTCGAGCTGGGACTGCCAGAAGGTGCGGGTGCGGTGCAGCCAGGCCTCGCTGTCGGCGAGGGCCTCGGGGCGCAGGGCGACCGTGACGGTGCGACCGCTCTTGGTGCGGGTCACCAGTCCTGCCCCCTCGAGCACCTTCACGTGCTTGAGGGTCGCAGGCAGGCTGATCGAGACGTGCGTGGCCAGCTCGGAGATCGACCGGTCACGCCTGGACAGCTGGCCCACCATGGCGGCGCGGTTGGGATCCCCGAGAGCCGCGAACACATCCACATGGTTAACCATATGGATAACTATGGAGGAGGATCTGGCTCGGCGTCAAGCCCCCAGCCCGACCGGGCGCGTCGTGTGGTTGCTCCCAGCCCGACCGGGGGCGTCGAATGATGCTCTAGGAGGCGCCGTCGGCACGCGCCAGGACGACTGTTGACTGGTGACCAGGCTCGTCCGGGGTGCCGACCTCGTCGCGGACATCGGCGACCGTCAGTCCAGCCTCAGTGCACATGGCCTGCAGCGAGGCTCGAGTCTGCCAGTGGATGATCCATTCACGCTCGACAGCCTCCGATTCGCCACCGGGGCTGATGCGCTCGTATCGGACATGCGTGGTCCGGGTGCGCTCCTTGTGATCCAGCTCCTCGGAGACGGCCGTGTAGCGCAGTCGGTCGCCCTCGTCGGTCACGACCTCACGGGGTGCCCCCAGCTGCTCGGGCGGCGTCGGCTCGGGCACCCACAGCGGGACGAGCACCCTTCCGTCATCCTCCAGGTGTCGGCGGAACGCCTTCAGCGCCCCGAGTGCTACCTCGTCATCAGGCAGCAGGTTGAAGGTCGGCCCCGCCAGATAGATCGAGCGGTAACGCCGGGGGAGGTCCATCTGCTCCATCCGAGCATGGTGAAGGGACACCTCGATGCCTTGGGTCTCAGCCTGCTCCTGGGCGCGATCGAGCATGTCGGCCGAGGAGTCGAGCCCGTCGACGTCGAGTCCCCGGCGACGGAGCTCGAGCAGCGGATGGCCGTCACCGCAGCCGACCTCCAGGGCAGGCTCCCCGCTGCTCCGGACGAAGTCGGCATAGCGGTCGGCGTCGAAGGTCTCCCCCTTGAGGAGTGCGTAGGCGTCCACCACGAGATCGGTGTAGAAGTCTGCAGCATCCATGTCGACCACCGAACCAGAGGTCTCGGAGGGCCTGCAAGGGCTTTGAGCTCGGGGTCGCCCGCTCTGAGATCAACCACAGGACGCGCCCGGTCGGGGTGGGAGCAACCACAGGACGCGCCCGGTCGGGGTGGGGGCAACCACAGGGTGCGCCCGGTCGCAGAGGGGAATCAGTCGAGGCCGAGGAGGTGGCGGAGGGTGGGGACGGCCTCGGCCGTCCCCGGCCGCTGTCGTGCCGGCCGGTCCAGGGGCGCCCAGTATGCGGTGTGGGCGCGGAGGGGGATCAGTCGCCGCCACCACGGGCGCAGCCGGCCGGAGTGGTGGACCGCGACGTCCCGGATGCCGGTCCCGAAGACCCCGGCGAGCTGCCCGCCCACCGGGTCGCCGCCCAGCACCATCCGCACCGGGAAGTAGAGGTTGGTCCACCGCGTCGGTCCGAACAGGGCGCCGTGGTTGCCGACCAGGGCCTCCCGCTCCTGCCCGCCCTTGCGCAGGACCGCCCGGTAGAAGGCCGCGTCGCGGTCGTCGTCGACCTCGGCCGGGTCCAACGACGGCATCGGCGGGCAGACGGGGAGCTCCAGGTCGTCCTGACGCCGGGTCAGGGACGCGTCCGGGGTGTCCAGGATCAGCGGCCCGTGCGTCAGGGGCGAGCCCAGGGTGATGAAGTCGGTGACCAGCCACGGCACGCCCCGGGCCCGCTGCTCACGCCACAGCCGGTGCTGCCGGGACTGGAAGATCTCGACCTCGCCCTTGTGCAGGCCCAGCGGGTTGGCGAAGTCCACGGCGAAGCTCTCGGCCTCCGGCTGCGGCCCGGCCTTCTCGAAGGTTGGGTGCCGCGCCTCGTCCCAGAACAGCCGCAGCATGTCGTAGCCGATCACCGACCCCAGCGAGTGCCCGACGACGACCACCTGGTCGTAGATCCCGGCATCGTGGAGGCGGCACAGCAGCTCCACACCCTCGGCCCGGATCGCGTTGCGCGCAGCGATGTTGGGTGGGTCGGGCGTCAGGTAGCGCTCGGCGTCGGCGATCCGCCGGGTCAGCAGGTGGCGCACCGCAGGCTGCAGCAGGGCCACCGCCAAGGACACCCAGAACGGGGGCGAGGACAGCCAGGCCCGCACCCCGCCCTGCCAGGTCGTCACCACCGCGATCGTCACCGCGGCGGCCAGCGCGAGCCCGGCCAGCAGCGCCACCAGGGTGAGGAGTGGCGCGACCGGTGAGCCACGCCACACCCGACGCCTTGAGAGCAGGCGCGCCGCCCACGAGAGGACCTGGGTCGGGGAGGACTCCGGGGCGTGGTGGGCCCAGTAGAGCTCGTAGAGATCCGTCGGTGCCTCCCCGCGTCGGTAGACAGACATCCGCCGCAGCTCCAGGTTGTCGCTGATCCGGTCCGGCTTGCTCCACGCGGGCTGCAGGCCCAGTCCGTCGACGAAACCGCGCAGGGTGCCGGTCGGTCGCTGCTCGCCGATCCCGTGGATGAGCACCACCGCCCGTCGGGACCGTCCGTCCCCCTCGCCGGCCACCGGCCGCTGTCCTGCCCTCATGCGCCCATCGTGACAGGAGCTACCGACAGCCTGCGCCCCAGCGCCTCCTGGCTCAGGACTTCGCGGCCGGGGCGCCCTTCGCGCCGTCCTTGGGGGTGTCGAGGAAGTGGAAGATCGTCCAGTAGAGGACGCCGATCATCACACCACCGCCGACGATGTTGCCCAACGTCACCGGCAGCAGGTTGTCGACGAAGAAGTTGACCCAGGTCAGGTCGGCGAAGGCCGCCTGGTCCAGGCCGGTCTGGCTCCAGAACTCCCCGCCGGCGCTGCCCTTGATGAGGATGCCCAGCGGGATCATGAACATGTTGGCCACCGAGTGCTCGAACCCGGAGGCGACGAAGAGGGCGATCGGCATCGTGACGGCCATCACCTTGTCGGTCGTGGTCCGGCCCGAGTAGGCGGCCCAGATCGCCAGGCAGACCATCAGGTTGCACAGGATGCCGAGCACGAAGGCCTCGAGGAAGGTGTGGTCGAGCTTGTAGGAAGCGGTGCTGAGGACCACCGCGCCCCAGCCCCCCTCGGCGTTGTGCCAGGTGCCGCCGAGGAAGACCAGCGCCACCATCGTCAGCGCTCCCAGGAAGTTGGCGACGTAGACGACCAGCCAGTTCAGCAGCAGCTGGCCCCAGGTGATCCGGCCGCTGGCGCGCGCGGTCAGCGTCAGCGTGGAGGAGGTGAACAGCTCGGCGCCGGTCAGCACGACCAGCGCCAGCCCGGTGGCGAAGACGACGCCGCCCAGGACCTTGGCCACGCCCCACGGCAGCTCGGCCGCGCCGACCTGGGAGGTGACGAAGAAGATGAAGCCCAGCGCGATGTAGCCGCCGGCGGTCAGGCCAAGCAGGAAGGACTTCATCGGGCGCCCGGTCGCCTTGGCGAAGGCGGCGTCCTCGGCCGCGCGGGCCATCTGGGCGGGGGAGAGGATCGAGCTCGACTCTGACATGGGGCCCTCGCTGGGACGAAGAAGGGGTGGGTATGGGGTGTGGCCGGCCGACCCGGCCACGCGGAGGTGGCGGGGTGTCACCTCCCTGCCTAGTTTATGGGATGAAAGCCCTCTAAATTATCCCGCCCGTGTGGTCTTCCTCACGCGCCGCCGACGAGGTCCCGTCCCCCGAGCAGCGCTCGAGGTCCCGTTCCCCCGAGCCCTCGCCCTCAGAGCACCCCCGACAGGTAGTCGGCCACCGACGCCCGCACCGGCATCAGGTAGACGTGCTGCTCCCGCTCGCGCGCGAACTCGATCGCCCGCCGCGCGAAGTCGCGCTGCCACTCCAGGGTCGGCGCGAAGTCGGTCGGGAAGGCCACCAGGTTGCGGCGCCGCCAGTAGCCGATCGCCCCCTGGCTGGTCACCGTCGTCGCGCCCCACCACACCGGCATCCCCTCGGGCAGGACGCGCGCCCAGGCCGCCATCAGCGAGGTGTCGAAGAAGGGCTGGGTGAAGATCCCGGCCGCGCCCGCGGACAGCTTGCGCTCCAGATAGCGCAGCTCCTGGGCGATGCCCTGCCGGTAGGGGTCGAGGCCCGCGTACACCGTGATGTGCGGCAGCTCGGCCCGGAACCGACGGATGACGTCGACGGCGTCCACCGGGTAGGTGTGGTGGGTGAAGTAGTCCGCGTCGTCGCCGGAGACCACGAGCACCTCGGTGATCCCGTGCTGGTCCAGCTCCTCGCCCATCGCCAGCGGCGCGTCCGGGTCCACGTCCGCCGCGCGGATGTGCGGGATCGCGGGGTATGGGGTGCCCGTCGCCCTGGGTGCCTGGCGCACCAGGCCACAGGCGTCCCAGCTGCGGAGGTCGAACTTGAGCAGGTCGGGCACGTTGATGGTGTCCACCCACGGCAGGTGCGCGTCCACCTCGGCCATCTCCGCGGCCACCGACTCCGCGCTCCGGGGCACCAGCTCCACCGAGATGCGTGAGGTGTGCCCGTTCATCGGAGCACCGGTCCCAACCATCGCTGCGCCTCCTCCAGCGTCCAGCCCTTGCGATCTGCGTAGTCCTGCGCCTGGTCGGTCCCGATCCGGCCGACGGCGAAGTATCTGGCCTCCGGGTGCCCGATGAGCAGCCCCGACACCGCGCTGTTCGGCGACATCGCGCCGTGCTCGGTGAGCACCATCCCGGCCTGCTCCTGCGCGTCGAGCAGCCGCCACAGGGTGGTCTTCTCGGTGTGGTCGGGCTGGGCCGGGTAGCCCGGCGCGGGCCGGATCCCGTCGTAGCGCTCCTTGATCAGATCGGCCACGTCCAGGTCCTCCTCCGGCGCGTAGCCCCACAGCTCCGGCGAGGTCCGCACCTCCCGGTGCAGCCACTCGGCGAAGGCCTCGGCCAGCCGGTCGGCCAGCACCTGCACCATGATCGCGCCGTAGTCGTCGTGCTCCTCGTCCCGCAGCCGCCGCGCCAGCTCCTCGGCGCCGTGGATCGACACGGCGAAGGCCCCGACGTGGTCCCGCGGCCCGTCCGGGCCGGCGGGCGCGACGAAGTCCGCGAGCGCCGCATACCCTCCCTGGGCCCGCTCCCGCTGCTGCCGGAGGGTATGGAGCACCACGGCCTCCCCGGCGACGTCCAGAACGATGTCGTCCCCGCCCTCAGAGCGGTGCGCCGGCCAGAGACCGACGACGCCGCGGGCGTGCAGGAGGCCCTCGTCCAGGATCCGCCGCAGCCACCGCTGGCCGTCCTCCCAGGTGGCGCGGGCCTGCTCGCCGATCTTCGGGTCCTCCAGGATGCGGGGATAGGAGCCGCGCAGCTCCCAGGCGGTGAAGAAGGGGGTCCAGTCCACGATCTGCGCCAGCTCGGCGAGCGAGGGCTCCAGGACCCGCGTGCCGACCAGTCCCGGCGTCACGGGCACGGGGCCGGTGACCGCACGGGTGCTGGCCCGCGCCTCCGCCAGCGGCACGACCCGCACGTCCTTGGCGCCGTGGCGCTCGCGGAGGGAGGCGTACTCCCCGGCGACGCGCTCGCGCAGCTTCTCCTCGTGGTGGATCGCGTCGGCCATCACACCGACCGCGCGGGAGGCGTCGGTGACGTGCACGACGGTGCCCTCGTAGGCCGGGTCGATCTTGACCGCGGTGTGCGCGGCCGAGGTGGTCGCCCCGCCCACGAGCAGCGGGGTGGTCAGGCCCCGGCGCTGCATCTCGGTGGCCAGCGAGACCATCTCGTCCAGGCTCGGCGTGATGAGGCCGGAGACGCCGATGACGTCGGCGCCGAGCTCGTCGGCGGTGGCCAGGATCGTCTCGGCGGGCACCATCACCCCGAGGTCGTGCACCTCGTAGCCGTTGCAGCCCAGCACCACCCCGACGATGTTCTTGCCGATGTCGTGGACGTCGCCCTTGACCGTGGCCATGATGATCCGGCCCTTGCTGCGCCCGCCGGTCTCCAGCGCCTGCGCCTCGAGATAGGGGGTGAGGTGGGCGACGGCCTTCTTCATGACGCGCGCCGACTTCACGACCTGCGGGAGGAACATCTTGCCCGCGCCGAAGAGGTCGCCGACGACGTCCATCCCGGCCATGAGCGGGCCCTCGATGACGGCCAGGGGCGAGCCGAGCAGCTGGTAGGCCTCCTCGGCGTCCTCCACCGCGTAGGTGTCGATGCCGTGCACCAGGGCGTGCCGCAGCCGCTCGGTGACGTCCGCGTCGCGCCAGGCGAGCTTGGCCGCGGCGGCCGCCGACATCGCGCCCACGCCGCCCGCCCCGTCGGCGCCCTCCAGCTCCGCCTTGATCTGCTCGGCCAGCGTGATGAGCCGCTCCGTGGCGTCCTCGCGCCGGGCCAGGATCACGTCCTCCACGGCCTCCCGCAGCCCCGGCTCGATCTCCTCGTAGACCCCGAGCATGCCGGCGTTGACGATCCCCATGTCCAGCCCGGCCCGGATCGCGTGGAAGAGGAAGACGCTGTGCATCGCCTCACGCACGACGTTGTTGCCGCGGAAGGAGAAGGAGACGTTGGAGACGCCGCCGGAGACGAGCGCGCCGGGCAGGTTCTCCTTGATCCAGCGGGTCGCCTCGATGAAGTCCAGCGCGTAGCGGTCGTGCTCGCTCATCCCGGTGGCGACGGTGAGGATGTTGGGGTCGAAGATGATGTCGTGCGCCGGGAAGGGGTCCGGCAGCGCCTCGCTGGGCTCGGTGAGCAGCCGGAAGGCCCGCTCGCACACCTCGATCCGTCGCTCGTAGGTGTCGGCCTGCCCGGTCTCGTCGAAGGCCATCACCACCACGGCGGCGCCGTACCTCCGGATGGTCGCGGCCCGCCGCAGCATCTCGGCCTCGCCGTCCTTGAGCGAGATCGAGTTGACCACGCCCTTGCCCTGGATGCAGCGCAGCCCGGCCTCGAGCACCTCCCAGCGGGAGGAGTCGATCATCACCGGCACCCGCGCCACGTCGGGCTCGCCGGCGAGCAGGTTGAGGAAGTGGGTCATCGTCGAGGGGCCGTCGAGCATGCCCTCGTCGACGTTGACGTCGATCAACTGCGCGCCGGCCTCGACCTGCTGCCGCGCGATCGCCACGGCGGCGTCCCAGTCGCCCTCCCGCACGTGGCGGGCGAACTTCGGGCTCCCCGTGATGTTCGTGCGCTCGCCGACGTTGACGAAGTTGACCTCGGGGGTGATGGTGAACGCCTCCAGACCCGAGGTCCTCAGGTATGGGGCGCGCGGCGCCTTCTCCTGCTCCGGGTCCCGCGGGTCGGCCTGTGCCACGGCCTCGGCGATGGCCCGGATGTGGTCGGGGGTGGTGCCGCAGCAGCCGCCGACGATGTTGATCAGGCCCTCCGCGGCCATCGACCCCAGGACCTGGGCCATCTCCTCGGGGGTGTCGTCGTAGCCGCCGAAGGCGTTGGGCAGCCCGGCGTTGGGGTGGATCGAGGTCAGGGCGCCGGTGGCGCGGGAGATCTCGCGCAGGTGCGGGCGCATGGCCTCGGCGCCCAGGGCGCAGTTCAGGCCCAGGGAGAGCAGGTCGACGTGCTCGGTGGAGACGGCGAAGGCCTCCGGCGTCTGGCCGGAGAGGGTGCGGCCCGAGGCGTCGGTGATCGTGCCCGAGACCATGACCGGGACGGGTCCGTCCGCGTCGCCGGCGGCCACGCGCGCGGCCTGGACGTCGGCGATGGCGTGCAGCGCCGCCTTGGCGTTGAGGGTGTCGAAGACGGTCTCGACCATGAGCAGGTCCACGCCGCCCTCGAGCAGCGAGGCGGCCTGCTCGGCGTAGGCCTGGCGGAGCTGGTCGTAGGTGACGGCGCGGAACTCCGGGCGCTCGACGTCGGGGGAGAGGGAGGCGGTGCGGTTGGTCGGGCCCATCGAGCCGGCCACCCAGCGGCGGCGCCCGTCCGCCTCGGCGGCCGCGTCGGCGGCGCGGCGGGCGGTCTGCGCCGCGGCGACGTTCATCTCCCGGACGAGACCCTGGGTGCCGTAGTCGGCCTGGGCGATCGAGGTGGCCGAGAAGGTGTTGGTGGTCAGGATGACGGCCCCCGCGTCGGCATAGGCGCGGTGCACCGACTCGACGACCTCCGGGCGGGTCAGGCCCAGCAGGTCGAAGTTGCCCTTGAGCGCGGTGGACGCGTGCTCCGCCCACTGCGCACCGGTCCCGTGGAAGTCTTCCTCGGTCAGCTCGACCTGCTGAAGCATCGACCCATAACCGCCGTCAAGGACGAGGATTCTTCGATCTGCCTCGGCCCTCAGGGGGTGTCGAGACGTCGATGCTTCGGTCTGGGTGTGAGCAGGGGGCACGGACATACTGTAGGTGCCCGAGGCGTGCAACATTGCCGCCACCCCATCGCGTCTAGGTCCTATGAGCAGGAGGAAGCTCGCGTGAGGCTCTTCGGTCGGGCCGCGCAGCAGAGCGAGGCGGAGGCCTACGTGGCCGCCGCGATGCCGCGTCTGGTCGGGCTGGCCTATGCCATGACCGGCCAGAAGGCCGACGCCGAGGATCTCGTCCAGGACACCCTGGCGCTGGTCCTGACCAAGTGGGCGCGGGTCTCGGAGGCCGAGAACATCGACGCCTACGTGCGGCGCACCATGGTCAACACCCTGCTGAGCCGCAAGCGCAAGAAGGCCGCCTCCGAGGTGATCTCCCACGAGGCGGTCACCGCCGACTGGTCGGCCCCGGCCTCGGCCTCCGCCGAGCACCGGATCGCCGAACGCGAGCACGTCCTCGGCCTGGTCCGAGGCCTGCCCGAGCGCCAGCGCGCCGTGATCGCGCTGCGCTACTACGAGGATCTCCCCGACCGGGAGATCGCCCAGGCGCTGGGCTGCTCCGAGCAGGCCGTCCGCAGCGCCGCCCACACCGCACTGCACAAGCTGCGGGCCCTGGTGCCCAGCGAGCTCGGAGAGGAGGTCCAGCCATGAGCGAGTTCGACAAGGAGCTGCGCGCCGCACTGGGGTCGATCGAGGAGACCGACTTCGACTACGACGCGCTCGTGGCCGGGACCAAGACCCGGGCCCGCCGCATCCGTCGCCGCCGCGCCGTCACGCAGGGCGTGACCGCCGCGATCCTGGTCCCCACCCTCGTCGCCTCCGGCTGGGCGATCGGCAAGGGCCTGGGCGGGAGCGGCCTGGAGGCGCCGGACATGGCCGGCACCACCGCCACCTCCACCGCGGAGGTGCCCGACGACACGGCTGGCGACACGGCTGACCGCACGGCCGACGACACGGTCCGGGAAACCGTCGAGGCCACCGGGGCACCGGAGCAAGGGACGACCGACGACAGCGCGGCCGACCCGAGCCTGCCGCCCTACCAGCAGGTGGCCCCACCGGCGCCGCTGGACCCGGGCGACCCCGGGGGGAGCGTCTACGCCAATGAGATCGAGATCCCCGACGCCCGTCCGACCGGGATCCCGTTCCTGGACGACCTGGGCGCCCCGCAGTACCGCTCGGACTACCCCAGGAAGGTCCCCCTGATGGACTTCATGCTCGCGACGGGCGACGAGGTCAAGGACGTCCGCACCGAGCCGCACAGCGCGACGGAGTGGTTCTACTTCGACGGCACCAACGCCATCGACCAGCCGACCGTCTCCATCGTGATCACGGCCTGGGACTCGGGGGCCGACGCCATGGCGGCCTTCCGCGAGGGTGGCCGCTCGGACTACGCCTCGTCCTTCGGCGACCTGGAGCCGGCCGCCGACGGCACCGACGAGCCGACCTTCGTCCACCGCGCCCCCGAGCCGCTGCCCTGGGCGGGGCACGACGGTGACGAGGACTACCTGCTCGTCGGCAGGCAGGGCACGCCCGCCGGGAGCACGGCGGGGGCGCTGGTCCGTCAGAGTGACTATCTCGTCGGCGTGGCGGTCAACGACGCCTCCTACGAGCGGGCCCTGGAGGCCGCCGGGCAGATCGCCGAGCAGACGGCCGCCAACCTGGCCCATCTCGACCCCGCCCGGGCCGGAGCGGGACGATGAACGCGAGCGTCGTGCGGGCGCTGGAGGACCTGCTGCGCAGAGTCCTCCGGTCGCCCGACCACGGGATCGACCCGGCGGCCGTGGGGGCCGCCGCGCAGGAGCGGGCGGTGCGACGCGGGTCCCGCCGGGAGCTGCTCCTGGCCGGGCTGGTCGCCGCGGCCACGCTGCTGGTGCTGCTGGGCTGGTTCCTCGCCGAATGGAGCCGGACCACCTGAGCCTGGGACACTGGGTCGCGATGACCACCGACCCAGCTCCCCGCAGACCGCTCACCGCGACCTACCGGCTCCAGCTGCACGCCGGCTTCACCTTCGCCGACGCGCTGCGGGTGCTGCCCTACGTGGAGGCCCTCGGCGCCAGCCACGTCTACCTGTCCCCGGTGCTGACCGCGGTGCCCGGCTCCGAGCACGGCTACGACGTGCTCGACCATCGGCAGATCAACCCCGAGCTCGGTGGCCAGGACGGCCTGGAGACCCTCGCCGCAGCGGTGCACGAGCGGGGGATGGGCCTGATCGTCGACGTGGTGCCCAACCACATGGCGCTCGTCTCCGAGCTGTGGCGCAACCTGCCCCTGTGGCAGGTCCTGCGGGAGGGGCCCGAGGCCCCGACGGCCCACTGGTTCGACGTCGACTGGGACCACCTGGGTGGCCGGTTCGGCCTGCCCGTCCTCGGCCAGCCGTTGGAGGCGGTGCTGGAGGCGGGGGAGCTGACCCTCGACGTGGGTGGCCATGACGAAGGCGGGGCTGCGGGCCAGCCGGTCCTGCGCTACTTCGAGCACGTCCTGCCCCTCGCCCCGGGCACCGACCGGCTGGCGGGTCGTCTGGGGCACGGCCCAGCGACGGTCACCCGCGAGCTGCTCGAGAGCCAGCACTGGCGGCTGGGCCACTGGCTGGACGCCCCCGACGTGCTCAACTACCGCCGCTTCTTCGAGGTCGACGGGCTCATCGGTGTCCGGGTGGAGGACGAGGACGTCTTCCAGGCCACCCACGCCCTCCTGCTCGAGCTGCACCACGCCGGGATCATCGACGGCTTCCGGATCGACCACCCCGACGGGCTGGCCGACCCCGGCGGCTACCTGGAGCGTCTCCGGGCGGCGCTGCGACCCGGCACCCCGGTCTGGGTCGAGAAGATCCTCGAGGGCTCCGAGCGGCTCCCCGACGGCTGGGCCTGCGAGGGCACCACCGGCTACGACGCCAACGCCGCCGTGACCGCCGCCCTGGTCGACCCGACCACGGCCGAGGCCATCACGCAGACGTGGGTCGAGACCGGCGGCACCCCCGACCTCGACGACGAGGTCGACCGCGCCAAGCGTCAGGTCGTCGCCGACCTGCTCGGGCCCGAGCTCGGGCGGCTCCAGCGCCGGGCCACCGCCGTCCTGCCCCACCTCGACCCGGACCGGCTCCGCGAGGCCATCGTCGAGGCGCTGGTCGCGGTCCACGTCTACCGCGCCTACATCCGCCCCGAGGAGCCGGTGGACGAGCGCGACCACGCCGCGCTCCTGCCCCTGCTCGAGGGCCTGGCCAGGGCCCGCGCGGCCCGGCCGGACCTCGGCGTCGAGCTCGAGGCCCTCGGCGAGGTGCTCGCCGACCCGGCCGGCGCGCCCGGCGCCGACGCCGGGTCCGCCCGCGACCTGTGCGTGCGCTTCCAGCAGACCACGGGCCCGGTCATGGCCAAGGGGATCGAGGACACCGCCTTCTACCGGTGGCACCGGCTGGTCGCGCTCAACGAGGTGGGCGCCGACCCCAGCCTGGGCGAGCACCCAGAGGTGGCCACGCTGCATACCTGGGCCCGCCACCAGGCCGAGCACTGGCCGCTGGGCATGACCACCCTGTCCACCCACGACACCAAGCGCAGCGAGGACGTCCGTGCCCGCATCCTGGCGGTCGCCGGAGACGCCGGGGCCTGGGAGCACCTGTCCCGCGCCAGCCTCGAGGCGGCCGACCGGCACGGCGTCGACCGTCCCACCGCCCACCTGGTCTGGCAGACCCTCCTGGGGGCCGGCCGCGTCGAGACCGGGCGCCTGCACGAATACCTCACCAAGGCCCTGCGCGAGGCCAAGCTGCACACGACCTGGGTCGAGCCGGACGCCGACTACGAGGGCAGGGTGCTGGCCCTGGCCGACGAGATGGTCGCCGAGGGGGAGGTCAGCGAGGCGATCGGCGCGGCCGTGCGGGACAACCGCCTCACCGTGCGCACGCTGACGCTCACCCAGAAGCTGGTCCAGCTCACGCTGCCCGGCGTCCCGGACACCTACCAGGGGGCCGGTGTCGTCGACCTGTCCCTCGTGGACCCCGACAACCGGCGGCCCGTGGACTACGAGGAGCGAGTCGACCGGCTCCGGCGCCTGGACTCGCAGGGCTGGCCCGGCGACCTGTCCGACGAGGTCCTCTGGGTGACCTCCCGGGTGCTGCGGCTGCGCACCTGGCTGCCCAAGGCCTACGGGCCCGGCGCCTCCTACGACCCCGTCCAGGCCGGTGACCACGTCCTCGGCTTCGTCCGCGGCGGCTGCGCGGCCACCCTGGCGATCCGCGCCCCCCGCGCGCTCGGCGAGGCCGGCGGCCTGGGCGAGACCCGCATCCCCCTGCCCCCCGACCGGTGGCAGGACGCCCTCACCGGCGTCGTCCACGAGGCGGGCGCCACCGGCGTCCTGGCCCGGGACGTCTTCGCCGACGCACCCGTGGCGCTGCTCGTGCGCGCCGACGACCTCCAGGCAGGTGGCTGAATGACCGACTCCCATGACTTCCGGCTCTGGGCGCCCGAGGCCGAGCGCGTCGAGGTCCGCCTCGGCGCCGCCGGCGACGCCGCCGTGGAGATGACCCGCGGGGAGGGCGGCTGGTGGCAGGCCAGCGCCGCCCCCGCCGACGGCCGCTATGCCTACTCCATCGACGGCCGCGCGCCGGTCCCTGACCCGCGCTCGCGGCACCAGCCCGACGGCGTGCACGGCCCGAGCGCCATCGTCGACCCGGCGGCCTTCACCTGGACCGACCAGGCCTGGCAGGGCGTGCGGCTGGAGGACGCCGTCGTCTACGAGCTGCACGTCGGGACCTTCACCCCCGAGGGCACCTTCGACGGGGTCATCGACCACCTCGACCATCTCGTCGACCTCGGCGTGACCGTCCTGGAGATCATGCCGGTCGCGGCCTTCCCCGGACGGCACGGCTGGGGCTATGACGGCGTGGCGCTCTACGCGGTCCACGCCCCCTACGGCGGCCCCGCCGGCCTGGCCCGTCTCGTCGACGCGGCACACGCCAAGGGGCTGGCCGTGTGGCTCGACGTCGTCTACAACCACCTCGGCCCCAGCGGCAACTACCTGGGCCAGGTCGCGCCCTACTTCACCGACCGTCACCAGACCCCGTGGGGCGAGGCGGTCAACCTCGACGGCCCCGGATCGGACGAGGTGCGCGCCTTCATCCTGGACAACACCCGCATGTGGCTGGAGGACTACCACCTGGACGGGCTGCGCCTCGACGCCGTCCACGCCCTCCACGACGAGCGGGCCGTCCACCTCCTCGAGGACCTCGCGAGCCTCGCGGACCAGATCACCGAGAGCAGCGGCATACCCCGGACGCTGGTCGCCGAGTCCGACCGCAACGACCCCGCCACCGTCTCCCCGCGCGGACCGGGGGGTGCCGGCGGAAGGGGCCTGCACGGCCAGTGGGCCGACGACGTGCACCACGCGCTGCACGTGGCGCTGACCGGGGAGACCCAGGGCTTCTTCGGCGACTTCGCCGACCCGGGCGCGCTGCCCAAGGTGCTGGGCTCCTCGCCGTTCTTCCACGACGGCTCCTTCTCCACCTTCCGCGGCCGCGGCCACGGGCGACCGGTCGACCCCGCGACGACGCCGGGCTGGCGCTTCGTGGCCTCCCTGCAGACCCACGACCAGATCGGCAACCGCGCCCGCGGCGACCGCATCGGCCACGGGATGAGCCCCGGGCGGGCGGCGATCGGGGCGGCGCTGCTGCTCACCTCGCCCTACACCCCGATGCTGTTCATGGGGGAGGAGTGGGGCGCCTCAACGCCGTGGCAGTACTTCACCGACCACGAGGAGGAGTGGCTCGCCGAGGCGATCCGCGAGGGCCGGCGCAACGAGTTCGCCGAGCACGGCTGGGCCGGCGACGTCCCCGACCCCCAGGACGAGGGCACCGTGCGGGCCTCGACCCTCGACTGGTCCGAGGTGGACCGGGACGGGCACGCCACGCTCCTGGACTTCTACCGCACCCTCATCCGCCTGCGCCGCGAGCGCTCCGGGCTCCGCGACACCCCGCTGGGTCAGGGCTCGGTGCACCGCGAGCCGGTCGACGGGGGAGGCGAGCTGATCACGGTCCGGCGCGGTGACGTCCGCGTGCTCGCCCACCTGGCGCCCGCCCCCACCGGTGACCACCCGGGCAGCGTCGATCTCGACCTCTCCGACGGTATGCAGCTCCTCGCCCACCACGGTCCCGTCACCTCCGAGGGTGGCCGGCTCGTGCTCGGTGCCGACAGCGTGGCGGTGCTCGCCGGCGCCGGGGACGCGCGGGCCGACGGCACCGATGCCGACGACGCCGATGCCGACGGCGCCGATACCGGGAGCGCCTCGTGACCGTCGCCGAGGGCGGATCCGGCTCGGCCCGGCGCCCCTTCCACCGCCCCACGCTGCGCCCGATCGAGGCGCTGGAGGCCATGGGTGGTGGGGGCGACCCGCTGGAGGCCGCCGAGGCCGCGCACCGCACGGCCGAGCTCGTCGTCGGGCGGGGCCGGGACGGTGCCGATCCGGAGCTGACCGCCCGCTTGGTCGGGCTGGTCCAGGAGCTGGGCCTGGCCACGGTCGCGGAGATGTGGGCGGACCGGCCGGCCCGGACCCTGCCCGGCACGCTCTGGCGTCTCTACCTGCTGCGCGAGTGGGTCCTGCGCCAGCCCGAGGAGGTCGCCCGGCTGTTCGCCTCCGGCTCGGTGCACGCCGAGGTCTACCGCGCGATCGCCGGTGTCGCCGAGCCGCCCAGCCCGCCGGCCTTGAAGGCCTTGACCGAGGAGATCCTCACCGGCGTCTTCACCGGTGACCTGGCCGTAGCCCTGGAGCGGGCCGCCGCCTTCTGCCACGTGATGGCGGTCGGGCTGGCCGAGCCGGGGGTCGACGACATCCCGGTCGAGCAGTCCCGTCGCGCGGCCCGGATGCAGGACACCGCCACCGACCTCACCGCCAGCGCCCGCCTGTGGCGCCTCGGCGACCTGCACTGAGGACGATCACCTCGCCCCGGCACGGGCGACGGCCCGCCGGTCCCGACTTCATGCGGGTTTGACCACCTGGTGCCGGTTATCACCGGCACACAGGTCGGTTTCCCGCATGAAGTGAGGAGCGTCGGGAACAACCGCCGCGAGCCCGTCGTTGGAAGTCTTCGCGTGCCGGGCTGCGGTAGCCCCGGGCTCCAACATTCGCCGCTACGAGCGGCCTCGCGCCGAGAGGCGCTCCCAGCCCGGCACGTGCCCCACTTCTCGTGGCTTTCGTGGGACGGGACAGCCGCTCCTCAGAGCACGGGGCGGTGGCGTTCCACCGCGGCGACGCGTGCCTCGTCCCCGGTCCCGCTCATCGTCAGCGCCAGGACCTCGCCCTTGTCGAGGGGGACCTCGGTCAGCCGGGTCAGCAGCCGTCGGTCACCACTGTCCAGCGTCTTGGCCGCCCGCGAGCGCAGGGTCTTCAGGATGACGGGGATCAGGGGCCCGTGCGTGCAGATGGCGGCCGGCCGTCCGGCGGCGAGCATGCCGTCGAGGTGCTTGACGACGCGATCGGGGGTGGCCTCGAAGCCCTCCTCGGACAGGCCCTTCTTGGTCGTGATCGGCACGCTGAGCGACTCGCTGAACGGCCGGACCGTGGCGGTGCAGCGGACCGAGGGGCTGCTGAGGATCTGCTCGGGGGCGTAGGCGTCGATCAGGCCGACCAGGTGTGCGGCCCGGACATAGCCGTCGAAGACCAACGGGCGCAAGGGATCCGGGCGGGACCAGGCGGTGCGGCTCACCGCCAGGGCGTGCCGCACGATCAGCAGCGGCCAGGTGTCCAGCCGCCCTTTGTCGTGGAGGTCGACGAGCGCCTCGAGCTGCTCGCGGTCGTGGGCGTAGGAGAGCCGTTCCGCAGCGGCCTTCGGCTTGAGCCAGACGACCTCGTCGATCTCATGCTCGAGGTTGCCCTCGCCCCCGACGACCGTGGCGGCCCAGTAGCGGACCCGCTTCATGCCGCTGCCCACCCGGTAGTGCGCGTCGGGCAGCGGCATGCCCAGCCGCACGACCAGCCCCGTCTCCTCCAGCGCCTCACGGGCCGCGGCGGCGGCCCAGTCCTCGCCCCGGTCCAGCTTGCCCTTGGCCCAGGACCAGTCGTCGTAGTGCGGCCGGTGGACCAGCGCCACCCGGAGGGAGCCGTCGGCCTTGACCGTGTAGGGCAGCACGCCGGCGGCGCGCACCCGGATCCGGTCGCCCACGATCAGGCGGCCCCCGCCGCATACATGACGTCGATCGCCATCCGCTCGAAGCCGAGCCGGTGGTAGGTGGCGATCGCGGCGGCGTTGTCGCCGTCCACGTAGAGCGTGGCCGTCCCCACCCCGCGGGCGCGCAGGTGCCGCAGGCCCAGGAGGGTGACGGTCAGCCCGAGGCCACGACCCTGGTAGTTCGGGTCCACCCCCACGACGTAGACCTCCCCGACGCTGCCCGACGGGCCGGACTCGACCTTGGTCCAGTGGAAGGCGGCCATCCGCGCACGGCCGTCGGCATCCGTGGCGGTGGTGTCCTCCACCACGAGGAAGCCCTGCGGGTCGAACCACGGCTCGGCCTGCCGGTCGGCCAGGTCCGCCCTGGTCATCCGCCCCTGCTCGGCGTGCGTGGCGAAGGCGCGGGCGTTGAGCTCCAGCCACGCCTCCTCGTCCTGACCGACGCGGAAGGGCCGCACCGCCAGGCCCTCGGGCAGCTCGACCTCCTCCGGCAGGTCGCTCCACTCGCCCTCCAGCGGGCGGCTCATCTGCCACAGCTCGCGCACCACCGTCAGGTTGCGCGAGGAGTAGAGACGGCGCGCGTCCTGCAGGTCGCCGTGGGACCACAGCCGGGCCTGTGGCCACCGTCGGAGGACATGGTCCAGGAGCAGGCCACCGATCCCTCGGCGTCGGTGGTCGGGGTCCACCACGAGCTCCGCCGACGGGGCGCCGGGGTCGCCCTCGTCCACGTGCCCGTATGCGGCGACCGCGCCGGTCTCGGGGTCGCGGACCACCAGGTGGGTGGAGGTGGGGGTGGTGACGTCGTCCGGCAGGCGCCGCGCCTGGAGGACGGTCTGCTCCGACAACGGCTTGACCCCGTCGTGACGTCCGGCGCGCACGGCCAGGGCCAGCACGTCGCCGGACAGCTCGGGCGACAGGGTGGTCGACTCCTCGACGGCGAGGGACTGGCCGGTCATGGGGGCCAGTTTTGCACGACGGCGCTCAGTCCTGCCCCACCGGTCGCGCGAAGCGGTAGCCGACGCCGCGGATGGTGCCGATCAGGGCCTCGCGCTCCGGACCCAGCTTGGCCCGCAGCCGGCGGATGTGGACGTCGACGGTGCGGGTGCCGCCGTAGTAGTCCATGCCCCACACCTCGTGGAGGAGCTGGTCGCGGGTCACCACGCGCCCCGGGTGCTGGACCAGATAACGGAGCAGCTCGAACTCCTTGTAGGTCAGGTCCAGGGGGACCCCGCCGGCGCGGACCGTCCACGAGGCCTCGTCGACGACGACGTCGGAGACCCGGAGGGTGGTCGGCTCCGGGGCCGGCGCGCTGGTCTTCTGGACGGAGGCCCGGGCCCGCAGCAGGGCCAGGCGGACGCGCGCGCCCACCTCGGTGGGCCGTGCCGTGCTGGTGATGACGTCGTCCACGGGCCAGCCCTCGTCGACCAGGCCCAGGCCGGCGTCGTCGACGACCGCGAGCACCGGGGCGTCCAGCTCCACCATGGCCAGGGTCCGCAGGGTGGCGTGGCCCGCGACGAGATCGGTGACGGTGTCCACCAGCAGGAGGTCGGGCGAGGGGTGCCCCAGCAACTGGCCCACGTCCAGCCCCTGGGCGCGGACGACGTGCGGCAGCAGCGCCAGACCGGGCAGCACCACCGCCACCGCGGCGGACGCCGGGGCGGCGGGGGTGAGCAGGACCAGGTCGGCCACCTCCCAAGGATAAGGACCTCGGGCAGGTCATAATGACCACGATGACGACGACGCCAGCACCGAGCATCCGGATCACGCCGTCGGTCCACGTGGCCGTGGCCGTGGTCGGCATCGCTCTCGTGCTCGGCGCCGCGGCCCTCACCTCGACGCTGGTGCTGGCCTTCGCCCTCGCCGTGGCCGCCGTGGTGCTGGCCTGGGGATGGGCCGGAGCGCTCAACCTGCCCACCCCGCGCGGCACGGTCGGCACCATCGTCGTCGGCGGTCTGGCCCTGGTCAGCTCCGTGGTCGTCCAGGACGACGTCCCCCGGCTGACCTGGGTGCCCGCCGCGCTCGGGCTGGCGATGATCGCGGCCTTCGTGCACCAGCTCTTCCGCCGGGACGGGCGGCCGCGGGTCGTCGAGTCGGTCAGCGCCGTCGTCCTGGCCCTGGGGCTCCTGGCCTGCGGCGTCCTGCTGGTCCCGCCGGCGAGCACGCCCGAAGGTGTCTCCCTGGTGCTGGGTGCCCTCGCCGCGGCCGCGGCCTCGGCGCTCACCGACCTCCTCGGCCGCTGGCCGGCCATGACCACCTGGCTCACCGCCGCGGCCATGGCGGCCGGGGGAGCGGCGGCCGTGCTCGTGGCCCTCGCCCTGTCGGCCCCGTGGACGACCTGGCTGCTGCTCGGGGTGGCCGCCGGGGCGCTCAGCCACGCGATGCGTCAGGTCCTGTGCGAGCTGCCGACGATGGCCCACGCCCGGCCCCGGCTCGTCACGGCGGTGGCCTCGGTCCTCGTCGCCGGGCTGGTGCCCTACCTGGTGGCCCTGGTCTTCCTGCCCTCGGCGCTGCCGGGCTGAGCCTGACCCGCTGAGCCTGACCCGCGCTGAGCCTCCCCGGATGAGCCGGTCCCGCCGAGCCTGCCCGGCCAACGCTCCCACCGCCTACCATGGGCGGGTGCCTATCGAGATCGACCCCACCATGCACCCCGACTGTGCGCCCCTGGCCTGGATGCTCGGATCCTGGGCGGGTGCCGGCGTCGTCGGCTATCCGTCCATGGAGTCGCGCAACTTCGGCCAGGAGATCGACGTCACCCACGACGGGCGTCCCTTCTTCATGTGGACCTCACGCACCTGGCTGCTGGACGCGGACGGCAACAAGGAGAAGGTCGCGGCCCTCGAGACCGGCTTCTGGCGCCCCCTGCCGGACGACGAGGTCGAGCTCCTCCTGGCCCACCCCACCGGCATCGTCGAGCTCTACTACGGGCGCACCAGCCCGGCCAAGGTCGAGGTCCAGACCGACGGCGTGATCCGCAGCCCCCGGGCCAAGGAGTACACCGCCGCCCACCGCCTCTACGGCTACGTCAACGGCAACATGATGTGGGTCATGGACATGGCCGCCACCGGCCACGAGCTGCAGTCGCACGTCTCCGCGGAGCTGCGCCGGGTCTGACCGCCGGGCAGGGTCTGCTCAGCAACCCCCGCCGAAGCCGCTGCGCGGCGAGACGTTGTCGACGTAGCCGCTCATGCTGTCCGAACGCAGGGCCTCGGCCAGCCTGGCCATCTGCGCGTCGGCCTTGAGGATGATCGACCCGGCCACCGGGTGGTCGGCGATGCCGCACCACGGCCCGGACCAGAAGTGGATGTCCCCGCCGCGCACGTTGCGCATGGAGAAGCCCAGGTCGCGCATGTCCCCGACCCTCAGGTCCTCGTCGACCGTCAGGTTGGTCGTCGCGGCGTCCACGAAGCCGGCGATCCGGCCCGGGTTGGTCAGGGTCTCCCGGGAGAGGGCCTTGGTGATGATGCCCTTGATGAACTGCATCTGCCGCTCGCCGCGGGAGATGTCGCCCTGGGACAGGGAGTAGCGCTCGCGGACGAAGCGCAGGCCCTGCTCGCCGTTCATGTGCTGCACGCCGGTGCTGAAGCCACCGCCGGCCTGGGTGACGTTGACGTCGACGCCCCCGATGGCGTCGGTCATCGCCTTGAAGCTCTCGAAGTTGACGATCACCACGTGGTCGATCGGCACGTTGACCTGCTGCTGGAGGGTCTGCACGAGCAGCGGCGCCCCGCCGTAGGCGTAGGCGGCGTTGATCTTGGAGGACCCGCCCGTGCCCGGGATCGGGACGAAGGTGTCGCGCGGGAAGTGGATCAGGTCGACCCGGTCGCGCTGGTCGTTGATGTGCATCAGCACGATCACGTCGGAGCGGCCCCGCTCGACCGACAGGTCGCGGCTGTCGGAGCCGATGATGAGGAAGTTGAGGGCCTCGCCGGCCTCGGTGGCCCGCTCCGGGGTGGTGGCGGTGTGGGTGGTGCCCTCCTGGACCTCCACCTCCTGCCCGTCCTCGCCGACGATGACGATCGGCTCCTCGTCCTCGGCCGGCTCCCCGTCGCCCCCCTCGGCGTCGTCCTGCTCCTCGCCATCGTCCCCCGACGGACGCTCGCCGCCGGTCAGCTGGGGCGAGATGGTGATGACCGCGTTGTCCTTGGACAGCAGGTCCTCGTGCACGATGTTGCGTTCGGCGGTGTTCTGCAGGTAGAACGCGAACCCGGCGAGCGCGATCACCCCCAGCAGCGCGAAGATGCCGACCACCGCCGCGGCCGTGCGGACCGGGCGACGGCGACGGCGAGGGCGCCGGCCCTCGTCGACCGGTGCCTCATGGTGCTCCTGGTACCCCATGGCCGCCGAGTCTACGGCGGTTCCCTGGGGGAAGCCTGCAGGGTGAGCAGGTCAGACCCGTGACGTAGCCTGCCGGGCATGAACCCCCTGCTCTCCCGACCTGGTGCCGTCGACGGACTCGGGCCCGACCAGGGCGTGGCCTGCCACTACGGGGACCCGCACCGCGAGCAGGTCCTGCTAGCCGAGGGCCTGGCCGTCGTCGACCTCTCTCACCGTGGCGTCGTCACCGTCACCGGCCCCGACCGGCTGACCTGGCTGCACTCCCTGACCAGCCAGCACCTGAGCGGCCTGGCGCCGCGCACCTCGACCGAGACGCTGATCCTCTCGCCCAAGGGCAAGGTCGAGCACGCCCTCCACGTCGTCGACGATGGCAGCACCACCTGGATCACCACCGAGCCCGGCGACGCGCCGGCCGTGGCGGGGTGGCTGGACTCGATGCGCTTCATGCTCCGGGTCGAGGTCGCCGACGTCTCCGAGGGGTATGGGGTGCTCGGCGAGCCGATCCGTGCCGAGTCAGGGCCTGACGAGCCGATCGCCTGGGTCGACCCGTGGCCGGGGCCGGTCGGCGACACCTTCGCCTACGGGCCGCCCTCCGAGGAGCACCCCGGCCGGGAGCGGCCCTGGCGCGAGCTGATCGTGCCCCGCGCAGAGCTGGAGGCCGCCGTGGGCGACCGGCCCCTGGCCGGGACGTGGGCCGCCGAGGCGCTCCGCGTGGCGGCGTGGCGGCCCCGGGCCGGCGTGGACACCGACGAGCGCGCGATCCCGCACGAGCTGGACTGGCTGCGCACCGCGGTGCACCTGCAGAAGGGCTGCTACCGCGGGCAGGAGACGGTCGCCCGGGTCAAGAACCTGGGTCGACCCCCTCGACGCCTCGTCTTCCTGCACCTGGACGGCTCCGGCCACGTCCTGCCCGAGCCGGGCGCCGAGCTGGTCCCGGTCGGGGGCGGGCGACCCGTGGGGCACCTCACCTCGGTCGCCCGTCACCACGAGGACGGCCCCATCGCGCTGGCCCTGGTCAAGCGCAACCTCGACCCGTCCCTGACGCTCCTGGCCGGCACCACCAGCGCGGCCCAGACCGTCATCGTGCCGGCCGACGCCGAGCGCGGCAGGGCGCGGGGTCCCCGGACCCCCTGAGCCGGCTGCACCGCATACCCCCGCGCCTGAGAAGATCGGCACCATGTCCGCATCGACGTTGATCACGGTGGCGCCCACGGGCGCCGAGACCACCAAGGCCGACTTCCCGCAGCTGCCGACCACCCTCGAGGAGATCGTCGAGAACGCCCGCCGGTGCGAGGAGGCCGGAGCCGGTCTCGTCCACGTGCACGTGCGCGACCCCGAGAACGACCACCGCCCCACGCTCGACCCGGTCCGGCTGCGCGACACCGTGCAGGCCCTGCGCGAGGCCACCGACCTGGTCGTCCAGCTCTCCACCGGCGGCTCGGTGCACGACCCGCTCGAGTCGCGCCTCACCGTCCTGGACGCCGAGCCCGACTCCTGCTCGCTGACCTGCGGCACCCTCAACTTCGGCGACGACGTCTTCATGAATCCCTACGGCTTCATGAGCCAGCTCTACGTCCAGGCGCAGGAGAAGGAGGTCGTGCCCGAGTTCGAGCTCTTCGACCTCGGCCACGTCGCCGCGCTGCGCCGGCTGATCGACCAGCACGGGCTGCCCTACGGCGGCAAGGTCCACGTCGACTTCGTCACCAACGTCCCCGGCGGCATGCCCGGCACCGTGGAGGCGCTCGTCGCCGGTGTCCAGATGCTGCCCGAGGAGGTCACCAGCTGGTCGGCCACCGGCATCGGGCGCTCGCACCTGCCGATCGCCGCCGCGGCGCTGGCGATGGGCGGGCACCTGCGGGTGGGCATGGAGGACAACCTCATGTACGCCCGCGGCCAGCAGGTCCAGCACAACGTCGAGCTCGTCGAGCGTGCCGCGCTGCTGGCCACCACGATGCAGCGCCCGCCGATGTCGGCCGAGGACGCCCGCACCCTCCTGGGCGTCAAGGACCGGAGGGGCCGGTGAGCGAGGCCGGGACCGACGCCGGGACCGGCGCCGTGACCCACGCCGGGGGCATGGCAGCCGACCGACGCACCCCGTTGTGGGACGCCCCCGTCGTGGCCGAGGTGGTCCGCAACGACGTCGTCGAGTCGGTGCACCACGGGGTGGTCTCGGCGATGGCCGCCGACGGCGCCACCCTGCTGGCGGTCGGCCCGGTCGACGCGCCCATCCTGCCCCGCTCCTCGCTCAAGCCCCTGCAGGCCGTGGCGATGCTGTTGGCCGGGGCCGCGCTGGAGGGCGAGCTGCTGGCGCTGGCCTGCGCGAGCCACTCCGGCGAGGACTTCCACCAGGAGGGTGCGCGCCGGATCCTGGCCGCGGCGGGCCTGGACGAGGACGCCCTGCAGAACACGCCCTCCCTGCCGCTGGACGAGCAGGAGCGCGACCGCGTGATCGCCGCCGGCACCGGGCCGACCCGCCTGGCCCAGAACTGCTCCGGCAAGCACGCCGGCATGCTGGCCGCCTGCGTGGCCTCCGGCTGGGAGCTGACGACCTACCGGCAGCCCGACCACCCGCTCCAGCGGCTGATCGTCGAGGTCGTCGAGGAGCTCTGCGGCGAGCCGGTCGCGGCGACCACGGTCGACGGCTGCGGCGCGCCCGCCCTGGGCGTCAGCGCCGCTGGCCTGGCCAGGGCCTTCGGCCGCATCGCCTCCGCCGATCCCGGCACCCCCGAGGGCACGGTCGCCGACGCGATCCGCCGCCATCCCGAGTGGCTCGGCGGCACCCGGCGCGATGTCACCCGGCTCATCCAAGGCGTGCCCGGGCTGATCGCCAAGGACGGCGCCGAGTCGGTCTACGCGGTGGGCCTCGCCGACGGGCGCGGCATCGTCGTGAAGATCGCCGACGGCAACGACCGGGCCAGGGGAGTGGTGACCACCGCGGCGCTGCGCCACCTCGGCGGCGCGGACCTCGGCCCCGATGTCGCCCAGGTCCTCGAGGACCTCGACGCCGAGGCCGTCGTCAAGGGCCACGGCGAGCCGGTCGGTGCGATCCGGGCGGTCCCCCTCTCGTGAGGGCGGTCCTGCAGCGGGTGACCCGCGCCAGCGTGACCGTCGACGGCGAGGTCGTCGGCTCCATCGACCGTCCCGGCCTGGTCGCCCTGGTCGCGGCCACGCACGACGACGGCCCCGCCGAGGTGGAGACCATGGCCCGCAAGATCGCCGAGCTGCGGATCCTGCGCGACGAGGAGTCGGTCGACACCACCGGGGCACCCGTCCTGGTGGTCAGCCAGTTCACCCTCTACGGCCACACCCGCAAGGGCCGGCGTCCCTCCTGGAGCGACGCCGCCCCCGGGCCCGTGGCCGAGCCGCTCGTCGACGCCGTCGTCGCGGCGCTGCGGGCGCGCGGCATCGAGGTCGCCACCGGCGTCTTCGGGGCGATGATGCAGGTCGAGCTGGTCAACGACGGGCCCTTCACGGTGCTCGTCGACACCGCTGCCGGCGCGGCGGCGACGTAGGCTGGACCCATGTCGCTCCTCGCCAGCACCCAGAATCTCGTGATGACCGTCATCGGCCTCGCGGCCTTCGCGGTCATGGTGTGGGCGCTCGTCGACTGCCTGCGCACGCGCGAGGACGCCTTCCCCGCGGCGGGCAAGAAGACCAAGACCTTCTGGCTCGTCCTCACCGGGGCCGCCACCCTCATCGGGTTCGTCTACCTGGGGCGTGCGCCCTTCGGGCTGCTCAACATCGCCGCCTTCGTGGCCGCAGCCGTCTATCTCACCGACGTCCGCCCGGCCGTGAGGTCGGCGATCGGGCGGGGTGGCCAGGGCACCCACATGGGTCCCTACGGTCCGTGGTGAGGCCGGCCTCCCTCGGCGCGCCCCGCACCACCCTCGTCGACGGGCCCGACGGACCCCTCGAGATCCTCACCGTCGGCCACGGCCGTCCGCACACGCTCTTCGTCCACGGTCTCGCCGGCTCGATCAGCACCACCCGCCCCTACGGGATGCGGGTGGCCGGCTCCCGCACCTTCATGCACCTGCGCGGCCACGGCCGCTCGCACGCTCCCACGGGGGAGTGGGGGTATGCGGAGCTCGCGGCCGAGGTCTGGTCCGTCGCCGACAGGGTGGGGGCCGACCGGGCATTGGGGATCAGCATGGGGGCGGGCGCGATCTGCCGGGGTCTGACGCGCGAGCCGCACCGCTTCGACCGCGTCGTCCTGGCCCTGCCCGCCGCGATCGACACCCCGCGCGACGACCGGGCCATGGCCGCGCTGGAGGCGCTGGCCGACCGGGTCCGCGCCGGTGACCAGGCGGCACTGGCCGCGCACCTCGTCGCCGACCAGCCCGCGGCCGTGCGTGACGACCCGGCGGTGCGGGCGTGGGCCGAGGGGCAGGCCGCGGAGCTGCTGCAACCGGGTCTGGCCGAGGCGCTGCACACCCTGCCCCACCTCGTGCCCGTGGCCGACCGCGAGCTCCTCCGCGAGGTGACCTGCCCGGTCCTCATCCTGGCCCAGGAGGGCGACGACACCCATCCGGTCGAGGTGGCCCGCGAGCTGGCGGACTGCTTCCCGCAGGCGATGCTGCACGTCCGCGGCGAGGGTGGCATCATGTGGGAGCACCGACAACAGACCCGTGACCTGGTCGGTGACTTCCTCACGACGGCGTAGGGCATGACCGTTCGGCGAGGAGGCAGGGGCCACGCACCGAACGACGGAGACCGCGACCGTGACCGACTCCCAGAACGACTCCCAGACCGACCTCACCCGCGACCGCCGCGGGGACTCCTTCGTCGTCGAGCGTCCCTGGGGGAGGTTCCAGCAGTTCGTCTCCGGCGAGCCGGTGACGGTCAAGACCATCACCGTCGAGCCCGGGCACCGGCTGTCGCTGCAGACCCACGGACACCGCGCCGAGATGTGGCACGTCCTGGACGGCGAGCTGCAGATCACCCTGGACGGTGAGACGTGGACCGCGGGCCAGGGCGAGATGATCTGGGTGCCCTGCGGCGCCGAGCACCGCATGGGCAATGCCTCCGAGGAGCCCGCCCGCATCCTGGAGGTCGCTTTCGGGCCCTTCGACGAGGCCGACATCGTCCGGCTGGAGGACGACTACGCCCGCTGAGTCCCGCTACGCCTGCGGAGCACCTCTCTCCGCCTCCTGCGGCGGGCCGCCAGGGGCCACGGCCTCCCAGGCGACGGTGAGCTCGCCCAGGCGCCAGCGGGTCGGGCCGTGCAGCACCGGCCACCCCGCGTCGCGCAGGTCGCTGGCCACCGCCACGAAGCGCTGTCGCGCGCCGTAGCCGGCCAGCGCCGAGTGCCGGGCCCAGGCGCGGTCCAGGGCCGTCATCAGCTCGTGGACGCCCTCCCCGGGGACGTTGCGGTGGATGAACACCTTGGGCAGCCGCTCGGCCACGACCGAGGGACGCTCCAGCCCGGCCAGCCGCCACGACAGGGTGAGCGATACCGGGTCGGGCGCCCCCTCGGCGCCCCGCCGGAGGTGGACCCAGGTCGCCAGCCGGCCGATCTCGTCGCAGGTCCCCTCCACGAGCGCGCCCCCGGGAGCCAGGCGGTCCAGCATCTGCGCCCAGGCCCCGGCGACCTCGGACTCGTCGTACTGCCGCAGCACGTTGAAGGCCCGCACCACCGACGGCCGGGCCCCGTCGGGCAGGGGCAGCTCGAAGCCGCCGAGCGCGAAGTCCACCCGGGGCGGGTCCGCGACCGCCAGCCCACGCGCCACCCGCTCGGGCTCGATCTCGATCCCCACCAGGCGCACGTCGGACCGCACCCGACCCAGCCGGTCGGCGAGCTCGAGCACCGTGACGGGAGCTGCCCCATACCCCAGATCGACCACGACCGGGGCCTCCCGCGGTGCGCGCAGCACGTCGCGCAGCGCCCAGGCCATCCACCGGTCCACGCGCCGCAGCCGGTTGGGATTGGTCGTGCCGCGCGTCACGGTGCCGACGGGGCGGCCGGGCGCGGATCGGGTCACCGGACCAGGGTAGGCCGACGTGCCAGACTGGGGCGATGACCGCTGCCGCGCCGCTCCCGTCCCGGGTGGCGATGGTCTCCCTCCACACCTCCCCGCTGGCGGTGCCGGGCACGGGGGACGCGGGGGGTCTCAACGTCTACGTCGCCGAGACGGCCGCGCGCCTGGCCGCCCGGGGCGTGCACGTCGACGTCTTCACCCGCGCCACCGAGGGGGAGGGTATGCAGCAGCTCGCCCCGGGCGCGCACGTGCACCACCTGCCGGCCGGGCCTGCCGGCCTGGACAAGGGGCAGCTGCCGGGGCACGTGGCGCAGTTCGCCGACGCGATGGTGGGGCACGCGCGGGCGGCGGGAGGCTATGACGTCGTGCACAGCCACTACTGGCTCTCGGGGGTGGCCGGGTTGGGGCTGGTCCGGGCGACCGGTGGGGCGCTCGTGCACACGATGCACACCATGGCGCGGGTCAAGAACGCCGCCCTCGCGCCGGGGGAGAGGCCCGAGCCGCCCGTGCGGGAGGCCGGCGAGGAGCAGATCGTGCGCGAGGCCGCCGCGCTCGTGGCCAACACCGCCGACGAGGCACGGTCGCTGGTCGACCTCTACGGGGCGGACCCCGGGCGCGTGCACGTCGTGCACCCCGGCGTGGCGCTGGAGATCTTCCACCCCGACGCAGCCGCGGGGACCCGGGACGAGGCGCAGGCCCGCGCGCGTGAGGCGGTCGGCCTGCCCCGGGACGCCGTCGTCCTGCTCTTCGTGGGACGCATCCAGCCGCTCAAGGCGCCCGACGTGCTGGTCCGGGCGGCCGGCGAGCTGGTCCGCCGCGAGCCCTCGTTGCGTCGGCGGCTCGTGGTGGCCGTCCTCGGGGGTCTGTCCGGGTCCGGGCTGGCCGCACCCGACGCGCTGCAGCGGGTCGTGGTCGAGGAGAGGCTGGAGGATGTCGTCCGTTACGACACCTCCATGCCGCGCGAGGAGCTGGCGCGGTGGTACCGCGCCGCCGACCTGCTCGCCGTGCCCTCCCACAACGAGAGCTTCGGCCTGGTCGCGGTCGAGGCGCTGGCGTGCGGGACGCCCGTGGTGGCGGCCCGCGTGGGGGGTCTGCCGACCGCGGTCGGGGAGGCCGGCGTGCTCGTCGACGGGCACGACCCGGCCGACTGGGCCGACGCGATCGCCGCGACCCTGGCACGGTTGGGGGAGCCGGGCGCTCGGCAGGACTGGTCGGCGCGGGCCGCGGCGCACGCCCGGGGCTTCTCCTGGGAGCGGACGGTGGACCGGTTGGTGGCCGTCTACGGTGGGGCCAGCGGGGCACCGGACGCGCACGGCGCCCGACCCGACCCGCGGGAGAGGTGAGGCGGATGGACCACGAGGAGCTGCTGCATACCCTGCTGGAGGGTCTGGAGCTGGAGCACGAGCCGGGGGCACGGGAGGGGGAGACCGTGGTCACCCTGCCCGGGGAGCGCAAGCTCAAGACGGTGGTGTCGCTGCTGGTGGGCGACCGGGCGCTGTCGCTGCGCGCGTTCGTGATCCGCAATCCCGACGAGAACCACGAGGCCTTCTACCGCTACCTGCTGCGGCGGACGCTGCGCCTGCCCGGCCTCGGGTATGCGGTGGACGGTTCCGGCGACGTCTACGTCACCGGGCGGCTGCCGCTGGCGGGGCTGGACGAGGAGGCGCTGGACGAGCTGATGGGGGCGGTGCTGACGGCCTGCGACGAGCCCTTCAACGACCTCCTGCGGCTGGGTTTCTGGACCTCGATCCAGCGCGAGTGGGAGTGGCGGATCTCGCGCGGGGAGTCCACCGCCAACCTCGAGGCCTTCCGGGCCGAGCTGGAGGCCGAGCCGGTGCAGGAGGCCGACGGGCAGGGCTCCTGAGCCCCCGATAGGGTTGGGTCATGAGCGACGCTGAGTGCACCCTGATCCTGCTCCGGCACGGCCAGAGCGACTGGAACGCCAAGAATCTGTTCACCGGGTGGGTCGACGTCCACCTGACCGAGCAGGGCCACGCCGAGGCGCGCCGCGCCGGTGAGCTCATGCTCGCCGAGGGGCTGCTGCCCGACGTCGTCCACACCTCTCTGCTGCGGCGCGCGATCACCACCGCCAACACCGCGCTGGACGTCGCCGACCGCCACTGGATCCCGGTCAAGCGCACCTGGCGCCTCAACGAGCGCCACTACGGCGCGCTGCAGGGCCTGGACAAGGCCGCGACCCGGGAGAAGTACGGCGAGGAGCAGTTCATGCTCTGGCGTCGCAGCTTCGACACCCCGCCGCCGCCGATCGAGCCGGACAACGAGTTCTCCCAGGCCGGCGACCCGCGCTATGCCGACGTCGACGGTGACATCCCCGCGACCGAGTGCCTCAAGGACGTCATCGCCCGGATGATCCCCTACTGGGAGTCCGACATCGTGCCCGACCTGCAGGACCGCAAGACCGTGCTGGTCGCCGCCCACGGCAACAGCCTGCGCGCGCTGGTCAAGCACCTCGACGGCATCAGCGACGAGGACATCGCCGGGCTCAACATCCCGACCGGCATCCCGCTGCTCTACGAGCTCGACGCCCACATGCAGCCGGTCAACCGGGGCGGCCGCTACCTGGACGCCGACGCCGCCGCGGCCGCGATCCAGCAGGTCGCCAACCAGGGCAAGTAGTCCGCGCCGGGCCTTCCGCCAGCAGACGACGAGGGGCTGCCGCGCTCCGGCGCGGCAGCCCCTCGTCGTGCGTGCGGGCGGTCCTCAGGCGGACTCGAACTTGTAGCCCAGGCCGCGCACGGTGGTGATGTGCACCGGGTGGGAGGGGTCGGGCTCGATCTTGGCGCGCAGCCGCTTGACGTGGACGTCGAGGGTCTTGGTGTCGCCGACGTAGTCGCTGCCCCAGACGCGGTCGATGAGCTGGCCGCGGGTCATGACGCGGCCGGCGTTGCGCAGGAGCATCTCCAGCAGCTCGAACTCCTTCAGCGGCATGGCGACCTCGCGGCCGTCGACCCGGACGCTGTGCCGCTCGACGTCCATCCGCACCGGGCCGGACTCGATGGTCGAGGGCATGAGGTCCTCGGGCTCGGCCAGCCGGCGCAGGACCGCCTTGATGCGGGCCAGCAGCTCACGCCCGGAGTAGGGCTTGGTGACGTAGTCGTCGGCGCCGATCTCCAGCCCGACCACCTTGTCCACCTCGGAGTCCTTGGCGGTGAGCATGATCACCGGGACCGAGGAGCGCTGCCGCAGCGCGCGGCACACGTCGACGCCGGACAGCCCGGGCAGCATGAGGTCCAGCAGGACCAGGTCGGCCCCGTTGCGGTCGAACTCGGTGAGGGCGTCGGGACCGGTCTCGGCCACGGCCACGTCGTAGCCCTCCTTGCGGAGGAGGTAGGACAGCGGGTCGGAGAACGACTCCTCGTCCTCCACGACGAGAATGCGCGTCATCGCAGAACCTTTCGTGTCTGGCTCGGGTCGGGGCGGGTCTCGCCCTGGGGCGGGGTGGTGTTGCCGTGCGCCGGGTCGGCCACGCGGCGCGGCTGCCCGGCGGTATGGGGCGCGGGGGACCCGGTCGCTCGGTCGTCGTCGTGGATGGCGGGCAGCTGGATGGTGAAGGTCGAGCCGTGCCCCTCCTGGCTCCAGACCGAGATGGTGCCGCCGTGGTTGGCGCAGATGTGCTTGACGATCGACAGGCCCAGGCCGGTACCCCCGGTCTGGCGGCTGCGGGCGCTGTCGAGGCGGTAGAAGCGCTCGAAGATGCGCTCCTGGTCCTCGGTCCTGATCCCGCTGCCCTGGTCGGTGACGGCCACCTCGACCAGGTCGCCCGCGCGGCGGGTCACGACGGTGACGCGGGTGCCGTCCTCGGAGTAGGCCACGGCGTTGGCCACCAGGTTGCGGATCGCGGTGACGATGAGGTCGCGGTCGCCGTAGACGCGCGTGCCGTCCGGCTCCGGCCAGGCGATGGCCATGACCTCGCGGCTGCCGGCGACCACCGAGATCTGGTCGACCGCCTCCGAGGCGCACTCGGCCACGTCGACGATGACCATGTCCGCGAGGATGTCGCTGGTCTGCAGCCGGGAGAGATCGACGATCTCGCTCACCAGCCGGCTGAGGCGGGCGGCCTCGGTCTTCATCCGGCCGGCGAAGCGCTGCACGGCCTCGGGGTCGTCGGAGGCGTCCTCGACGGCCTCGGCCAGCAGCGCCAGACCGCCGACCGGCGTCTTGAGCTCGTGGCTGACGTTGACCACGAAGTCGCGGCGGACCTCCTCGACCCGGTGCGCCTGGGTGCGGTCGTCGACCAGGATCAGCACGAAGCCGTCGCTGATCGGCGCGACGCGGGTGCCGATGAGGATGCGGCCCGAGCCCAGCGGGCCGCGGTTGATGACGAACTCGCCCTCCCGGATGACGCCGTCCCGCTGCACGTGAGCGACCTGCTCGCGCAGCTCGGTGTGCACGAGGTCCTTGCCCCGCACCAGCCCGAAGGCGACCGCCGAGGCGGTGGCCGAGCGGACCTTGTTGCTCTTGTCCAGCACGATGCCGCCCGACCGGAGGACCGCCAGGATCTCCTCGGCCCCCTCGGGCACGGGGTCGTCCTCACGCATCGCGCGGGCCTCGGCCACCAGGCGGCGATGGCGGGCGGGCGCCGTGGCCACCGCCCAGATCACCAGACCGGCCAGCAGCCCGACGACGATGCCGAGGCAGAAGGCGGTCAGGGCGTTCACGACCACAGCCTAAGCCGCCCTGGAAGGGGCTTTGCCCGGATGCACCCTGGTCGGCGATTGTTCACCTTCGGGACGGGTCGTGTTCACCCGACGGTGACAGCGTGCAGAGCGTCTGTGTGATCAGCTTCGACAGGCTATGGGTCTTCGACGCCTCTAGGCTCGAGATCTGACCAGCACTTCCGACCCTGAAAGGTGGCTGCATGCGCAGCGTCTTCCACGAGGAGCTCTCCCTGCTCTCCGACCAGCTCGTCGAGCTGAGCCGACTGTCGGCCGCCGCCCTGCGCCGCGCGACCCAGGCGCTGATGGAGGCCGACCTCAGCCTCGCCGAGCAGGTCATCAGCGAGGACGACGCGATTGACGCGATCCGTCGCGACCTCGACAACCGGGCCGTGGACGCGCTGGCCCGGCAGCAGCCCGTGGCCACCGACCTGCGGCAGCTGGTCACCACCCTGCGGATGAGCTCCGACCTGGAGCGCGCCGGCGACCTGGCCGCCCACGTGGCCAAGATGGCGCGGCTGCGCTATCCCGAGCAGGTGCTCCCCGAGGCGCTGCGCCCCACCTTCGCCGAGATGGCCGAGGTCGCCGAGGAGATGGTGCTGCGCGCGGGTGAGATCGTGCGCGACCTGGACGCCAACGGCGCCGTCGAGCTGCAGCGCCGCGACGACACCATGGACCGCCTCCACAAGGACGTCTTCCGGGTCCTGCTGGACGAGCAGTTCGCCGGCAACAACCAGCTCATCATCGACGCCACGCTGCTCTCGCGCTACTACGAGCGCTATGCCGACCACGCCGTCTCCGTGGCCATCCGCGTCGTCTTCCTCGTCACGGGCAACTGGCACGACGAGGAGGAGTGGGACCAGCACGAGCACCAGGTGGGCTACCCGCCCCGCGCCGAGGCCTGAACCTCACCGACACGACGAAGCGCCGCACCCAGCGGGAGGGGTGCGGCGCTTCGTCGTGCGATGTCGCGGGTGACCGTCAGTGGTCGGCGGCAGGCTCCTCGGTGCGGGGCTCGACCTCGCCGCCGGCGTCGTCGGCGAAGTCGGCGTAGGCGCCCTGCGGCAGGAGGACGGGGGCGCTGGCGCCCAGCGTCTCCGAGCCGGCCTGGAGGCGGACCTCGACGTGCTCCCCGGCAGCGGTCTCCAAGGCCTCCACGACGAGGCGCTCGCCCGGGGTGCCGTCGGCGGCCGTGCCGTCCAGGCGTGCGGTGGACCCGGCCTCGACGGTGACCTCGCCGACCGACTGACCTGCGACGTTGACCGTGACGGTCAGCGGCTCCTTGCCGGTGTTGACCAGGGTGCCGGAGACCACGGCCGGTGCACCCTTGCCGTGGCTGACGAGCAGGACGTCGCGGGCCATGAGGGCCTCCCCGTCCATCTCGACGCCGTCGGCGGGCGCGTAGCGCAGCTGGGTCGTCTGCGGCGAGGTGACCGAGCAGGCGGTCAGGCTCAGGCTGGCGGCGGCGAGGCCCAGGAGCAGGGCGGCGCCGCGACGGCGGGAGGTGGCGACAGTCTTCACGGGGCCTAGCCTAGCGGGGGCGGGGCACGGGTCCGGCCAGGACCTGCCGCAGGACCGTCGCCGGGGCGGCTCCGCGGGCCTCCGACCAGTGCAAATATCACTCATGGGATTTAGTGACCTGCGCCACGCGTGATATTCTGGAGGTCCGCGAAAGGGGCTTTGTGAAGATGACGTTCAAGGTCGGCGAGACGGTCGTGTACCCGCACCACGGTGCCGCTCTCATCGAAGAGATGAAGACGCGCACCATCAAGGGCGAGGAGAAGCTCTACCTGAAGCTCAAGGTGGCCCAGGGCGACCTGACCATCGAGGTCCCGGCCGAGAACTGCGATCTCGTCGGTGTCCGCGACGTCGTGGGCAAGGAAGGCCTGGACAAGGTCTTCGAGGTCCTGCGCGCCGAGCACACCGAGGAGCCGACCAACTGGTCGCGCCGCTACAAGGCCAACCTGGAGAAGCTCGCCTCCGGCGACGTCATCAAGGTCGCCGAGGTCGTCCGCGACCTGTGGCGCCGCGACAAGGACCGCGGCCTGTCCACCGGTGAGAAGCGCCTCCTGTCCAAGGCCCGCCAGATCCTGGTCTCCGAGCTGGCCCTCGCGGAGAAGACCAACGAGGAGACGGCCGAGTCCACCCTCGACGAGGTTCTCGCCTCCTGAACGAGCAGCAGTCACGACCCGGTCATGCCGAGCATGGCCGGGTCGGTCTCATTCTGGTCGCGGCCGGTCAGGGCACCCGCCTCGGCGCCGGGATGCCCAAGGCACTGGTGCCGCTGGCCGGGGAGCCGATCGTCCTGCACGCCCTGATGTCCGCCCTGGGCTGCGCGGACATCACCGACGTGGTCGTCGTGGCCCCTGCCGACCGCGAGGGCCTGCAGCAGCTCAGCGCCGCCCTCTCCCCACCGGACGGGTCCCCGCGTACCGACCGGACGGGTCCCGGCGTGCAGACCGGACGGGTGCCCGTGCCCACGATCGTGCCGGGAGGCGCTGAACGGTCCGACTCGGTGGCGCTCGGCCTGGCCGCGCTCCCTCCCGAGGTCGGCATCGTCCTGGTCCACGACGCCGCCCGGGCGCTGATCCCGCCCGAGGTCTTCGCTCGCGTCGTGCACGCCGTGCGCGCCGGCCACGCGGCGGTCGCGCCCGCACTTGCGGTCGTCGACACCATCAAGCAGGTCGAGGTCGACCCCGACGGCGGCGAGCACGTCGTCGCCACGGTCGACCGCTCCACGCTGCGGGCCGTGCAGACCCCGCAGGGCTTCCTGCGCGAGACCCTCGAGCGGGCCCACGCCGAGACCGATCCCGCGATGGCGGTCACCGACGACGCCGGCATGGTCGAGGCCCTCGGCGGCCGGGTCCACGTCGTGCCCGGCCACGCCCGGGGGATGAAGATCACCACCCCGCACGACCTGCAGGTCGCCGCCGGGTGGCTGGCGCAGGACGAGCGCCCCGCCGAGAGCCCGGCCAGGCCCGTGCTCGTCGTCCTCAGCGGGCTGCCGGGCGTGGGCAAGACCGAGCTCGCCCGCGAGCTCTGCCGGCTTCTGCCCGCCGCCCACCTGCGGGTCGACACGATCGAGCAGGGTCTGGTGCGCGGCGGGATCCCCGAGGAGGAGCTGGGGCCCAAGGGGTATGCGGCCGCGTACGCCGTCGCTGCCGACCAGCTCGCCGCGGGGCTGGGGGTCGTCGCCGACATGGTCAACGGGATCCCGCTCGTGCGGGAGGCCTGGGACGAGGTCGGGCTGCGCGCCGGGGCCCGGGTGCTGCGGGTGCTGGTCGAGTGCTCGGACGAGGACACCCACCGGCGCCGCGTCGAGGACCGGACGGCGGACATCGAGGGCCATGCCCTCCCGACTTGGGTCCAGGTCACCGGCCGTGAGCTCCACCCCTGGCCCGAGGCCGACCTGCGCCTCGACACGGCCGCCGCCGCACCGCATACCCTGGCAGTCCGCATCGCCGACCACCTCCGGGAAGTGACCTCGTGACCGCCCTGCCGCGCACCGGCATCGGCGTCGATGTGCACGCCTACGCCGCCGAGAGCTCCGACCGGGTGCTGATGCTCGGCTGCCTCGAGTGGCCGGGGGAGCGGGGGATCGAGGGGCACAGCGACGGTGACGTCGCCGCTCACGCCGCCTGCAACGCGCTGCTGTCGGCCGCAGGTATGGGGGACCTCGGCTCGGTCTTCGGCACCGACCGCCCGGAGATGGCAGGGGCCTCGGGAGCGCAGATGCTCGCCCACGTGCTCGGGATGCTGGAGGAGGGCGGCTTCGTCATCGGGAACGTGGCCGTGCAGCTCGTGGGGAAGCGTCCCCGCGTCGGCCCCCGCCGGGAGGAGATGGAGGCCGCCATGTCCGCGGCGCTGGGTGGGGCACCGGTCTCGGTGAGCGCGGCGACCACCGACGGGCTGGGCTTCACCGGTCGCGGCGAGGGCCTGGCCGGCATCGCCACGGCGCTGGTGGCGCCGCGCACGCCGACCAGCTGACCCGCCGCGCCCCCGCCCCCGGCCATGTGCCGCAACCTCTCACCCACCCCAGCCACTTCATGAGGGAAACCGTTCTTCGTCCGGGTTATAACCCTCATCAGGCGAGGTTTCCCTCATGAGGTTGCGGAGGCGCGGAGGGCTCAAATGCAGAGTTCGCGCATCCGGGCGGTGAGCAGGTCGAGGCGGTCCTCCTCGTGATCGGCCGCTGCCCGTCGCCCTGCTCGTCGGACCGCTGCATGAGCTGCTCGGCCCGCGCGCGCCGTGACGCCGAGGTCCCGACCCGGTCCAGGGAGGCGGTCAGGACGATGTTGTCCAGCAGGCTCAGGTCCCCGGGTGGTCGAACCGTTCGTCTTCGGCGCTGCGCACGCGGGGCGGTCCTGCCCACGGTGCTATCCCCCAGCGCCCCGGGGGCACCGACCCCTAGGGTGGGAGAGAGGTCGCGGACGAGTGCTCGCGACCCCCACCGCCGACAAGCAGGAGGTCGCCATGCCCCAGACCGTCAAGGGCGTCATCGCCCGCAGCAAGGGAGCCGAGGTCGAGGTCGTCGACATCGTCGTGCCCGACCCGGGACCGGGGGAGGCGGTGGTCCGGGTCGAGGCCTGCGGCGTCTGCCACACCGACCTGCACTACCGCGAGGGCGGGATCAACGACGAGTTCCCCTTCCTTCTCGGCCACGAGGCTGCCGGGACCGTGGAGGCGGTCGGGGAGGGCGTGACCGATGTCGCCCCCGGGGACTTCGTCATCCTCAACTGGCGGGCCGTCTGCGGGCAGTGCCGGGCCTGCGCCAAGGGCAAGCCGTGGTACTGCTTCGCCACCCACAACGCCACCCAGAAGATGACCCTGGCCGAGGGCGACCCGATGGCAGGGAGAGAGCTGTCCGCCGCCCTGGGGATCGGCGCCTTCATCGAGAAGACCCTCGTCCACGCCGGCCAGTGCACCAAGGTCGACCGGGAGGCCTCGGCCGTCGCGGCCGGCCTGCTCGGCTGCGGCGTGATGGCCGGCTTCGGCGCGGCGGTCAACACCGGCGGCGTGACCCGGGGCGACAGCGTGGCCGTGATCGGCTGCGGCGGCGTGGGCAGCGCGGCCATCGCGGGGGCCTCGATCGCCGGGGCGACGAAGGTCATCGCCGTCGACATCGACGACCGCAAGCTCGAGGGAGCCAAGCGGTTCGGCGCGACCCACACCGTCAACAGCAAGGAGCAGGACACGGTCGAGGCGATCCAGGAGCTGACCGGCGGCAACGGCGCCGACGTCGTGGTCGAGGCGGTGGGCCGGCCGGAGACCTACCGCCAGGCCTTCTACGCCCGCGACCTCGCCGGAACCGTCGTGCTGGTCGGCGTCCCGACCCCCGACATGGAGATCACGCTGCCGCTGCTGGACGTCTTCGGGCGAGGCGGCGCGCTGAAGTCCAGCTGGTACGGCGACTGCCTGCCCTCCCGCGACTTCCCGATGCTCATCGACCTCTACCGCCAGGGCCGCTTCGACCTCGACGCCTTCGTCACCGAGACGATCGTGCTGGACCAGGTGGAGGCGGCCTTCGACAAGATGCACGGCGGCGAGGTCCTTCGCTCGGTCGTCGTGCTGGACAAGGAGCAGGCATGACCAACGACGGCCAGGTCCGGATCGACCACGGCGTGACCACCGGCACCTTCGAGCTGGACGGCGGCACGTGGGAGGTGGACAACAACGTCTGGGTCGTGGGCGACGACCAGGAGTGCGTCGTGCTCGACGCCCCGCACGACGCGGAGAAGATCATGGAGGTCGTGGGGGACCGGAAGGTCACCGCGATCCTGCTCACCCACGCCCACTCCGACCACGTCGACGTCGTCTTCGACCTCAAGGAGCGCACCGGCGCCCCGATCTACCTGCACCCCGGCGAGCAGGTCCTGTGGGACCAGCGGCACGAGGGCCGGAGATGGGACGAGGACCTGACGGACGGCCAGCTCGTGCCCGTGGGCGACCTGATGCTGCGCGTGCTCCATACCCCCGGCCACGCGCCGGGCGCGTGCTGCTTCTACTCCCCGGACCTGGGCGTGCTCTTCAGCGGCGACACCCTCTTCGAGGGTGGCCCGGGTGCGACGGGGCGGTCGCACAGCGACTTCGGCACGATCATCGACTCGATCAGCACCAAGCTGCTGACACTGCCCGAAGAGACGGTGGTGCACACGGGCCACGGCGGCAGCACCTCGATCGGAGCCGAGAAGCCGCACCTGCAGGAGTGGATCGACCGGGGCAGCTGAGCGAGGCCCGGCGTGGCGGTCGTGAGGTGAGCGGCCGGCTCAGCTGTAGACGGCGACGAAGAGCGCGGCGTTGGCGGCCTCGACCGCCTTGCGCACGGCCTCGCTGCCCCAGCGGCCCTTGGCGATCTCCTTGGCGCTGCGCTTGATGTCGCCGCCCTTGAGACCGCCCCGCGCGTCCTTGGGCAGCGCCGTGGACCAGGCGGAGTTGGCCTGCAGCAGCGAGATCAACGTCCCGGTGCGCAGGTCCGGCTCGGCCTGGGCGGAGAGCACCCGCAGCAGGTCCTGACGGAGGGCGTCCCGGTGGGCCGTGTCCACGAACGGCCAGGTGGTGAAGAGCGAGACCCCCAGCGCCTCGTTGCGGTCGGCCTCCACGATCTCGGCGACCGCGAGCCGCTCGAGCAGGACCTTGTTCATCCCCTTGCCGAGGGGGCCCAGCACCGACTGGGGCTTCTTGCCCTGCCTGTCGCCGATCCGGACCAGGGCCTCGTCGAGGATCGCGTCCCCGGTGGAGGAGGCGTCGACGACCTGGAGCCGGCCCCTCTCGTCGACCATCACCCGCTCCTGGCCCGCGAGCTCGGACAACAGGGCACCCGCCGTGCCGGTCTCACGGTTGGTGACGGACGAGATGCCCTTGTCGTTCATGGTCAGCAGCAGGAACTCCTCGGCGATGAGCATGGAGCCACGCTAACCGGGTCCATCGTCACAACCGGCCGGCGTGGCGCCGGGCCCCCTGCCAGGCGTGGCGAGTCACCCGCGCCCCCTCCAGCACGAGGGCAGCCTCGTCGCCCGGCTCCCAGCCACCGGTGGCCACCGCACGGGCCCGCTCCCTGAGCTCTTTGTCGCTGGTGGCCGGACGCATCTCCGACGGGAAGACACGGGTGATGACGTTGGCGGCCTGCAGGAGGGCGATCGTCGCCCCCGTCGAGGTGGTGGGCTGCTCCATGCCCAGGAGCACGGCGGCGAGCTGGCGCTGGCGCTGCTGCCGGACCGCCGGCATGACCAGCTCCCAGCTGGTGCCGACCGGGATGCCCAGCAGGCGCATCCGCTCGGGCTGCAGGATCTCCTCCCGGGACAGGCCGGCCAGGGCGGTGTCCAGCAGGCCGGTGCCCAGCTGGGGGATGACGAACCTGGCCCGACGGCCATCGCGCCTGGCCAGCTCCTGCAGGCCCTGGGCCAGCAACGGCTCGGTCGGGGCAGGAGCCTCGCGGACCTGGATCTTCCCCTTCCCGTCCAGGCCCAGGTTGCCGCGCAGCATCAGCTCGGTCAGCACGGCCCCACCCACGACGATCTGGCGGTACTGCTGGAAGAGGTCCCGGCCCCGCTCGTCGGTCCCCAGGAGCAGGATGTCCTCGGCGATCAGCATGGGCACACCCTACGGGCGGCACCGTGCGGCAGAGGCTCGGGGACGGCGACGGGCCCGCCCACCACCGGGTGGACGGGCCCGCGGGCCGAGCGGCCGACGTGGGTGCGTCAGCCGAGCTTGACGTTGATCTGCTTGGTCTGGGTGAAGCCGGCGATCGCGCCCTCGAGGGAGAACTCACGGCCGATGCCGGAGTCCTTGTAGCCGCCGTAGGACTGGCCGACCACCTGACCGCCGCCCTGGTTGACCTGCACCCAGCCGGACTCGATCCGGTGGGCGGTGCCGATCGCCTCGTCCAGGTCCGCGGACCAGACGAAGGCCGCCAGGCCGTAGTGGGAGTCGTTGGCCATGGCCACGACCTCGTCGACCTCGCGCCAGGGGATGACGACGAGCACCGGGCCGAAGACCTCCTCGCGGGAGATGCGCCACTCGTTGCTGGCGCCGGCCAGGATGGTCGGGCCTTGGTAGTAGCCCTCCAGGCCCTCGACGTCGGGGTTGCTGCCGTCCAGGATGACCCGCACGCCCTCCTGCTGCTTGCCCTCCTCGACGTACTCGCACACCTGGGCGTGCTGCTTGGCGCTGATGATCGTGCCCATGTCGGTGTCCTCATCCAGAGGGTCACCGACCTTCAACGCGCCGACGTGACGGGCGAGGACCTCCAGGAATTCCTCATACACGTCCTCGTGGACGAAGAGACGCGAGCCGGCGGTGCAGGACTGACCCTGCCGCGTGAACCTCATCGCCAGCAGGCAGCCGGCGGCCGTCTCCTCGATCCGCTCCGGGGAGGCGGCGGAGGGGAAGACGATGTTGGGGCTCTTGCCGCCCAGCTCCAGGGAGGTGGCCACGATGCGGCCGCCGGCCACGCCGCCCACGAGGCGACCGACCTCGGAGGAGCCGGTGAAGGAGACCTTGTTGATCCCCTCGTGGCGCACGATCGCATCACCGACGGTCTCGCCGAAGCCGGTGACGATGTTGAGCACGCCGGCGGGCAGGTGCTCGGCGGCGATCTCGGCCATCCGCAGGATCGTCAGCGGGGCGTCCTCGGCCGGCTTGACCACGAGGGTGTTGCCGGCGGCGAGGGCCGCGGGGATCTTCATCGCGGCGATCATCAGGGGGGAGTTCCACGGCAGGATCGCGCCGACGACGCCCAGGGGCTCGATGCGGGTGTACTGCAGCTGGTTGTCCCCGGCCGGCAGCACGGTGCCCTTGAACTCACCGGCCACGCCGGCGAAGTAGCGGAACAGCGCTACCAGGGTCGCGCTCTCCGGGCGGGCCTGGGTGCGCAGCGCGTTGCCGGTGTCCTGCGCGGTGAGGACCGAGAGCTCCTCGGCGTGCTCCTCGAGGGAGTCGGCGATGGCGTTGAGGACCTTCTGGCGGGCGGTGAAGTGCTGCGCGGCCCATGCCGGCTGGGCCTTGCGGGCTGCGGCGACGGCGCGGTCGACGTCGGCGGCGGTGCCCTCCGGCACCCGGGCCAGGACGGTGTCGGTCCGCGAGGGGCAGACGGCGTCGGTCCAGCCGCCGCCCTCGGAGGTCACCCACTCGCCGTCGATGTACATCGGCCAGTCGGGGACCTCGTCGGTCTTCAGCTCGAGGGTGGTCTGGTGCTTCATGCTCCGCATGCTCCGATCTGTGGGTGCTCAGGTGTCGTGGGGGTCAGGCGTGCCGGAAGTTGGCCGGACGCTTCTCGGTGAAGGCGGCCATGCCCTCGGCCCGGTCGGCCAGGGCGAAGGTCGCGTGGAAGGTGCGGCGCTCGAACTTCACGCCGGCGGTCAGGCTCGTCTCGAAGGCCTGGGCCACGGCTTCCTTGGCCGCGTAGACGGCGGGCAGGGACATCGAGGCGATCTTGGCCGCGGTCTCCAGGGCCTCGTCGCGGAGCCGGTCGACGGGCACGACCCGGGCGACCAGGCCGCAGCGCTCGGCCTCCTCGACGTCCATCATCCGGCCGGTCAGGACCAGGTCCATGGCCTTGGCCTTGCCGACGGCGCGGGTCAGCCGCTGGGTGCCGCCGATCGCCGGGATGGTGCCCAGGGTGATCTCCGGCTGGCCGAAGCGGGCGTTCTCCGCGGCGATGATGAAGTCGCACATCATCGCCAGCTCGCAGCCGCCGCCGAGGGCGTAGCCGTTGACGGCGGCGATGGTGGGCGTGCGGATCCCGGCGAAGCGGTCCCACGGGGAGAAGTAGTCCTGCTCGATGACCTCGGCGTAGCCCAGGGCCGCCATCTCCTTGATGTCGGCGCCGGCGGCGAAGGCCTTCTCGCCCGCGCCGGTCAGCACGATGCAGCCGATGCCCGGGTCGGCGTCCAGGGCGATGGCGGCCTCGACGACCTCCTCGTTGAGCTTGGCGTTGAGGGCGTTGAGCGCCTTGGGCCGGTTGAGGGTGATGACCGCGACGCGGTCGATCCGCTCGACGGTGATGGTCTCGTAGTCGCCCTCGGAGGCCTTGTCGGGGGTCTGCTCGCTCACTTGCTCTCCTCCGTCTCGCCGCCGGTGGCGCGGATCTCCTCGATGATCGCCGAGAAGTCGCGGCCCACGCCGCCCTCGGTGGCGAACTGCTGATAGATGTCGGTGGCCAGCTGGCCCAGGCGGGTGTCGGTGCCGGTGCTGTCGGCAGCGTGCATGGCCAGGCCGAGGTCCTTGGCCATCAGCGGGGTGCCGAAGCCGCCGGTGAAGCCGCGGTTGGCGGGGCTGGTCGGGACCGGCCCGGGGACGGGGCAGTTGGTCGTCAGCGCCCAGCACTGGCCGGATGCGGTCGAGGCCACGTCGAAGAGCGCCTGGTGGGTCAGGCCCAGACGCTCACCGAGCACGAAGGCCTCCGAGACGGCGATCATCGAGATGCCCAGGATCATGTTGTTGCAGATCTTGGCGGCCTGGCCCGCGCCGACGTCGCCGCAGTGGACGACGCGCCCGGCCATCGGCTCCAGCACCGTGCGCAGCTGCTCGATGTCGCCCTCGGCGGCGCCGACCATGAAGGTCAGGGTGCCGGCCTCGGCGCCGACGGTGCCACCGGAGACGGGGGCGTCGGCGGCGCGGTAGCCCGCGTCGAGGGCGGCCTGGGCCGCGTCCCGGGCGTCCTGGACCGCGATCGTGGAGCAGTCGACGAAGAGCGCACCCTGCGGGGCGGCGCCCACGAGCGGCTCCTGGCCGTCACGGCCGGTGTAGACGTCGAGGACGAGCTTGCCGTTGGGCAGCATCGTGATGACGACCTCGGCCTCCTTGGCCGCCTCGGCGGGGGAGCCCGCCACCGTGACCCCGGCCTCGCGCGCCTTGTCCTGCGCCTCCGGCATCGGGTCGAAGCCGGTCACCTCGTAGCCGGCCTTGACGAGGTTGGCAGCCATCGGGCCGCCCATGTTGCCCAGGCCGATGAAGGCCACCTTCGCGCTCATGCTCATGCTCCTGCTCTCGTGGGGGATGGCTGTCGTAGTTCAGATGGGGGGTATGGGGTTCGGCCGGGTCCGGGGTCGGACCCGGCCTGGTGCCGGTGGGCCTCAGCCGTCGCCGAGGGCGGCCCGGCTGACGATGACGCGCATGATCTCGTTGGTGCCCTCGAGGATCTGGTGGACCCGCAGGTCGCGCAGCACCCGCTCGATGCCGTACTCCGCCAGGTAGCCGTAGCCACCGTGCAGCTGGAGGGCGGTGTTGGCCACGTCGAAGCACTGGTCGGTGACGAACTGCTTGGCCATCGCGCAGAGCTTGACGGCGTCGGGGGACTTGGCGTCCAGGGCTGAGGCGGCCCGGTCGAGCAGGCAGCGGGAGGCCTCCAGCGCCGTCTCCATGTCGGCGACCTTGAACTGCAGCGCCTGCTGGGCGGCCAGCGGCTTGCCGAAGGCGGACCGCTCCTGCAGGTAGGCCTTGGCCCGGTCGGCGGCCCAGGAGGCGCCGCCGAGGGAGCAGGCGGCGATGTTGATGCGGCCGCCGTTGAGCCCGCGCATGGCGATGGTGAAGCCGTCGCCCTCGTTGCCGAGCAGGTTGCCGGCAGGGACGCGGACGTTGTCCATCATCACCTGGCGTGTGGGCTGGGTGTTCCAGCCCATCTTGTGCTCGTTGGGACCGAAGGACAGGCCCTCGGTGCCGTCGGGGACGATGAAGGCCGAGATGCCCTTGGGGCCGGCGTCACCGGTGCGGGCCATCACGACGTAGACCGCCGAGCTGCCGGCGCCGGAGATGAACTGCTTGACGCCGTTGAGGACGTAGTCGTCGCCGTCCTTGCGGGCGGTGGTGCGCAGGGCTGCCGCGTCCGAGCCGGCGTCCGGCTCGGTGAGGCAGTAGCTGCCCAGCTGCTCCATCGAGGTCAGGCCGGGCAGCCAGTGGGCCCGCATCTCGTCGGTGGCGAAGGTGTCGATCATCCAGGCCACCATGTTGTGGATGCTCACGTAGGCGGCCAGCGCCACGTCACCACGGGCCAGCTCGGACAGGATCCGGGCGGAGACCTGCCGGGTCAGCCCGGTGCCGCCGTGCTCCTCCTGCACGTAGAGCCCGCCCAGGCCCATCTCGCCGGCCTCGACCAGCACCTCGACGGGGAAGATCTTCTGCTCGTCGCGCTCCTGCGCGTGGGGTGCGAGCTCGCTCTCCGCGAACTGGCGGACCGCGGACAGCATCGCGGCAAGGTCCTCGTCGTCGAGGGTCATGGCTCCTCCGTCAAAGATGGCGACCAGCACATCGGGGCACCGGACCGCGTCGTCGTGCTCGCCCGGGCGGGCCGGGATCTACGTCTTCACCCTACTCGTGCCCCGGACGGTCCTGGGGCCGCCCCCGGACCGGTGACGGGCAGCGCATACCCCCGTCTCCTGCACCTTTCGACGGCCTGCTGCGACATACCTGGTGAAGGACCCCGCCGGGGTCCCCACCGGAAGGACGCATCATGAAGACCACGCGCACCCTCACCAGCGCCGCCCTCGCGGCCGTGCTGCTCGTGCCCACCTCGGTGGCCGCGCTCGCACCGGCCACGGCGGCCACCGGCTGCCAGGTCACCTGGGGCTCGCTCGCCAGGAGCGACCCCGACTCCCGGGTGGGTGACGGCACGGTCACCGACCTGAGGGCGGGGCGGCACGAGTGCTTCGACCGGATCGTCGTCGACGTCGCCGGTGTGCCGGCCAGCAAGATCGGGTATGCGGTCCGCTACGTCGACGCGGTCCGTGCCCCCGGCTCGGGTCAGGTGGTGCCGCTCAGCGGTGGCGCCAGGCTCCAGGTGGAGGTCACGGTGCCCGCCTACGACGAGCAGGGGCGGGCGACCTACTCCCCGCGCGACCGGTCACGGGTCGTGAACGTCACCGGCTGGGACACCTTGCGGCAGGTCGCGCTGGCCGGGTCGTTCGAGGGCGGGACGGCCTTCGGCGTCGGCGTCCGGGCCCGCCTGCCCTACCGCGTGATGCTGCTGGACGGCCCGGGCACCGGCTCCCGCGTCGTGATCGACGTCGCCCACCGCTGGTGACCGGGCCAGGCCCGCCCCTGACCCGAGGGTGCGGTACGTCGAGCCCAGGAAGGTGGGGGGAGCCGCATACCGCCGGTAACCTTGTCGGGTGAGCCTCCACCTCTATGACACCGCCTCCCGCGAGCTGCGGCCCTTCGAACCGCTCGAGCCCGGACGGGTCGGCATCTACATCTGCGGGCTCACCACCCAGGGCAGCCCGCACATCGGGCACGTGCGTTTCGCCGTCGCGTTCGACATCCTGCGGCGCTGGCTAGAGCGGGGCCACGGCTACGACGTGACCCTGGTGCGCAACGTCACGGACATCGACGACAAGATCCTGGCCAAGTCCGCCGAGCACGACGAGCCGTGGTGGGCCTGGAGCTATGCCCACGAGCGGGCGACCAGCCACGCACTCGACCTGCTCGGGGTGCTGCCGCCGACCTACGAGCCCCGCGCGACCGGCCACATCACCGAGCAGGTCGAGATGATCGACACCCTCGTCGAGAAGGGGCACGCCTACGCCGCCGAGGACGGCAGCGGCGACGTCTACTTCGACGTGCGCTCCTGGCCGGCCTACGGCGAGCTCACGCGCCAGAAGATCGACGACATGGAGGCCGCGGCCGACGCCGACCCGCGGGGCAAGCGCGACCCCCGCGACTTCGCGCTGTGGAAGGGCTTCAAGGCCGGTGAGCCGGAGACCGCCTCCTGGCCGACCCCCTACGGCCGCGGCCGGCCGGGCTGGCACCTGGAGTGCTCGGCGATGGCGCGCAAGTATCTCGGCGACGCCTTCGACATCCACGGCGGCGGCGTCGACCTGCGCTTCCCGCACCACGAGAACGAGCAGGCCCAGTCGCGCGCCGCGGGCCTCGACTTCGCCAACTTCTGGCTGCACAACGCCTGGGTCACGGTCAAGGGCGCCAAGATGGGCAAGTCCCTCGGCAACGCGCTCGCGGTCACCGAGCTGACCAAGACCGTGCGGCCCATCGTGCTGCGCTACTACCTCGGCGCGGCCCACTACCGCTCGACGATCGAGTATGGGGAAGGGTCCCTCGAGGAGGCTGCCGCCGCCTTCGGACGGATCGAGAAGACGCTCGAGCGCGCCATCGAGGAGTGGTCGGACCGTGCCTCGGTGCGTGAGGCCGCCCGCGGGTGGCGGGTGACAGCTCCCTTCGCGCAGGCCCTCGACGACGATGTCAACGTGCCCGAGGCGCTCGCCGAGGTCTTCACCGTCGTGCGGGACATCAACCGGGCGCTGGACGAGGGCCGACCGGGCGAGAACATGGAGACACGGCTCGACGTGCTCCACTCCCTGGTCGCCATGCTCGACGTGCTCGGCATCAACCCGCTGGACCCCTCGTGGGGCGCGACGTCCGGCGGCGGGGACGACAAGGCCGCGGCGGTGCTGGGCGCCCTGGTCGAGGAGCGGCTCGCGGCCCGGGCGCAGGCGCGCAAGGACAAGGACTTCGCGGCGGCCGACGCCATCCGCGACCAGCTGACGGCCCTCGGCGTCGTCATCGAGGACACCCCCACCGGCGCGCGCTGGACGCTGCGCTGACGGCGACGAGAGCAGACGGAGAGAGACGATGGCTGGAAACCAGCAGCGCCGCAACGCGCGCACGAGCAACAAGAAGGGCGCGGTCGTCGGCTCCGGCGGGCAGCGGCGCAAGCAGCTCAAGGGCCGCGGGCCGACCCCGAAGGCCGAGGACCGCACGGGCCACCCGGCCGCGCGCCGCGCCGCCCGCGACGCCAAGGCCTCGGCCACCCGGCGCTCCTCGCAGCCGCGCCGCGGCAGCACCAAGGGCTCCTCGGAGGTCGTGGTGGGCCGCAACGCGGTCGTGGAGGCGCTGCGCACGCACATCCCGGCCTCGACGCTCTACGTCGCCTCGCGCCTGGAGTCCGACGACCGGGTCAAGGAGTCGATCACCCTGGCGACCGAGGCCGGCATCGCCGTGCTCGAGGCGCCCCGCGCCGAGCTGGACCGCATCGCCGACGGTGCCGTCCACCAGGGCCTGGCGCTGCAGGTGCCGGCCTACGACTACGTCCACCCCGAGGACCTGCTGCACGTCGAGCTGCCGGGGACGCCGCTGATCGTGGCCCTCGACGGCATCACCGATCCCCGCAACCTGGGCGCGATCATCCGCTCCGTGGGTGCCTTCGGCGGCCACGGCGTCGTGCTGCCGGCCCGACGCTCGGCCGGGATGACCGCCTCCGCGTGGAAGACCTCGGCCGGCGCCGCCGCCCGCATCCCGGTCGCGCAGGCGACCAACCTGACGCGCGCGCTGCAGGACTACCGCAAGGCGGGCTTCTTCGTGGTCGGGCTGGACGCCGAGGGCGATGTCGACCTGCCGGGTCTGGAGCTGGCCGACCAGCCGCTCGTCGTGGTCGTCGGCTCGGAGGGCAAGGGCCTCTCGCGCCTGGTCCGCGAGAACTGCGACCAGATCGTCTCCATCCCGATGGCGGGTGTCACCGAGTCGCTCAACGCCGGCATCGCCACGGCGGTCACGCTCTACGAGATCGCCCGCTCCCGCCGCCGCTGACCCCCTTGTCATAGTGGGGCCATGCAGACGATGCCCTACGGCTCCTGGCCCTCGCCCGTCGACGCGCGGCAGACCCTCGCCGGCCTGACCCGCCGTCGCTCCCCGCTGGCCGACGGCGAGGACCTCTACTGGCTCGAGGCCCGCCCGCAGGACGCCGGCCGCGTCACCCTCGTGCGACGGCGCGCCGGGCGCGTCGAGGACGTCAGCCCCGCCGACCACAACGTGCGGACCCGCTACCTGGAGTACGGCGGCGGCGACTACGCCGCCCTCGACGGCACCGTGCTCTGGGTCGACTTCGACACCCAGCAGGTATGGAGCAGCTCACCCGGGCAGGAGCCCCGCGCCCTGACCCCGCCCACCGACGGGAAGGTGCGCTGGTCCTGCTTCCTCATCGACCTGGCGCGCCGCGCGGTCTTCTGCCTGCGCGAGGACCAGCGCGACGAGGAGCTGGAGCCGGTCAACTCCCTGGTCCGGCTCGACCTGGACGGGGACAACGCCGACCTCGGCACCGTCCTGGTCGCGGGCAAGGAGCGCCGCCGGGTGGAACGGGACGGGGACGGCCCCGACACCAACAGCCCCGACGACCCCGCCCCCGACTTCATCCTCGACCCCGCCCTCTCGCCCGATGGCTCCCGCGTGGCCTGGCTCCAGTGGGACCACCCGCACATGTCCTGGGACGAGACGACCCTGTGGCTGGGGGAGCTGGACGGGGCCGGCGACCTGACCTCGGCCGCCCCGGCCGTCGGCGGTGACGGCGAGTCGATCGAGCAGCCGCAGTGGCTCGACGACACCACCCTCCTGCTGCTGTCGGACCGCACCGGCTGGAGCAATCTCTACGAGCTCGACGTCGAGGACCCCGGCGGCCTCTCGGCCATCACGACCGGGGAGCTGGAGCTGGGCGAGCCGCGCTGGACGCCCGGGCAGCGCTCCTACGCCCTGCTGCCCGACGGCCGCGTCGTCAGCGGCCGCTCCCGGGACGGCTTCCGCGAGCTGGTCGTCATCGACCCGACGACCGGCAGCACCGAGGTGGTGCCGCTGGAGGTCGGCTTCGTCGACGACCAGACCGTCCTCGCCGACGGCAGCGTCGTCCTCGTCGCCGCGCCCCTGGACCGTCCCTCGACCCTGTGGGAGGTGGACCTGGCCACCGGGCGGCACCGCCCCGTCGTCGAGGTGGCACCGACCACCCCCGTCGAGCTGGCGGCCCGTCCCGAGCCGGTCAGCTGGCCCACCCCGGACGGCGCGACAGCCCACGGCTTCCTCTACCGGCCGACCAACCCGCAGGTCAACGCGCCCGAGGGCGACCTGCCGCCGCTCATCGTGACCCTGCACGGCGGGCCCACCGCCGGCGCGGTCCCCGGCCACTCGGCCTCCCGCACCTTCTGGACCTCGCGCGGGTTCGCGGTGCTCGACGTCAACTACGGCGGCTCCACCGGCTACGGTCGCGCCTACCGCGAGCGCCTCAAGGGGAGATGGGGAGAGGTGGACGTGCAGGATGCCGCCGGCGGAGCCGCATACCTCGCCGAGGAAGGGATCGTCGACCGCCGACGGATGGCCATCACCGGAGGCAGCGCCGGTGGCTTCACCACGCTGGCGGCGGCGACCTTCACCGACGTCTTCGCCGCGGGCGCCAGCCACTTCGGGATCTCGGACCTGGCGACGCTGGCCACGGGCACGCACAAGCTGGAGTCGCGCTACACCGACGGGCTGGTGGCGCCGTGGCCCGAGGGCAGGGAGGTGTATGAGGCGCGCTCGCCGATCCATCACGTCGACCGGCTCTCGACCCCGCTGATCCTGCTCCAGGGCACCGACGACCGGGTGGTGCCGCCGGACCAGGCCGAGCAGATGGCGGCGGTGCTGCGGGAGAAGGGGCTGCCCGTGGCGCTGGTGATGTTCGAGGGCGAGGGGCACGGCTTCCGCGTGCTCGACAACCAGGTGCGGGCGCTGGAGGCCGAGCTGTCCTTCTACGCGCAGGTCTTCGGACTGGACCTGGCCGACGACATCGAGCCGGTCACCGTCGAGAACCTCGCCTAGTCGGCAGGCGCCGCCGTCCGCTCACCCTCGTCGATGCGCAGGGCCGGGCTGACGGTGACGTCCTGGAGCTTCCAGTCCATCGCGCGCAGGTCCTCGCCGACCTGGTGGAGCCGATCCAGGTCGACCCGACCGTCGCGGGGCACGACGCGGACCTCGACCTGGAAGACGTGGCCCATGTCGCGCACCCGGCTGCGGTGGGCGGCGATCCAGGGGCGCGACCCCAGGTAGTCGTCGATCTGGCGCACGAGAGGGTGCTCGTGCTTGTCGTCGACGGTGCGGGCGGTGGTGTCGGTGAGCCCGGCGACGGCGGCCCGCACGTTGGTCCCGCCGTCCTTGAGGATGCCCAGGGCGATGACCAGCGCGGCCGCAGCGTCCGCCCACCACAGCCCCATCCCGATCCCGAGGATGCCCAGGATGCCCGAGCCGGCCGTCATCCAGTCGGCCTTGTTCATGTCGGCGTCCGCGTGCAGGACCTTGTCGTGCAGCTGCTCGGCCAGCGGCAGCTTGAGCCTGCCGAGGATCACGGGGCCGATGCCGCCGTAGACCATCGCGGCGATCATCACCCAGCCCGCCCAGACCGTGTGGCCGAAGAGCTGCATCGTGCCGATCGGCGGATGCTCGGCCTTGACCAGCCCCGAGACCGACTCCCAGGTCAGCAGCAGGCCCATGGTCAGCAGCGCCACCGAGGCGACGAGGTGGCCGACGGCGACCGCGCGGTGCCGGCCGTAGGGGTGCTTGCGGTCCGGCTCCTTGGCGGCGACGCGTGCCGCGACGAGGAAGGAGATCGGCGGGACCAGGGAGAGCAGGTCCTCCACGAAGGCGGCCTGCATGGCCTGCGAGGAGCCCATCACCAGGAACATCAGGGCCGCGACGCTGGCGATGTAGACGATCGAGACGACCTCCAGCCGCCGGGCCCGGCGCAGCACCCGCCGCTGCTTCTGCGGGAGCTCGGTGGCGCCGAAGTGGGTGCCCGAGCGGGTCGTGCCGACGGGCCTCACGGCGCCACCTCGTCCAGGTAGCGCTCGAGCTCGCTGAGCAGGGCGTTCTCGCCGGGGACGGCGGCCATGACGTGCTTGACCCTCGTGCCGTGCTCGTTCGTCGTGGCGTAGGGCCGGGTCAGCGCGACCTTGCTGGCCCACGGGCTCTTCTTCGTCAGCCCGCCGACGACGACGTGGACCTCGCCCTCCTCGAGCTGGCGCACCAGCTCCTCCTCGCCGCCGACCACCCAGACCGGCTCGACGTCCAGGCTCCGGGCGAAGCCCTCGACCAGCTCGACCTCGCTGCCGCCCGGGTCGTCCTGCGGGGTGGCGGGGAGGGTCGTCCACGGCGGGTTGACCGAGACCCCGACCCTCAGCTCGCGGGAGCTGACGACCTCGTCGAGGGTGCCGTCCGGGTCTGCGGGGATCTGCACCCCGCAGCCGGCCAGCAGCGCAGCCGGCAGGAGCACCCCCGCCAGGACGGCGGACGTCCTGCGGGAGAGGGGGTATGGGGTGGACGTCACCGTCTGAGTGTGCGCCTGCCCCTCGCCCTTCTCCACCCGAGTCGCCCCGGCCGGGGCACGAGGGGGCCGAGGTGGCCCGGGCGGCCTGATGCGGCCCGAGGGGCCTGTGCCCACTTCATGCGGGAAACCGACCTGTGTGCCGGTTATAACCGGCACCAAGTGACAGACCCCGCATGAAGTCGGCCGGTGAGGTCTCCCCCGGACGGGGGAGACCGCATACCCGAAAGGCGGTCCAGAACGCGGGGCGGGCGATCGTCCCCGGGTCAGCCGTCCTCGATCATCGCCTGGATCGGGATCTCCTGGGTGTCGACGCCCAGGACGGCCGCCTCGTCGGGCAGGTTGGGCAGGATCGTGGCGACATAGTCGCGGACCGCGTCCGCGAGGGGGGTGTCCTGGTCGGCGCGCTCGGAGAGATACCAGCGGTGCTCGAGCAGCTCGTGGAAGAGCTCGGCCGGCTCCAGCTTGGCGCGCAGCTCGGGCGGGACGGCGCGTGTCGTCGGCTCGTAGATCTGCGAGAGCCAGTCGTGCGCGACCAGCTCCTCGTCGTCTCCGAGCCGGTCGGTGGCGGCACGGTAGGAGTCGAGGTCGTTGAGGAGGCGGCGGGCCTGGTTCTCCTCGACGTCCAGGCCGGTCAGGCGCATGAGGCGGCGGGAGTGGTGGCCGGCGTCGACGACCCTGGGCTGGATGCGCAGCGTCGTGCCGTCGACGTCGGTGCTCATCTCCAGCTCGTCGATGTCGAAGCCGAGGTTGTTGAGGCGCCGGATGCGCTCCTCGACCTTCCACCGGTCGCCGCGCTCGAAGCGTTCCTCACCGGTCAGCTCGTTCCAGAGCAGGTCGTAGCGGTGCATCAGCCGGTTGGCGATCTCGACCGGGTCCTCGCCCTCGGCCAGCTGGCCGCCGGCCTCCAGGTCCATCAGCTCCCCGGCGATGTTGCCGTGGGCCACGAAGAGGTCGTGCTCGCGCTGGCCGCGGGAGAGCTGGGGGTGCAGCTCGGCGGTCTCGGCGTCGACGAGGTAGGCGGCGAAGTCGCCGGCGTCGCGGCGGAAGAGCGTGTTGGACAGGGAGACGTCGCCCCAGAAGCAGCCGGCCAGGTGGAGGCGGACGAGCAGGACGGCGAGGGCGTCGAGGGTGCGCCGGGCGGTGTCCTCGCGCAGCCGCTGGGAGAAGACGGCACGGTAGGGGAGGGAGAACTTCAGGTGCCGCGTGATGAGGCAGGCGTCCAGGGGTTGCCCGTGGACGTCGGTGCGCCCGGAGACGACGGCCAGCGGCTCCACGGTCGGCAGGCCCAGGCGGCGCAGGTTGCGCAGGGTCTGGAACTCGCGCCGGGCCAGCGGCTCGCTGATCTCCTTGACCGCGATCACGTGCCCCGACATCTTGACGAACCGCACGACGTGCCGCGAGATGCCGCGGGGGAGCGCGGCCAGGTGCTCCTCGGGCCACTCCTCCAGCGGCGTCTCCCAGGGCAGGTCGAGCAGCGCCGGGTCCGGCGTGATCGCGGTGAAGTCCAGCGCCATGCCGACCACCCTAGTTCCGATCGACCCCCACCCACTCCGACCGGGCGCGTCGTGTGGTTGTCCCCACCGCGACCGGGCGCGTCGTGTGGTTGCCGTGAGCGCGACTGAGCGCGTCCTGTGGTTGCTCGAGCCAGCTTGAGGCGAGGTATGCGGCGTCTCGCCTCACCGCATACCCCTTCAGCGTGGGAGGAGTGGCAAACGGCACAGCTGGCCCTGCCAGCGAACCCACCCCGTGAAGACGTTGCCGCGAGCCTTGGCGATGGCGGTGCGTAGGCGGTGGCGGACGTCGTCCGGTGAGCGCATCGCCAGGTCAGGGGTCCATCGCGCCCCGACGAGCCCCAGGCTCTCGAGACTGTCGTGCCGGGTGGCTTCCTCCGCAAGCTTGCGGCGCGCCGTCTGCTCGCGTCCTCGCCTTGGGCTGGGTCTAGGAAGTATTTGACGGTGCCGTCGATCTCGAAGAAGACGAGCTCGTGGTCGAGGAGTCCGTCGACGCGGGCGACGAAGGTGAATGTCTCGTCGAGGATCTCGATCTGTGGCAGCGGGCGAGGAAACTTCAGCTCGGCGATCACCCCGTAGGAATGGGACTCTCCCCAGCTCTCCCGGGCCGGGTCGGCGAGATCGAGAACCTGCTGCGCCCGGACCTTGCCGGTCCAGCGCTTCTGCGCGTCCAGCTCGGCGCGGACCTGCTGGAGGCTGACCTGCCCTTGGCGAAGAGACTGATCGAGTGTCGCCAGTGCGTGCGGCACCCGCCGGGTCCGGAGGACGTCGGCGACCGTGCGGGCCATCGTGGTGAGGCGAAGGCCTTCGGCGGTGGTGAGCGGGATCGGCCCGGAGTCGCTGTGGTGGATGGTGACGTCCGGGAGCCGGCGCGAGCTGGGGAAGCCGTCGACCTGGACGATGTGCACCTCGGCCGTGGGCGCGACGACGATGGGCAGGTTGTGGAGGAGCGCCGCGCTGTCGTGGCTGGCGGCGGTCCCTGGGTGGGTGCGGAGCGCCTGGTCGAGCCGACGGAGGTGGTCGGAGCGGACTGAGTCCCATCGCTCGCCCGCGTCGATCCGTGGGCCGGAGCGGACCACAAGGCGCGCCCGGTGGCTGCCTGAGCAACCACTGGACGCGTCCGGTGGGGATGGGGTGGGGCTACTTGCTGATGCGCTCGCCCGTCTCGGCGTTGAAGACGTGGATGTGGTCACCCTTGGGCTGGAAGTGGACGATCTCACCCTTCTTCGGCGGGGTGCGGCCGTCGACGCGCGCGATGAACGGCTTGTCAGCGACCTCGGAGCCGGGCAGCTGGCCGTAGATGTAGGCGTCGGCGCCGAGCTCCTCGACGACGTCGATCTCGATCGGCAGGCCGCGGCCGGAGTCGGACAGCTCCAGGTCCTCCGGGCGGACGCCGAGGACGACCTCGCGGCCGCCGGCGGCGGAGAGGACCTCACGGTCGACCGGGTGGACGTAGTCGCCCAGCTGCACGCCGCCGTCGGCGACGGGGACCGTCATGAGGTTCATCGCGGGGGAGCCGATGAAGCCGGCGACGAAGACGTTGTCCGGGTGGTCGTACATGCGGCGCGGGCTGTCGACCTGCTGCAGGATGCCGTCCTTGAGGACCGCCACGCGGTCACCCATCGTCATGGCCTCGACCTGGTCGTGGGTCACGTAGACGGTGGTGACGCCCAGGCGGCGCTGCAGGGAGGCGATCTGGGTGCGGGTCTGGACACGCAGCTTGGCGTCCAGGTTGGACAGCGGCTCGTCCATGAGGAAGACCTGCGGCTGGCGCACGATGGCGCGGCCCATGGCGACGCGCTGACGCTGACCACCGGAGAGGGCCTTGGGCTTGCGCTCGAGGTACTGCGTCAGGTCGAGGATCTTGGCGGCCTCCTCGACGCGCTCGCGGATCTCCGACTTGGACTTGCCGGCGATCTTCAGGGCGAAGCCCATGTTGTCGGCGACCGTCATGTGCGGGTAGAGCGCGTAGTTCTGGAAGACCATCGCCACGTCGCGGTCCTTGGGGGCCATGTGGGTGACGTCGCGGTCGCCGATGAGGATGCGGCCGCTGTTCACCTCCTCCAAGCCGGCGAGCATGCGCAGCGAGGTGGACTTGCCGCAGCCGGAGGGCCCGACGAGGACGAGGAACTCGCCGTCGGCGATCTCGATGTTGAGCTGGTCGACCGAGGGGGTGTCGGCACCGGGGTAGATGCGCGTCGCTCCGTCGAAGGTGACAGTTGCCATGGATGAGCCTTTCCTTCACCGGCAGGTACGTGCCGGACGATCCGTTGTAAAGGAACCTCGCGACGGCGCCGCGAGGCACGTCTCCGGCTCGATCGCCCAGGGCCGGAGCCCGATCCCGCTGGCGCAGGTCAGGGCGACGTTGCCGGTGACGAGGATCACGCTACCAGATGTCGTAGATCCCGTTGCAAGATCTTGCAGACCGACCGAAGGTTCTGCATACTTGACAGCACCATCACGACAACTGGCTCACTCCGACGTCGGTTGTCACAGCACGGCGGCGCAGCCCCCTGGACTCGTCACCGGGCACACCACGTTCGAAGGAGAACAGATGAAGCGCACCACCGGTGCACTGGCCATGACGGGTATCGCCGCCCTGCTGCTGACCGCCTGCGGCGACGGCGACGCCGACACCCCCGCGGCTCCCACCACTGACACCACGCAGACGGAGGAGACCACCGAGGAGGCCCCCGCCGAGGAGGAGGCCGCCACCGAGGAGGCCCCCGCCGACGACGCCGCCGCCACCGAGGAGGGCGCCGCCCCGGCCGCCTCCGACGGCAACAGCCTGGTGATCTGGGCCGACGACCTGCGCGCCGAGGCGCTGCAGGAGCACGCTGCCGCCTTCGAGGAGGAGACCGGTGTCCCGGTCAACATCCAGATCGTGGCCAACGAGAAGCTGCGCGAGCAGTTCAAGGACTCCGTCGGCGCCGGCGCCGGCCCGGACATCGCCGTCGGTGCGCACGACTGGCTGGGCGAGCTCGTCCAGAACAACGTGGTCGCCCCGATCCAGCTCTCCGAGCAGGTTTCCTCCGCCTTCAGCCCCGAGTCGATCGAGGCCGTGAAGTTCGAGGGCCAGACCTACGCGGTCCCCTACGCCGTCGAGTCCCTCGCCCTGATCCGCAACACCGAGCTCGCCCCCGAGGCCCCCGAGTCCATGGAGGCCCTGGTCGAGCACGGCAAGCAGCTGGTCGCCGACGGAGAGGCCGAGCTGATCATGACCCAGGAGGTGGGTGCGGACGGCAACGCCTTCTCGCTCTACCCCTACCTGTCCGCCTACGGCGGCGGCATCTTCCCGCTGCTCGACGAGGGCGGCTTCGACGGCACCGAGGTCATCCTCGACTCCGAGGACACCCTGAAGGGCGCCGAGAAGATGGCCTGGCTGGCCGAGGAGGGTGCGCTCTCCACCAACCAGGACGCCTCCAACGTGATCCCGCTGTTCGCCGAGGGCAAGGCCGCCTACATGGTCTCCGGCCCGTGGGCGATCGGCCAGATCTCCGAGGCCGGCATCGAGTACGCCATCGACCCGATCCCGGACTTCGAGGACGGCGGCGAGACCAGCCCGTTCCTGGGTGTCCAGTCCTTCTTCGTCTCCGCGCAGAGCAAGAACCCGCAGATCGCGCAGACCTTCGTGCAGGAGTTCGTCACCCGTCCCGAGGTGCAGCTCTCGCTGTTCGAGGCTGGTGACCGCCCGCCGGCCCTGACCGAGGCCTACGAGCAGGTCGCGGCCGACAACGAGGACATCGCCGCCTGGGGCGAGGCCGCCGTCGGCGCCACCCCGATGCCCAACATCCCGCAGATGAACGCCGTCTGGGGCCCGCTGGGCAAGGCCACCGCCGGCATCGTCTCCGGCGAGGACGCCGCCGAGCGCATGAAGACCGCGCAGTCCGAGGTCGAGTCCGCCCTGCAGTGACCCGATGACACCCTCCCGGGGCAGGTGAGACCCACCTGCCCCGGGGCGGGGTCCGGTATGCCGTACGACCGCGGGGCGAGCAGCCCCGGGCCGTACGGTTTACCAGGTCCCGTCCCGACCTGATCCTCGGGCCAGCGCCCGCACGCCATCCAAGGGAGAGAAGACACCGATGTCATCGACCTCGACAGCGGCCCGGCCGCCGGCCACCGAGCCGCCGCCCAAGGGCGAGCTCGACCACACCCCGGCCTGGGTCCACGTCGCCAAATGGGCAGCGATCGCCCTCACGATCGCGCTCCTGGGCTGGGCCGCGCAGCAGGCCATCGAGGCCGGCTCGTGGCTGATCGTGACCGTCATCGCCTTCGTCGCGATGATGGTCCTGGTCGTCTACTCCACGCGCCGCCTGGTCCCGATGAAGTACATGCTCCCCGGCCTGGTGCTGCTGCTCCTGTTCCAGATGTGGCCGATCGTCTACACGGTCGGCACGGCCTTCACCAACTACGGCGACGGCCACACGCTGACCAAGGAGGAGGCGATCGACGCCATCCGCGCCCAGTCGGTGCGTCAGGACCCGGAGGCCCCCCGCTACGGCATGTCGATCGCGGTGCCCGAGGGCCAGCCGATCGAGACCGGTGAGCTGTCCATGCTGCTCACCGTGGCCCCCGCCGACGATGCGGGCGAGCTCGAGGAGGGCGCCGAGGAGGGTGGCGAGGCGCAGCTCGGCGAGAACGTCACCGCCGACGGCTACCAGCTCTTCGTCGGCACCGAGGAGGGCCTGGAGCCGCTGGCCGCGGAGGGTGTGGCGATCCGCAGCAACGGCACGGTCGAGGCCGCCCCCGGCTACCGCGTCCTCAACCTCATGGAGGCCAACCAGCGTGGCCAGGAGGTCCAGGCCTTCGCCGTCCCGGTCGGTGACACCGGCGCCGGCATCAAGGCCGCGACCACCTCTGCGGCCTACGTCGGTCAGCCCTCGATCACCTACGACGAGGAGAACGACGTCATGACCACCCTCGAGGGCAAGCGCTACGTCGCCGCCGAGGGCAACTTCGTCCCCGAGGACGGCGAGGGCGCCCCGCTGACCGCCGGGTGGACCGAGAACGTCGGCCTGAAGAACTTCGCCACGATCTTCACCGACCCCAGCTTCCGCAGCGGCTTCCTCAAGATCTTCCTGTGGAACCTGGTCTTCCCCCTGATCACGGTGGTCAGCACCTTCCTTCTCGGTATGCTGCTCGCGCTCCTCTTCAACGATCCTCGCCTCAAGGGCAAGGGCATCTACCGCTCGCTGATGGTGCTGCCCTACGCCCTGCCGATCTTCGTCACCGGCATCGTGTGGGCCTCGATGTTCAACCCGCAGTTCGGCCTGATCAACAACCTCATCGGGCTGGAGATCCCGTGGCGCACCGACCCGTGGTTCGCCCGGCTGTCCCTGATCATCACCAACCTGTGGCTGGGCTTCCCCTACATGTTCCTCATCTGCACCGGTGCCCTGCAGTCGATCCCGCAGGACGTCAAGGAGGCGGCCGCGGTCGACGGCGCCGGCCCGATCCGGACCCTGACCTCGGTGATCATGCCGCTGCTCCTCGTCGCGGTGGGCCCGCTGCTGGTGGCCAGCTATGCCTTCAACTTCAACAACTTCACCCTGGTCTACCTGGTGACCGGTGGTGGTCCCTTCGACTCCACCAACACCCTGGTCGGCAACACCGACCTGCTGATCAACTTCGCCTACCGACTGGCGCTGGAGTCGGGCAACCCGAACATCGGTCTGGCCTCCGCCGTGAGCATCGTGATCTTCTTCCTCGTCGGAGCGATCAGCTACATCGGCTTCCGTCGGTCCGCCGCCCTTGAGGATGTGAACTGAACATGAGCCAGGACACCCCGATCCAGCCCGGCGGCAGCCTCGCCGCCGACCCGACCCTCAAGCCCGAGGGCAAGGACGAGCTGCGCGCCGGTCAGGTGCCGGTCGTCCCCGCCGGGGGACGGCGCAGGAGCGGCGTCTGGTGGCGCCACCTGCTGGCGATCATCGTCGTCATCTGGGCGCTCTTCCCGGTGATGTTCATCGTCAGCGCGGCGCTCAACCCGGCCGGCACGCTCAACGCGACCAGCCCGATCCCGCAGCACTTCTCGATGAAGAACTTCAACGACCTGTTCAACTCCACGACCTTCCCGTTCTGGACGTGGTTCAGGAACAGCCTCATCGTGGCCGGCCTGGGCACGATCATCCAGCTCTTCATCGCGGCCGCGGCGGCCTACGCCTTCTCCCGGCTGCGGTGGAAGGGCCGTCGCCCCGGCCTGATGGCGCTGCTGCTGGCCCAGATGTTCCCGGCGCTGCTGGCCTTCCCGGCGATCTACATCATGTTCCTGCGCATCGGTGAGTCGCTGCCCGGCATCGGCCTGAACACCCTGTGGGGCCTGCTGCTGGTCTACCTGGGCGGTGCGATGGGCGCCAACGTCTGGCTGCTCAAGGGCTACTTCGACACCATCCCCAAGGAGCTGGACGAGGCGGCCAAGATGGACGGCGCCAGCCACGCGCGGATCTTCTTCACGATGACCCTGCGCCTGGTCGCCCCCATCCTGGCCACCGTGGGCATCCTGGCCTTCATCGGCCTGTGGGGCGAGTTCATGCTGGCCAGCATCTTCCTGCTGGACCAGGACGTCCGGACCCTGGGCGTCGGCCTCTACTCGCTGAACCTGGCCGACCGCAACAAGTACTTCGGCATGTTCTCGGCCGGCGCACTCATCGCCTCGATCCCGCCCGTGCTGGTCTACCTGAGCCTGCAGAAGCAGCTCATCGGTGGACTGACCTCCGGCTCCGTGAAGTGACCACCGTGGCTCGTTCCCGCGGTCGTCTCGCCGACCTCGCCGCCTATGCGGGGGTCAGCGAGGCGACCGTGAGCCGGGTGCTCAACGACAAGCCCGGCGTGGCCACCTCGACCCGCCAGACGGTGCTGACCGCGCTGGACGTGCTCGGCTACGAGCGCCCCAGCAAGCTCAAGAAGAACAGCGCCGGGCTCATCGGCCTGGTCGTGCCGGAGCTGACCAACCCGATCTTCCCGATGTTCGCCCAGGAGATCGAGACCCAGCTGGCCGCCGCCAACTACACGCCCGTGCTGTGCACGCAGACCCCCGGCGGCGTGCACGAGGACGAGTACGTCCAGATGCTGCTGGACCGCGGCGTCTCGGCGATCATCTTCGTCAGCGGCTTCCACGCCGACACCACCGCCAGCACGGAGCGCTACTCCTCGCTGCGCGATCGCGGCCTGCCGATCGCGCTGGTCAACGGCTACCGCGACGACGTGGACGCCACGTTCATCAGCCACGACGACGTCGCCTCGATGCAGCTGGCGGTCCGGCACCTGCGCAACCTGGGCCACCGGCGCATCGGCTTCGCCACCGGCCCGCTGCGCTACGTCCCCGTCCAGCGGCGCATCGAGGGCTTCCGGGCCGCGATGGCCGACGACCTGCCCGAGGGCGTGGACCTCGACGACCTCATCTCGACCACGCTCTTCTCGGTCGAGGGCGGCGCGACGGCGGCCCGCCAGCTCGTCGACGCCGGGGCCACCGCGGTCATCGCCGGCTCGGACGTCATGGCGCTGGGCGTCCTGCGCGGCGCCGGTCAGCTGGGCCTGACCGTCCCGGACGACCTGTCGGTGATCGGCAGCGACGACGTCCCGTTCATGGGTTTCGTCGACCCGCCGCTGACCACGATCCGGATGGACGTGCGCGGCATGTCCCAGGCCGCCGTGACGGCCGTGCTGTCCGAGGTCTCCGGCGAGAGGGCCGAGCACCGCGAGTACACCTTCGTGCCCGAGCTGATCCTCCGCTCGTCCACCGCGCCCGCCCCGGTCACCGCCCGCGGCTGACTAGCGGCTCGTGCGGAGCGCCTCGAGGGTCTGGAGCACCTCGAGCAGGCCCGGCTCGTCGGCCACGCGGTGCTGCGCCGCGGTCGGCCCGTCACCGACCCGCACCGTCACCCGCCGTGCCGCGCGCTCCTGGTCGGGGTCGTGCGCCAGGGCCTCGAAGGCGTGCTCGTCGGTGACGTCGTCTCCGGCGTAGAAGATCGCGTCCACACCCAGGTCGTCGGCCAGCGCCAGCAGCGCCACCCCCTTGCCCACGTGCGCCACGGCCAGCTCGACGACCTCCTTGCCGGGGGTCACGACCAGATCGGTATGCCGCTTCCCCAGGGCGGTGGCCGCCTCCAGGGCGGCGGAGCCCACCTCGGGCGGCAGGCCACGGGTGTGGATGACGCGGGCGGCCGGCTTGTCCTCCACGCGGATGCCGGGGTGGTCCTCGGCCAGCCGCCGGGTCTCCTCCTCGAGGGTGGCCAGCAGCACGCGTTGCCGCTCGTCCAGGGCCAGGCCGTCGGGCAGGCGCGAGTCCTCGGCGCCGTGGGAGCCGATGAGCAGCAACGGCTCCCGGGCGCCGGAGAGCTCGCGCAGGGGACCCAGAGCCCGTCCGGAGACCAGGGCGACTGTGGTCCCCGGTGCCGTGGAGAGGGCGGTGAGAGACTCCATACCCCCCTCGATCGGTCGGGAGTCCATGGGATCGAGGACGAGCGGGGCCAGGGCCCCGTCGAAGTCGCTGGCGACCAGGATGCGCCCGCGGGAGGCGAGCTCGGCCAGCGCGGCGTGCAGCTCGGGGGAGAGAGTCATCACGCGTCCTTGCCGTCGGTGTGGGTCGGTTTCTCGGGCTTGCCGGGGGCGACCGCGAGCGCGCGCAGGAAGTCGTCGGCCCACCGCTGGACGTCGTGGGTGCGCACCCGGCGGCGCAGGGCCGACATCCTGCGCTTCTTGGCGGTCGGGGTGTCGCGGATCGCGCGCAGGATCGTCTGCTTCAGCCCGGTGATGTCGTGGGGGTTGCACAGATAGGCCGAGCGCATCTCCTCGGCCGCGCCGGTGAACTCGGAGAGCACCAGGGCGCCGCCGCCGTCGTGCCGGGCGGTGACATATTCCTTGGCCACGAGGTTCATCCCGTCGCGCAGCGGGGTGACGAGCATGACGTCGGCCACCTGGAAGAGCGCCGCCATCTCCTCGCGGCCGTAGGACTGGTGCAGGTAGTGGATCGCGGTGTCGCCCAGGTGGGAGAAGTCGCCGTTGATGCGCCCGACGGTGCCCTCGATCTGCTCGCGCAGCGTGCGGTAGGCCTCGACGCGCTCGCGGCTGGGCGTGGCCACCTGCACGAAGGTCACCTCCGGCGGGGCGATCTCCCCGTCCTCGAAGAGCTCGCCGATCGCGCGGAGCCGGTGACGGATGCCCTTGGTGTAGTCGAGCCGGTCGACGCCGAGCAGGACCACCTCCGGGTCGCCGAGCGACTCCCGGATCTCCCGGGCGCGCTCACGCACCTCGGGGCTGCGGGCCAGGTGCTCGAAGCCCGAGGCATCGATCGAGATGGGCACCGCGGCCGCGCGGGCCCGGCGCGGAGCGGCCCCGAGCCGGTCGTCGTCGGCCCCGGCCCAGTGCACGACGTCGCCACGGTTGGTGGTGCCGAGCACCGAGCGGCAGGAGCGCATGAAGTTGCGGGCGTCGTCGGGCCGCTGGAAACCGAGGAAGTCGGCGCCGAGCAGCCCGCGCAGGATCAGGCCGCGCCAGGGGAGCTGGGCGAAGAGCTCCACCGGCGGGAAGGGGATGTGGTTGAACCAGCCGATCCGCAGGTCGGGGCGGCGGTCCCGCAGCAGCGCCGGCACGAGCTGGAGTTGGTAGTCGTGCACCCACACCGTGGCGCCCTCGGCGGCCACCTCGGCGATCGCGGCGGCGAAGCGGTCGTTGACCTTCTGGTAGGTGTGCCACCACGAGCGGTGGAAGGTGGGCGGCACGATCACGTCGTGGTAGAGCGGCCAGAGGGTGTCGTTGGAGAAGCCTTCGTAGTAGTCGACGAGCTCCTCGGCCGACAGCGGCACCGGGTGCAGCCGCAGCGCGTCGTCGTCGAAGGGCTCGGGGGCCTCGCCGGGGAAGCCGGCCCAGCCGACCCAGGCGGCCTCCCGGCCGTGCATGACCGACTCCATCGCGGTGACCAGCCCGCCGGGGCTGGTCTTCCACGTGGTGGTGCCATCGGGGCTGACGTGCCGGTCGACGGGCAGCCGGTTGGCGGCGATCACGAAGTCGTAGGTGCGCGGATCAGCGGTGGAAACCATGGATGTCCCTTGCTCGTTGTCCTCGTGACAACCCTAGGGGGCGGGGCAGACACGCGCCCAGCCGGATCGACCAAGGTGCCCGAGGGGGCAGGAGTGCGCATACCGTGGAGACCGTGACCACCGAGCCAGGCCAGCACCGCGGCGACACGGACGTGACCCGTCCGGTGCCGCGGCCTGCGCGTGGGCGCGTCTCCGGTGGCGGGCAGGGGATCGCCGGCCCGCGGATGCTGGGCGACTACGAGCTGCACGAGCGCCTGGGCGAGGGCGGCATGGGCGTGGTGTGGCGGGCCACCGACCGCCGCGGCCGCGAGGTCGCCATCAAGGTCCTGCGCGAGCACATCGCCCACGACGAGCACGCCCGCGAGCGGCTGCGCCGCGAGGTCCACACGCTTGCCAGGGTCCACCACCCGCGCGTGGCGGCCGTCATCGACGCGGACGTGGACGGACCTGCGCCTTACATCGTCACCGAGTTCGTCGACGGCCCGCCGCTGGACGAGGTCGTCGAGAGCCGCGGCCCGCTGCGGGGGGAGGCGCTGCTGCGGCTGGGGCGCGGTCTGGGGGAGGCCCTGCGCGCGATCCACGGCGCGGGCATCGTGCACCGCGACCTCAAGCCGGGCAACGTGCTGCTGGTCGAGCGCGACGGCCACCTCGACCCGGTGGTCATCGACTTCGGCATCGCCCAGGTCGCCGACGACGTCCGACTCACCATGACCGGGATGGTCATGGGCACCCCGGGCTATCTGTCGCCCGAGGTCGTCGAGGGTGGCGACGTGGGGGAGGCCACCGACTGGTGGGGCTGGGCGGCCACGCTCGCCTTCGCCGCGAGCGGGCAGCCGCCCTTCGGCCGCGGCCCGCTCACGGTCGTCCTCGACCGGGTGCTGCGCGGGCGTCTCCAGCTCGAGGGCGTCGACCCCCGCCTCGCCCCGCTCCTGGCCGCAGCGCTGGACCCCGACCCCGAGCGGCGCCCGACCCAGGCCCAGGTGCTCGACGGGCTGGAGCGCTATGCCCGCCACGAGGACGTCACCCAGGCGTTGCCGTCCTGGGCAACGCAGGTCGCGCCGCAGCGTCGGCCCGACCCGACCCGGGTGGCGCCGGCACGTGTGGCCGACCCTTGGCCCGACCCGCCACCGCGGCGCCCCAAGCCCGTCCCGGAGGTGAGGGAGCAGGCTGCCGGACCTGCCGCATACCCCGAGCCCTTCGGCCTGCACGAGGTGACGCCGGAGCCGGGGGAGCAGGGCGGGCCCGACCCCCGCATCGGGCGCAGCGCGCGCAGCGGCACGCTGGCCGCGCTCCTGGTGCTCTTCGTCGGGCTCGCGACCGTCGCCCCGGTCCTGGCGTGGGGGCTCTTCGCGGTATGGGGCGTGCTCACCCGGACCGTGGACCGGAGCCTGACCGGCCTGGTCCTGCGCCGTCACGAGGCGGGGCGGCGTCGCAGCGACGTCCCGATGCTCGTCCTGGCCTCCCCGTGGAACCTGCTGGCCAGCCTGGTCACGACCGCGTTCGCGCTGATCCTGCCGGTGGCGATCGCCGGGCTGGTGGCGCTCGGGGTCGCCTGGTCGGTGTCCATCTCCGAGCTGATGATCGGGGTGACCCCGGACTCGCCGATCGCGATGGGTGCCGCGGCGCTGGTCGGCGGTCTCGTCGGCTGGTGGGGCCTGGGGGCGACCGCCCTGCGGCGCGGCTCGCGGACGACGCTGCGGGGCATGGTCCCCGCCGGGCTGCCGACGACGGTGGTCGCCACGCTGTGCGTCGTCGGCGGGGCGGCGCTCGCGGCCTGGGCGGTCCTCGACGGCGGGACGGTGTCCTGGTGGCCGTTGGGCCCCAACTTCGACCCGCGGCAGTGGCTGCCCTACGGCTTCCCGCTCTGAGACCTGCCTGCGTCCTGAGACCTGCGGCGACTCCGGCCGGACGCCTGGTGTGATCCTCGCCACATCTCCTACCGGGTGTCCGAGAGGGTGGCCTACCGTGAAGAGTTGTCCCATCCATCTCTGGTCCCATCAGTCACATCGCGGGCCGAGAGGTTGTCCCGAACGACCCCGCCGGAAGGATCAGCGACCCATGGCGAACTCCCGTGTGACCAGCACCCAGGACCGCGCGACCGGCGGGCTCCGCAAGGCCGGCAGCGCCGTGCTCGCCGGGGCGGCCGGGCTGGCCGGCGTGACCCTGCCCGCGCAGACCGCGGCGGCCGAGGACAACGTCTGGGACCGCGTCGCCCACTGCGAGTCGACGGGCAACTGGTCGATCAACACCGGCAACGGCTTCTACGGCGGCCTGCAGTTCTGGCACCCGACCTGGGTCTCCTTCGGCGGCACCCAGTTCGCCCCCTACGCCCACCAGGCGACCAAGATCCAGCAGATCACCATCGCCCAGAAGGTGCTCAAGGTCCAGGGGCCGGGAGCCTGGCCCGTCTGCTCCGTGCGCGCCGGCCTGACGATGGAGAACGGCCTGGCTCCCTATCCCGGGCAGGACGTCGACCCGCCGTCGCGGGACGTCAGCCCCGGCACCTGGTACGTCACCGCCACCCCCGGCGCCAACATCCGCTCCGGACCTGGGACGAACTACTCGATCATCGGCTCGGCCGCGACCGGCACCAAGGTCAGCGGCACAGAGAAGGGCGGCTGGGTCTCCATGGAGGGCGGTCGGTGGATCAGCCTGACGACGCTGTCCACGTCGGCCCCCGCCCCGGCTCCTGCGCCGGAGCCCGCGCCCGCGCCGCCGTCGAGCGGTGCCAGCTATGTGGTCACCGCCACCGCCGGCGCCAACATCCGCTCCGGTCCGGGCACGTCCTACTCGATCGCCGGGGGCGCCCGCTACGGGACCACCGTCAAGGGGGTCCTGTCCAACGGCTGGGTCAAGCTCGCCGACGGCCGTGGCTACATCAGCGGCACCATCCTGCGGGCCTCGACCGGTGGGGGTGGGGTCTCCGACATGGCGCCGCTGGTCCTGGACGGCAGCCGTGGCCCGCTGACGGTCAAGGCGATCCAGCGGTGGGCGGGCATCCAGGAGACCGGCTACTGGAACACCACCACGATCATGGCGCTGCAGCGCACGGTCGGCACCCCTGCCGACGGCGACTGGGGCCCCGCGTCGCAGGCCGCACTGCAGGACCGCATCGGGATGACCCGCGACGGGTCGACCTACATGAACTACCGCACCGTCCTCGCGCTGCAGGGCTGGCTCAACGCCAACGTCATCGGCTGAGCCGCGCCGGGCCGGGCTCTCCCGGTCGCTTAGACTCGTCAGGCCGTCCGGGGCGTGCCCGGACGTCCGCTGGCGTGGCGCAATTGGTAGCGCACCTGTCTTGTAAACAGGTGGTTGAGGGTTCGAGTCCCTTCGCCAGCTCTCCTCGAACGATGAGGTCCCGACGCGCGTACGTACCGGCGTGCACAACGGCCGAAATCCGCCCAAGAGCCGAGGATGGGGTCCATTGCGCACGCCGGTACGTACGCCGGCGGGCGGGTGGCTGGTAGCCCAGGTGCTCCCTGAGGAGAACGTGGTACATGTTCTGCGGATGTGGACGCACTACGAGGAGGACGGAGGTCCACGTGGCAGGTCTGCGCAGCCGTGTGATCGCAGCCATCCCACCGCTGGCCTGGCGGGACCGGCGCCTGGCCCAGCGCGCCGAGCAGGTCGCCGAGCTCCGGGAGCGGGTGGCGGCCTTGGAGGCCGAGCTGGCGTCCTACCGGGGGGAGCGGGACGGTCACGACCTGCCCCCGTCCTTCCGCCGCGAGCTGATGGCGGCACGCGGCTCGGCCAAGGCCCTGTGGCACACGCCCGGCGCCAGGCAGCACCCGCTGCTCCAGGTTCCCTACAAGCTGCGCAACTATCGACTCGCCGCCAGCCACGGCGTCCCCGTGCCACGGGTCCTGGGCGTGTGGGCCAAGACCTCAGACATCGACCTGGACGGGCTGCCGGAGCGCTTCGTCCTCAAGTCCGACCGGGGCGCGGGCAGCCACGGGGTGCTGCCCCTGACCCGGGTGGGCCACGACCGCTACCGCGTCGCGGGGAAGGCGGGCGAGCTCGACGCCGCTGCGCTCCGCGCCCATCTCGACGCCACCGACCAGGCACGGGGACCGTTCTTCGCCGAGGAGCTGCTCGAGCAGGTCGGTCAGGCACCGGGCACCCTGCCCGACGACGTCAAGGCCTACGCCTTCTACGGCCGCATCGGCCACGTCCTGCTGCGGAGGGCCGGCCAGCACGGCAACCTGGCGACCGTCGCCAGCCGCTATGTCGACGAGCAGGGGCAGGACCTCGGCCACGACGTGATCCCGGCCGGCACGGACCCCGGCATCCCCCTGCCGGTCTCCTTCACCGAGATGATGGACGTCGCGCGGCACCTGTCCCGGGCGGTCGCGCTGCCGTTCATCAGGGTCGACCTCTACGACACCCCGGACGGCCCCGTGCTGGGCGAGCTGACCCGCACGCCAGGGGGCAAGCAGCTCTACCGGGCCGACCACGACCGCGCCCTGGGGGAGTTCTGGGCCGATGCCCGCCGCCGCCTGGACGTCGACATCCAGGCCGGGCGCCCGCCCTTCACCCTGCACGGCATGCACGACGCACCCTCGCTCTACCCGCCCGGCCATCCTTCCCACGGCGAAGGGTCGGGCCACTGGGCCGTCCACCGCGAGCCCTGCGGCCGGTGGTGCCAGGACCAGCGCTGACGGAAGCCGTTGCGTCTCAGCAGGACAGCGGGGCCCCGCCCGCCTAGCGTGGCAGGCCCCGACCCAGAGGAGCTGTCATGACCACGTCCGAGCACCCGCAGCAGCACGACACCACGCCCAGCGACCCGGTGAACGTCTCCAGCGACCCTGCCGAGGTCCAGAAGGTCCACGACGTGATGAAGAAGATGGACATCGCGATGCTGACCACGGTGGACTCCAGCTCCGCGCAGGGCCGACTCACCAGCCGCCCGTTGTCGACCCAGGTCCACGAGGAGGACGGCGACGTCCTCTTCCTCGTCCGCTCCTCCAGCGCCGTGGCCCGCGACGTCCGCGCCAACCCCCAGGTCAACGTCGCCTACTCCTCGATGAAGGCCTGGGTCTCGCTGGCCGGCACCGCCACCCTGGTCGAGGACCGCGCCCTGGTCGAGCAGCTCTGGTCCAAGGGTGCCGACGCCTTCATGGACGGCGGCCCGGAGAACCCCGACAACGTCATCCTCAAGGTCTCCGGCGACACGGCGGAGTACTGGGGCGGCGAGTCGATGATCGGCATGGTCGTGCAGACCGTGAGGTCGATCACCGGCAAGGACGACGCGAAGGACGACGGTCCCACCGTCGTCGAGCTCCCATGAGGCCTGCCCGCTGGCTCGGTGGCTGGGCCGCGGGCGCCGCGGTCTTCGGGGCGCTCGACGCGCTCTGGCTCGGGGTCGTGGCCAAGGACTTCAACCAGCGGGCCCTCGGGCCGCTCATGGCCGACCCCCTCAACGTGCCGGCGGCCGCCGCGTTCTACGGCATCTACACCCTGGGCATCGCCCACTTCGCGACCGCCCCGGGCCTGCGGGAGGGGAGCGTCGGCAAGGCCGCGGCCCAGGGCGCCGCGCTCGGCCTGGTCGCCTACTCCACCTACGATCTGACCAGCCTGGCCGTCATCGAGGACTTCCCGGCCGAGATGGTGGTGCCCGACATCGCGTGGGGCACCTTCGTGACCGCGGCCTCGGCCGCCGCCGCGACCGCCGTCGTGAAGGCGGCCACGCGTGACTGACGGCACCCTGCTGCGCGACCGGGTCGTCGTCACCCTCGCTGCCGTGCTGTGGATCGGCGGCACCCTGCTCGGCTTCGGCGTCCTCGGCGGCACCGAGGGCGTCCAGAGCCAGGGCAGCGGTCTCTTCTCCGACAGCGCCACCCTCATCGCCCCGCACGGACCGGCCTTCTCCATCTGGTCGGTCATCTACCTCGGTCTGGCGGGGTATGTGGTGTGGCAGTGGATCTCCACGTCCCCCTGGGCGCAGGTCACCCGGGCGCCGGCCGCGGCGGCGATCGCCCTCAACGGTCTGTGGCTCATCGTGGTCTGGGCCGGCTGGGTGCTGGTCTCGGTGCTGGTGATGATCGGCATCGTGGTCTCGCTGGGAATCGTGCTGCGCCGCACCGCCGGGCTGCACCGCGACGGCTGGGCCACCGACATCTTCGTGGCGCTCACCTTCGGTCTCTACCTGGGGTGGATCTGCGTGGCGACGTGCGCCAACATCGCCTCCTGGCTGGTGGGGCTGGGTGTGCCGGAGGACGGCCGGACCGCACGGTGGATCACCGTCGCCGTGCTGGCCGCGGTCGTCGCCATCGCCGGCTTCCTGCTGACCCGGACCGACCAGCGGATGCTCCAGCTCGGGCTGGTCGCGGCCGTGGTCTGGGGGACCTCCTGGGTCGCGGTCGGTCGCCTGACCGGCGACCTGCGCTCCGACCTGGTCGGCTACGCGGCCGTCGCGACCGCGGTGGCCGTCGCCGCCCTGGGTGCATGGGCGCTGCTCCGCACCCGACCCGATGGACGGCCACGTCCCCTGTAGCGTCGCAGCATGCGTCTCGAGGACACCGTTCTGCAGACCCGGGACATCGGCCGCAGCGCGCTCTTCTGGGAGGGTGCGCTGGGGCTGACCCGGGGCATCCTCACCGACCACACCTATGAGGGGCGGCTGGCCCTCGATCCCGCGCAGCCCGACCTCTGGCTCGACGTATGCCTGGAGCAGGTCGACCGGGCGCCGGACCCCCACCCGAGGCTGCACCCCGACCTGCTTGGCGGTCCGCGCCAGCAGGAGGTGGTCGAGCGGCTGATCGAGCTGGGCGCGCGCCCCCTGGACATCGGCCAGAAGGACGTGCCGTGGGTGGTGCTCGCCGACCCCGACGGGAGCCCGCTGTGCGTGATGGAGGAGCGCACGGCATACCAGGACACCGGCGCGATCGCCGCGCTCCCGCTGGACAGCGCCGACCCCGAGCGCGACGGCGAGCTCTATGCCGCTCTCACCGGCTGGGTGCCCGTCGCGGGCAGCGCGCCGGTCACCCTGCGCCACCCCTCGCTGCACGGCCCGTTGCTCGAGCTGTGGGCGGAGCGAGGACGAAAGCAGACCCAGAACCGGATGCACCTGGACGTGCGCCCGGAGTCTAGCGACCCGGGCCAGGAGGAGGCGGTCGAGCTCGCTCTGTCGCTCGGAGCCACCCGCGTGGACGACGACTGGGCGCAGGGGCACGCCTGGGTGGTGCTGCGCGACGCCTCGGGCAACGAGTTCTGCGTGCTGGGACAGGAGTCGCCGTGAGCACGCCAGTCGATCTCATGCTTCGAGACATCGGGGAGGCGCCGCTGCTCTTCGTGCTCGTGCTGCTGCCTCTGATCCTTGGCGCGTGGGCTGTCCGGAGAGGCTCGAGGTTGGGCGTGGTGCCCATCGGCACAACGGTCGTCGCGATCGGGTTGTGGTACTCGTACTACGCCTCCGACGCTTCCCCTGCCAGGGGTGGCGCTGAGGGCGCCGTCACCATGCTCGTGATCGCGGGCTGCGGTCTGTTGGTCGCCGTGATCGCGCTGCATCGGACCCGTTCACGCGAACGCTGAGGTCTCCTGATGCTGGCGGGGGGAATCGGGGTCGAGACTCATCCTCGCCCGTCCCGCGCCCGATCGGGTGCGGGCGGTGGCTGACGATACTACGCTTCGTCGTGTAGTGAGCGCTGACGATCCCACCGGCCGGCGCCCCGCGGTGAGGGAGGTTGGCGATGCCCGAGACGACGGCGATGTCCGAGGCGGCCAGGCCGGACACGGCGACGGTCCTGGCCGGGCTGGACGCGATCACCGGGTGGCAGGAGGAGCTCTACCGGCACCTGCACGCCCATCCCGAGCTCTCCTTCCAGGAGGAGCAGACCTGTGCCCTGATCTCCGAGCGCCTCGAGGAGCTGGGGTATGCGGTGCACCAGGTCGGGGGCGGTGTCGTCGGGGTGCTGGCCAACGGCGAGGGGCCGACCGTCCTCTTCCGCGCCGACCTCGACGCCCTGCCGGTGACCGAGACGACCGGTCTCGACTACGCCTCGACGGTCACCGTCACCGACGACGAGGGCAAGAGCGTGGCTGTCATGCACGCCTGCGGCCACGACGCCCACATCACCTGCGCGCTCGGGGCGGCCCAGCTGCTCAGCGAGGGCAGGGACTCGTGGAGCGGCACCTTCGTCGCCCTCTTCCAGCCCGCCGAGGAGGTCGGCAAGGGCGCGCAGAGCATGGTGGACGCCGGACTCGTCGACACGATCCCGCGCCCGGACGTCTGCCTGGGCCAGCACGTGCTCGCCCAGCCGCAGGCGGGCCACGTCGCCACCAGCCCCGGGCCGGTGCTGTCGGCCGGGACCTCGGTGCGGGTCACGGTCCACGGCAGGGGCTCGCACGGCTCGATGCCGCACCTGGGGGTCGACCCCGTCGTGGTGGCCGCCTCGATCGTGCTCCGGCTGCAGACCGTCGTCTCCCGCGAGCTCGCGCCCGGAGAGTTCGGCGTCGTCACCGTCGGCAGCGTGCAGGCCGGCGCCAAGGCCAACATCATCCCGGGAGAGGCCCTGCTGCTGATCAACACGCGGGCCTACTCCGAGGAGGTCAAGGAGAGGATCTCCGCGGCGGTGGAGCGGATCGTGCGCGCCGAGTGCGCCGCTGCAGGCTGCCCCGCCGAGCCGGACATCGAGGTCTTCGAGTCCTTCCCGCTCACCGACAACGACCCCGACGTCACCGCCCGCGTCACCGAGGCCTTCATCGAGCACCTCGGCGCCGAGCGGGTCCACGAGCTCGGCCGGGTCCCGGCCTCGGAGGACTTCAGCGTGATCCCCGACGCCTTCGGGGTGCCCTACGCCTACTGGGGCTTCGGCGGCTTCCCCGAGGGGCAGGGCGTGCCCAACCACAATCCCGCCTTCGGGCCGGTGATCCAGCCGACCCTGCGCACCGGCACCGAGGCCGCCGTCGTCGCCGTGACGGCCTTCCTCGCCGGGCCGGCAGGGGGCGCGAGGTGAGCACCACGACGGTGACGCCCGCCCCCCAGCCCGAGCGCACCGCATACCAGGGAAATGACAAGCTGCTGCTGGGACTGGTGCTGGCGGTCCTGACCTTCTGGCTGTTCGCCGGCACGGTCGGGACGGTGGCCCCCGAGATCCTGCGCGGCATCAACACCGAGGCCGAGCGGATCAGCGCCCAGCAGATGAACCTCGCGGTCTCGATCACCGCGCTCTTCTCCGGCCTGTTCACCGTCGTCATGGGTGGGCTGGCCGACCGCACCGGGCGCGTCCGGATGGCGATGATCGGGCTGCTCGCGATGATCCTGGGCAACGTCCTGGTCGTCCTGGCCGCCGGCGTCGTGGCGCTGCCGCTGCTGCTCGTCGGGCGGGCGGTCCAGGGCTTCGCCGCAGCCTGCATCATGCCCTCGACGCTGGCCCTGGTGAAGACCTACTGGGACGGCGCCGGTCGGCAGCGCGCGGTCTCGATGTGGTCGATCGGCTCCTTCGGCGGCGCCGGCTCGGCCGCCGTCTTCGGCGGGCAGATGGCCAGCAACCTGGGTTGGCGCTGGATCTTCCTGGTCTCGATCGTGGTCTGCGTCGTGGCGATCATGCTCATCCGGGGCACCCCGGAGAGCCGCGTCGAGGGGGCGGCGCACCGCGGCTTCGACGGCATCGGGCTGGTCATCTTCATGATCACCGTTCTGGCGATGATGATCGTGCTGATCTTCGGCAAGCAGCTGGGCTGGACCAACCCGATCACCCTGGCCCTGGCGGTCGTGGCCGTCGTGGGCATCACCGCCTTCGTGCTGTGGGAGCGGCGGCAGGCGGTGCCCTTCATCGACTTCGCGCTCTTCCGCAACACCACCTTCACCGGTGCCGTGGTGTCCAACTTCATCCTCAACGGCACGATGGGCCTGCTCATCGTCAGCCAGCAAATGCTGCAGCGGGCCCGGGAGCCCGGCGCGCAGGACGCCGTCTCTGCCGGCGAGGCGGGGCTGCTGAGCATCGGCTACGCGATCATGATCGTCGCCTTCATCCGGGTCGGGGAGAAGCTGCTCCAGCGCTTCGGCCCGCGCCGCCCGATGATGTGGGGCTCGATGCTGGTCGGCCTGACCTGCCTGCTGCTCATGCCCACGTGGGTGATGCTCGACACCTACAAGGTGCTGGCCGTCGTGGCCTATGCCGTCTTCGGCCTGGGTCTGGCGTTCTACGCCACCCCCGCCACCGACGCCGCGCTGTCCAACCTGCCCGCCGACCAGGCCGGGGCCGGGGCCGGCATCTTCAAGATGGCCTCCAGCCTGGGCAGCGCCATCGGCGTGGCGATCTCGCTGGCGATCTTCACCGGTCTGATGGGCAGCAACTCCCTCATCCTGGGCAGCACCGTCACCTTCACCGGCGTCCAGGACAATGTCGCGCTGCGCCAGGCCGGGATGGTCGTGATGATCTGGAACCTGGTCATCGTGCTGGTCGCCATCCTGGCCATCGCCCTGACCGTGCCGCGCGGCGGCGGCAACCGGGGCGCCCAGCCGATGGCCGCCTCGGCCGCACCGCCGGCCCAGCTGCCGCCCGACGAGGAGAAGCGGGCGATCCTGGAGCGGCTCTCCGGGCTGTCGGTCACCGAGCTGAGGGAGGCCGAGAAGCATGCGCTGCTCGGTGAGCTGGTCCGCCTCGACCCCGACGAGCTGCGCCGGATCGTGGAGGCCCGGCGGAGGTGACCAGGGAGACGGTCTGGGACAGTGGTCGGGTGAGCCGTCCCCTGCCCGGGTCGCCGCCGACGACCACCGAATGGCTGATGCAGCCCAGCTGGGTCCCGCTGCTGCGGGCTGGCATCGGCGCAGTCCTCGTCCTCACCTCGCTGGTCGCCCTGGCCATCGCCTGGCCCTGGGGCGGCATCGACCTGGGGATGCTGCTCTGGCTCGGTCTGGGCGTCTTCCTGATCTGGGCCAGCCGGTCCGAGCGCAGCGGGACCCGGCTGATCGGCGAGGAGATCGTGGTCACCGCCGGCCGCCGGGTCACCAGGCTGACCCGGGCCGACATCCTCGACCTGCGCCACGACTCGCCCGACGGCACCCCGTGGCGGGTGCAGGCGGTGTGCGGCGACGGCAGCCTCATCACGCTGCTGGGGGTGCCGCCGGCGGAGTTGGAGCGGGTCCGGGCCTGGCACCGCAGCCCCACTCCGCGCTCGTAGCCCGGCCCGGAGCGCCAGCCCGACCTCGTCGAGGACCTGGTCAGGTCAGCGCGGAGGCATCCGCAGCGCGCCGTCGAGGCGGATGACCTCGCCGTTGAGCAGCGGGTTCTCGACGATGTGGGCGACCAGCGCCGCATACTCGGCCGGCTTGCCCAGCCGCGCCGGGTGCGGCACGAGCGCCTCGAGGGACTCCTTGACGCCGGCGGGCATGCCGGCCATCATCGGCGTCTCGAAGACGCCCGGCGCGATGCACATGACGCGGATGCCCTTGTCGGCCAGGTCGCGCGCGCAGGTCAGGGTCAGCCCGGCCACGCCCGCCTTGGACGAGGCATAGGCCGCCTGCCCGATCTGGCCGTCGAAGGCCGCCACGGAGGCGGTGGTGACGATGACGCCCCGATCGCCCATGCCGCGCTCGTCCTCGACCGGCTCGTTGCCGGCCATCTGCTCGGCGGCCAGGCGCAGCACGTTGAAGGTGCCGATCAGGTTGATCTCGACGACCGTGCGGTAGGTCTCCAGCGGGAGGACGCCCTTGCGCGACAGGACGCGGCCGGGGGTGGCCACGCCCGCGCAGGCCACGACGATCCGCAGCTCGCCCAGCCCGGCGGCCTTGGCCACGGCGGCGGCGACCTGCTCCTCGTCGCGCACGTCGGCCCCGGCGAAGTGCGCGTGCTCGCCCAGGGCGGCGGCCACCTCCTCGCCACGCCCGCCGGGCAGGTCGACGAGCACGACCTGGGCCCCCTCCTCGAGCAGTCGACGGGCGGTGGTCTCGCCCAGGCCGCTGGCCCCACCGGTGACGAGGGCGACGGTGCTGTCGGTGATCTGCATGGATTCCTCCGGGTATGCGGTGTGCTGGGTCGGGTGGTCCGGCTCGGGGTGGTCTGGGTCGGGTCTGGCTCGGGTCAGGCGAGCGAGGCCAGGAGCTGGCGGGAGATGACGAGGCGCTGGATCTGGTTGGTGCCCTCGAAGATCTGGGTGACCTTGGCCTCGCGCATGAAGCGCTCGACCGGGAAGTCGGTGGTGTAGCCGTAGCCGCCGAGGACCTGGACGGCGTCGGTGGTGACCTTCATCGCGGCGTCGGTGGCGACCAGCTTGGCGATCGAGGCCTCGCGGGTGTGCGGCAGGCCGGCGTCCTTGAGCCGAGCGGCGTGCAGATAGGTCGCGCGGGCCGAGCCCACCGCAGCGGCCATGTCGGCGAGCAGGAAGGCCAGGCCCTGGTTGCTGGCGATCGGCCGGCCGAACTGCTCGCGCTCGTTGGCGTAGGCGGCGGCGACCTCGAGGGCGCGCTCGGCCAGACCCGTTGCCGCAGCGGCGATCCCGACCCTGCCGGAGTCGAGCACGGACAGGGCGATCCCCATACCTTGTCCCTCGGCGCCGATGAGGTGGTCGGCGGGGAGGCGGACCTCGTCGAAGAGCACCTCACCGACCGTGTCGGAGTGCAGGCCCATCTTCTTCTCCGGCGGGGCGAAGGTCAGGCCCTCGACGCCGGCGGGCACGTAGAAGCAGGACAGGCCGCGGCCACCGTCGTCGGAGGTGCGGGCGAAGGTGGTGTAGAAGTCGGCGTGCCCGGCGTGGGAGATCCAGGCCTTGCCGCCGGTGAGCACCCACTCGTCGCCCTCCTTAACGGCGCGGGTGCGGATCGCGGCGACGTCGGAGCCGGCCTGGGGCTCGGAGAGGCAGTAGGCGCCCAGCTGCTCGCCGCCCAGCATCCCGGGCAGCCACTTCTCCTGCTGCTCGCGGGTGCCGAAGTTGACCAGCGGCGCGCAGGTCAGGGAGTGCACCGAGACGCCGACCGCGACCGACATCCAGCCGCGGGCGATCTCCTCGACGGCCTGCAGGTAGACCTCGTAGGGCTGGCCCCCGCCGCCGAACTCCTCCGGATAGGCCAGGGACATCAGGCCGGTGCGGCCCAGCATGGTGAAGACCTCGCGGGGGAGGCGGTGCTCGGCCTCGGCCTGGTCGACCTGCGGGATGAGCTGCTCGTCGGCGATCTCGCGCACGAGGGCGAGGAGGTCCTGGGCTTCTTCGGTCGGGAGCACGCGTTGCACCATGTCCTGACGATATCGCCGGGCAGGTGGTGGCACGAGGGCGGTCCGGCGAGGCAGGACGGGGCACTCGGTCAGGACGGGTAGACCTCGATCTCGGTGGCCTTCACGCCCGCCCAGAGGCGGCTGCCGGCGGTGATCCGCAGCTCGGCGACGGCGGGCAGCGTCACCTCCGCGACGAGGTCGGTGCCGGGTATGAGGTGCAGGCGCACCCGGGCGCGCTGCCCCGTGACCGTCACGGCCGCGACCGTGAGCTCCCACAGGTTGCGGGCCGACGCGGCGGGGCGGTCGGTGTAGAGCGTGACCGCCGCCGGGTTGATCGTGGCCAGCAGCTCGTCGCCCGGGGAGGTGCCCTCCGGCAGGTCGGCCACGACCAGGTGGGTGCCGCCGCCCAGGTCGAGCAGGCCCCTGGCCGTCCCGGGGGCGGAGGTGTCACCAGGATCGGCGGCGAGCGTCCCGTGGAGCAGGTTAAGCCCGACGACGCCGGCGACGTAGGGGGAGCGGGGGCGGGAGACGACCTCGGCCGGGCTGCCGGCCTGGATCTCACGTCCGCCGTCGAGGAAGACCAGGTGGTCGGCCAGGGTGAGGGCGTCGAGGGCGTCGTGGGTGACCAGGATCGTCACGCCGGGATAGTCGCGCAGCCGCTGGGCCAGCTCGGCGCGGGTGGTCGATCGGGTCTGGGGGTCCAGCGCGGACAGCGGCTCGTCGAGGAGGAGGACCTCGGGGTCGGTGGCCAGCGCGCGGGCCAGGGCGGCCCTTTGGGCCTGGCCCTGGGAGACCTGCGCGGGCCTGCGGCCGGCCAGGTCGCCCAGACCGACCCGACCCAGCTCCTCGGTGGCGCGGGAGCGGGCGGCGGGTGGCCGCATACCCCTGGACCGGGGGCCGTAGGCCACGTTGTCGAGCAGGGAGAGGTGCGGGAAGAGAAGGGGGTCGGCGAGGACCATGCCGACGCTGCGCCGCTCGGGCGGCAGGTGGGTGCGGGCGGCGGTGTCGGCCCAGGTGGTGCCGCCGACGCGGACGTGGCCGGCGGTGAGGGTGTGCAGGCCGGCGAGGCCCTTGAGCGCGGTCGTCTTCCCCGAGCCGTTGGGGCCCAGGAGCGCGGTGACGCCCTGCTCCGCCGTGAGGTCGAGGTCGAGGTCGAAGCCGCCCAGGTCGACGACGAGCCGGGACTCGAGACGTGTCATCGCAGCCACCTCGTCCGGAGGGCGCCCAGGACGACGACGCTGACGACGAGCATGACCAGGGAGAGCGCGATCGCGGCCTGGGGGTCTCGTTCGAGCGCGGCGTAGACCCCCAGCGGCGCGGTCTGGGTGCGGCCGGGGAAGTTGCCGGCGAAGGTGATGGTGGCGCCGAACTCGCCGAGGGCGCGGGCCCAGGCGAGGGCCGAGCCGGCGGCGATGCCGGGCAGCACCATCGGGATGGCGACGGTGCGGAAGGTTCGGACAGGGGAGGCGCCGAGGGTGGCGGCGATCTGGTCGTAGCGGCGGTCGAGGCTGCGCATCGAGCCCTCGACGGAGATGACGTAGAAGGGCATGGCCACGAAGATCTCCGCCATGACGACGGCGACGGTGGTGAAGGGGATCGTGATCCCGAGGCTGGACTCGAGCCAGGCGCCGAGGACGCCGCGACGGCCGTAGGTCATGAGGAGGGCGACGCCGCCGACGACCGGGGGCAGGACCAGCGGGACGGTGATCAGGGCGCGCGCCCAGGCGGTGAGGGGGTGCTCGGAGCGGGCCAGCAGCCAGGCCAGCGGGGTGCCGAGGGTCCACACGACGAGCATCGTGGCCAGCGTCGTGATCGCCGAGAGCCGCAGCGACTGGCCCACGACCGGGGCCGAGAGATGTTCGGCGAAGTTGGCCCAGTCGGCCCGGACGAAGAGCGCCAGCAGCGGCAGGATGATGAAGGCGATCCCGAGGCCGGCCGGCACGGCGAGGGGCAGGCGGCCCCAGCCGGACCGGGGTGGCGCCCCGTGCGTCGTGGTCACGGCACCACGAACCCGGCGTCGATGAGGTGCTGCCGGCCCCGCTCCGAGAACACCTCGTTGACGAAGTCCTGCGCCAGCTGGCGCTCGGAGACGGTGAGGATGGGGTAGGTGTTGACGACGTTGACGTCGTGCGGGATCTCGATCCCGGTCACCCGGTCGCCCGCCGCGGCCACGTCGGTGCGGTAGACGATCCCGACGTCGGCCTCGCCGAGCTCGACCTTGGTCAGGGTCGCGCGGACGTCCTGCTCGTAGGAGGCGACCTGCGGGGAGATCCCCAGGGTGTCGAAGAGGGCGTCAGTCGCGCCGCCGCACGGGACCTGCCCGGCGCAGACGACGAGGCGCAGGCCGTCTCGCGTGAGGTCGTCCACGCCGTCGACGTCCGCGGGGTTGTCGGTGGGGACGGCGAGCATGAGGCTGTTGGTGGCGAAGACGACCGGCTCGGTCGTGCGGTGCTCGGCGGTGAGCGGCTCAAGGGCGCTGATCCCCGCCAGGGCGACGACATCGGCGGGGGCGCCCTCGTTGACCTGCTGGACGATCGTTGAGCTGGCCGCGAAGCTGAACTCCACCTCGACGCCGTCGTGGTCGTCCTCGAAGTCGGTGGCGATGTCCTTGAAGACGTCGGTCAGGGAGGCGGCGGCCAGGACGGTGATCGTCTGGTCGCTCGCGCCGCCACACGCACTGAGGGGGAGGAGGAGCGGCAGGGCAAGGAGCGTGAGCGCGCGGCGTCTCACGACGGGACCCCGATCGAGACGTTGGTGGCCTTGACCGAGGCGATCGCCACCGAGCCCACCTCCAGGCCCAGCTCCTTCACCGCCTCGGTGGAGATGAGGGAGACGAGGCGGAAGGGGCCGGCCTGCAGTTCGACCTGCGACATGACGGTGTCGCTGACGATGCGGGTCACGATCCCGCGAAGCTGGTTGCGCTGGGAGCTGCCGCCGACGCTGCCGATCTCGACCTGGTGGGCGTCCTCGGCCGCCATCGCCGCGACTTGCGACGCCTCGACGACGGTCCGCCCCGACCCGTCCTTGGTGCCGGTCAGGCGCCCGGCGTCGATCGCCCGCCGCACCGTGTCGGTCGACACCCCGAGCAGGCCCGCCGCCTCAGAAACACGCAGTTGCGTCATGTCTAGGAGAATATCACCGCATCTGCGACTCACCCCCAGCTTCGAGCCGATTGCTTTTCCTTGAGCCGGATGTATCAGGGGGTCAGGACAAGAAACCGGCTCATAGCGCTCGGGCGGGCGCGCGGGATCAGGTGTCGGTGCCCTTGAGCTCTTGCACCGGCGCCAGCTCGGGCCGCTTGGCCGTGATCGAGTCGCCCGAGGAGCGGCCCTGGAGGCGCCGCTGCACCCAGGGCCCGGCATACTCCACCGCCCAGTGCGCGTGCCCGCGCATCACCTCCATGCGACCCGGGCGGACCTGGGGCGGCAGCGGGGCCCGCCAGTCAGCCTCCTCCGCCTCGTGGCCGAGCGCGACATAGGCGGTCAGCGCGATCCGACGGTGCCCCTCGGGCGTCATGTGGATCCGGTCCTCGGCCCACATCCGCCAGTCCTTGAGGAAGTCGCAGGCCCACTGGTTGAGCACGTAGCACCCGTGCCGCTGCGCGATGGACCAGATGTGGGAGATGTAGACCGCCACCCGGCCGCGCGTCCGGCCGATGATCGGCGCCCCGACGGGGTCGGTCGGGGTGGCCATGAGCACGTCGGCACCCGTGGCCCGGATCCGTGCGACCGCGGCATCGAGCTCGGCCGCCAGCGCGTCCACGTCGGCCTTCGGGCGCAGGATGTCGTTGCCCCCGCCGACGATGCTGACGAGGTCGGGGCCGAGGGCCAGCGCGGCGTCGGTCTGCGCGCCGGCGACGTCGGCCAGCTTGCGGCCCCGGACGGCGAGGTTGGCATAGGCGAAGTCCTCGGCGTGGGCCGACAGCAGCGCGGCGAGCCGGTCCGCCCAGCCGACGTAGGCGTCCGGGACCGAGGGGTCCGGGTCGCTCATGCCCTCGGTGAAGGAGTCGCCGATCGCCACATACCTGCCCCAGGCCCGCGGCTGCGGGCGGACGCTGCCCGCCTCGCCGTGCACGGTCGGGCCGGCGTCGCCGTGGATGAGCAGGAGCGGGTGGGTCGGCTCGGGTGCGGGGGTCATGGCAGGCTCCAGTCGATCGGGTCCGCGCCCTGGCGGACGAGGAGGTCGTTGGCGCGGCTGAACGGCCGGCTGCCGAAGAAGCCGCTGCGGGCGGACAGGGGAGAGGGGTGCGAGCTCTCGACACGGGGCACGTCCCCGAGCCGGCTCGTCAGGTTGCGTGCGTCCCGCCCCCACAGGATCGCCACGAGCGGTCCGCCCCGGCGCACGAGGGTGTCGATCGCCAGCTCGGTGATCTTCTCCCACCCACGTCCGCGGTGGCTCGCCGGCGCGCCCGGCCGCACGGTCAGCACGCGGTTGAGCAGCATCACGCCGCGGTCGGCCCACGGCGTCAGGTCGCCGGTGGTCGGTCGCGGGACGCCGAGGTCCTCGACCAGCTCGGTGTAGATGTTCTGCAGGCTGCGCGGGATCGGCCGGACCTCCGGCGCCACGGAGAAGCTCAGGCCGACCGCGTGCCCCGGCGTCGGGTAGGGATCCTGCCCGACGATGAGCACCCGCACCTCGTCCAGCGGCTGGCCGAAGACCCGCAGCACGTGCTCGCCGGCCGGCAGGTAGCCCCGCCCCGCCGCCATCTCCTCGCGCAGGAAAGCCCCGAGCTGGGCCACCGTCCCCTCCGCGGGTGCGAGGGCCTGCGCCCAGGTCGGGTGCACCAGGCTGATCAGCGGGGCGGGAGACGGCACGATCACAGGGTATGCGGCAGCTCGGCTCCGCGCGCCACTCACCGCCACCTCGCAGAGAAGCCAGTCGACCCCGAGACGGATCGCACCGAGGGGCACCCCACTTCATGCGGCTTCTTGACCTAGGTGTCGGTTATAACCGGCGTGAAGTGGGCTACCCCGCATGAAGTGGGCGACGGGTGGGCCGCGGGTCGGTGGGGCGGCAGAGTGGGTCGCGGGGTCGGTGGGACGGCGGGGTGGGGGTGGTGTGGCGTGTGTTTCCCAGGTGATTGCTGGGGTGAAGGGCGCGCCCGGGGCGCCCCGACCCGCCGGAGAAATGACACGCTTGTAAGTCCCGTGCCGTAGACTTCCGGGCAGTCGCAGCAATCGTCAGGATCGAGAGGAACCTTCTTCATGGGTGCAGCCACGCGGGTGCAGGATGCCGCCGCGCCGTCGACCCTGACCGACCGCGATCGTCAGATCCTGGACTTCGAGCACCAGTGGTGGAAGTACCCCGGCTCCAAGGAGCAGGCCGTCAAGGACCTGTTCGACCTGAGCCCGACGCGCTACTACCAGCTGCTCAACCAGCTCATCGACAACGACGACGCCCTCGCGCACGACCCCATGCTCATCAAGCGGCTGCGTCGTCAGCGGGCCCGCCGTCAGCGCACGCGCTCGGCCCGCCGTCTCGGCATCGAGCTCTGAGCCCCACCTGATTCATCCCCCTCTGGCGGCCCACCTGCCCGGCGGGTAGCGTCGTGCCCTGTCACGGGCCAGGGTGGCCCGCTCATCTACCCCGGGAGAGACAGTGAAGTCCGACGTCGAGATCGCCCAGGCAGCCACGCTCAAGCCGATCGGCCAGATCGCGGCCGACCTCGGGCTGGACGAGAGCGAGTACGCCCCCTACGGCCACGACAAGGCCAAGATCTCCCTGTCGGTCCTGGACCGGCTCGCCGACCGCCCCGACGGCAAGCTCATCCTGTGCACGGCCATCAACCCGACGGCCGCCGGTGAGGGCAAGACGACCACCAATGTCGGTCTGTCCATGGCGCTGAACCGCATCGGCAAGAAGACGATGACCACCCTGCGCGAGCCCTCGCTCGGCCCATGCTTCGGGATGAAGGGCGGCGCCGCCGGAGGTGGCTACGCCCAGGTCGTGCCGATGGACGACATCAACCTGCACTTCACCGGTGACTTCCACGCCATCACCTCGGCCCACAACCTGCTGGCCGCCCTGCTCGACAACTCGATCCACCAGGGCAACCCGCTGGGCATCGACCCCAAGCGGATCACCTGGCCCCGCGTCCTGGACATGAACGACCGCGCCCTGCGCCACATCGTCATGGGCCTGGGCAAGAAGGGCGACGGCGTCGTCCGCGAGGGCAGCTTCGAGATCACGGTGGCCAGCGAGATCATGGCCGCGCTCTGCCTGGCGACCGGCATCGAGGACCTCAAGGAGCGCTTCGGCCGGATCATCGTGGGCTACACCTACGACAAGGAGCCGGTCACGGCGGCCCAGCTGGAGGCCCCCGGCGCGATGGCGCTGCTGATGAAGGACGCGGTCAACCCCAACCTGGTCCAGACGCTGGAGAACACCCCGGCGATCATCCACGGTGGCCCCTTCGCCAACATCGCCCACGGCAACAACTCGGTCGTGGCCACCCAGACCGCCCTGAAGCTGGCCGACTACGTCGTGACCGAGGCCGGCTTCGGTGCCGACCTGGGCGCCGAGAAGTTCTTCGACATCGTCTGCCCGGCCGGCGACCTCAAGCCGTCGGCCGTCGTGGTGGTCGCCACCGTCCGCGCCCTCAAGCTCAACGGCGGCAAGGACAAGAAGGAGCTGGGCACCGAGGACCTCGACGCGCTCGGCGCCGGCCTGGTCAACCTCGAGCAGCACCTGGAGAACATCGCCAAGTTCGGCGTCCCCGCGGTCGTGGCGATCAACCGCTTCCCGACCGACACCGACGCCGAGCTCGGGCTGATCCGTGAGCGCTGCGCCCAGCTGGGTGCCGACGTCGAGCTGTCCGAGGTCTTCGCCAAGGGCGGCGAGGGCGGCGAGTCGCTGGCCCGCAAGGTCGTCGAGCTCTGCGAGCAGGAGAGCAGCTACGCCCCGATCTACGCGCCCGAGGACGACCTCGCGACCAAGATCGAGAAGATCGCCACCGAGATCTACCGCGCCGACGGGGTCGACTTCACCGGCCCCGCCCGGACCCAGCTGGCCCAGATCGAGGCCGAGGGCCACGGCAGGCTGCCGGTCTGCATGGCCAAGACGCAGTACTCCTTCTCCGACGACCCGACCCTGCTCGGCGCACCCCGCGGCTTCCGGATCACCGTGCGCGACCTGGTGGTCAACGCCGGCGCCGGCTTCGTGGTGGCGCTGACCGGCGACATCATGCGGATGCCCGGCCTGCCCAAGGTCCCGGCCGCCGTGGGGATGGACATCGCCGCGGACGGCACGATCACCGGGCTGTCCTGATCCGCGGGCCACGCACGCAGGCGCCCGCCCCCGATGCGGGGCGGGCGCCGCATACCCCGGCCTCTAGACTGGACCCATGGCGGAGGTGACCTGGCGCAGCGTCGCGCCACAGGTGTATGTGCGCCGCCACGAGGAGCTCAACCTCAACTGCGGCCTGGTGCTGGGGTCCGAGCGCGCGCTCCTGGTGGACACGCGCAGCTACCACCAGCACGGTATGGAGCTGCTCGAGTCGGTGCGCGAGCTCACCGACCTCGAGATCGTCGTGGTCAACACCCACGCGCACTACGACCACTGCTTCGGCAACTCCGCCTTCCGCGACTCCCAGATCTACGCGCACGCCGGGATGCTGGACGACCTCATCGCCACCGCGGAGGACCAGCGCTCGCAGATCGTGCACCACCTGCGCGCCACCGACCGCGAGGAGATGGCGCAGGGCTTCGAGGCCACCGAGATCGTGCCGCCCTTCTACCTGGTCGACCAGGACACCGAGATCGACCTGGGGGGTCGGCGGGTCACCCTGCTCTACGCCGGGCGGGGCCACACCGACCACGACCTGGCGGTCGCGGTCCCGGACGCGGGCGTGGTCTTCGCCGGTGACCTGGTCGAGGAGGGTGCCGACCCGCACATGGAGGACTGCTACCCGCAGGAGTGGGCCGCGACCCTGCTGGCGCTGCTGGCCAAGCCGTCCGCCGAGGGCGCCGACATCTGGGTGCCCGGCCACGGCGACGTCGTCGACGCGGCCTACGTCCGTCAGCAGGCGGCGCTGCTCTCGACGCTGGCCGCCCGGCTGGCCGAGGCGCTGGCCGGGGGAGCGGCGGCGGTCGACACCCTGGCGCACGCCGGCCGTGGGCTGGGCCTGCAGGACGAGACCCTCCGCGACGCGGCCGTGAGGGCGCTCGAGCTGCGTCGCTGACCCGCGCGCGTCATTTGCACTCGGAGGGGTCGAGTGCTAATCATGGACCTAGCACTCTCGCCCTGAGAGTGATAAGACCGACCGGTTCGTCGAGGGTCGGGGCGTGAGGCGACGTGAGCCTCATAACCCGGCTCGTCCGTCGCGGGCGACGCCCCGGTCATCCGCCCATCAGCGTGTGGAGGAACCAGCCGTTATGGCCAAGACCATTGCTTTCGACGAGGAGGCTCGCCGCGGTCTCGAGAAGGGTATGAACACCCTTGCCGACGCCGTCAAGGTGACCCTCGGCCCCAAGGGCCGCAACGTCGTGCTCGAGAAGAAGTGGGGCGCCCCCACCATCACCAACGATGGTGTGAGCATCGCCAAGGAGATCGAGCTCGAGGACCCCTACGAGAAGATCGGCGCCGAGCTGGTCAAGGAGGTCGCCAAGAAGACCGACGACGTCGCCGGTGACGGCACGACGACGGCGACCGTCCTGGCCCAGGCCATGGTCCGCGAGGGCCTGCGCAACGTGGCCGCCGGCGCCAACCCGATGGCCCTCAAGCGCGGCATCGAGACCGCCGTCAAGGCCGTCAACGACGAGCTGCTGAGCATGGCCAAGGAGGTCGAGACCAAGGAGCAGATCGCGCAGTCCGCGTCCATCTCCGCGGCCGACACCGAGATCGGCGAGATGATCGCCGAGGCCATGGACAAGGTCGGCAACGAGGGTGTCATCACCGTCGAGGAGTCCAACACCTTCGGCCTGGAGCTCGAGCTCACCGAGGGCATGCGCTTCGACAAGGGCTACATCAGCCCCTACTTCGTCACCGACACCGAGCGCATGGAGGCCGTCCTGGAGGACGCTTACGTGCTCGTCGTCAACTCCAAGATCTCCGCGGTCAAGGACCTGCTGCCCGTCCTGGAGAAGGTCATGCAGTCCGGCAAGCCGCTGATGATCATCGCCGAGGACGTCGAGGGTGAGGCCCTGGCGACCCTGGTGGTCAACAAGATCCGCGGCAACTTCAAGTCCGTCGCGGTCAAGGCCCCCGGCTTCGGTGACCGCCGCAAGGCCATGCTGGCCGACATCGCCATCCTCACCGGTGGTCAGGTCATCTCCGAGGAGGTCGGCCTCAAGCTGGACACCGCCGACCTCGACCTGCTGGGCACCGCCCGCAAGGTCGTCGTCACCAAGGACGAGACCACCATCGTCGAGGGCGGCGGCGACGCCGACCAGATCTCCGGCCGCGTGGCCCAGATCCGTGCCGAGATCGACAACAGCGACTCCGACTACGACCGCGAGAAGCTGCAGGAGCGCCTGGCCAAGCTGGCCGGTGGCGTGGCCGTCATCAAGGCGGGCGCGGCGACCGAGGTCGAGCTCAAGGAGCGCAAGCACCGCATCGAGGACGCCGTCCGCAACGCCAAGGCCGCCGTCGAGGAGGGCATCGTCGCCGGTGGTGGCGTCGCGCTCATCCAGGCCTCCACCGCCTTCGACAAGCTCACCCTCGAGGGTGACGAGGCGACCGGCGCCAACATCGTCAAGGTCGCCGTCGAGGCCCCGCTCAAGCAGATCGCGGTCAACGCCGGTCTCGAGGGCGGCGTCGTGGCGGAGAAGGTCCGCAACCTGGAGGCCGGTCACGGTCTCAACGCGGCCACGGGCGAGTACGGCGACATGCTCGGCTTCGGCGTCGCGGACCCGGTGAAGGTGACCCGTTCTGCCCTGCAGAACGCCGCCTCCATCGCGGCCCTCTTCCTGACCACCGAGGCCGTCATCGCCGACAAGCCGGAGAAGGCTCCGGCCATGCCGGCCGGCGACGGTGGCATGGGTGGCATGGACTTCTGATCCACCCGGGTCAGAGCTAGCACGCCCGCGTTCCTCGCGGGCGGCCAACGCCGAACGGGGCGGTCCCTCCTCACGGAGGGGCCGCCCCGTCCGGCGTCCCTAGACCCGATCGAGGGTGCCGGTCAGGCCGGGGTGAAGCGCATCCGGTTGGCCTGCTCGACCAGCTCGTAGTCCTGACCCGCCGAGCGAAGCGTCATCGAGATCTGCTGCAGCGAGGCGCGGACCCGCTCCTGGGTGGCGCTCCAGTCCTGGCTGACCGCCTGGAAGTTGCCGGACGCGCTGCCCTGCCAGCAGTCCTGCAGGCCGGTCAGCTTGGCCATCATCGCCCGCACCTCGGACTCGATGGTGCTCGCGATCCGCTCGATGTCGCCCGAGGCGGCGGCGATGCGTGCCGTGTCGACGGCGAAGGTGTTGCTCATGGGTTCCCTCCCTGTTGCGGCGGTGACCCGGTGGACACCGCAGGTGACGCCTTCGACGTTAGGCGGGATGCCGCATAACCCGCAGAAGTTGTCCACAGGCTCCGACCAGGAGCCTGGGCCACGTAGGCTCTGGACCCATGACCGGTCGCTCCGTCGCCCTCTTCGCCCTGGCCGCGTTCCTGGAGATCGGCGGCGCGTGGCTGGTGTGGCAGGGGGTCAAGGAGCACCGTGGCTGGCTGTTCCTGGGGCTGGGGTTCATCTCGCTGGGGCTCTACGGCGTCGTGGCGGCCTTCCAGCCCAGCGCCGAGTTCGGCCGGGTGCTGGCCGCCTACGGCGGCGTCTTCATCGTCGGCTCGCTGCTGTGGGGGATTGTCGTCGACGGCTTCCGCCCCGACCGGTATGACGTGCTCGGCGCCCTGGTCTGCCTCGTCGGGGTCACGATCATCATGTACGCCCCGCGGGCGACCCCATGACCGTCTTCATCGACCCGCCGCTGTGGCCCGCCCACGGGCGCCTCTTCTCCCACCTGGTCAGCGACCGGGACCTGGCCGAGCTGCACGAGGTCGCGGCCCTGGCCGGGCTTCCCGAGCGGGCCTTCGACGGCGACCACTACGACGTCCCCGAGGAACGGCACGCGGACTGCGTCGCGGCGGGGGCGGTCCCGATCGGCGCCACCGAGCTGGCCCGGGTGATGCGCGACAGCGGTCTGCGGGTCCGCAAGCGCAAGGGCGAGCGGTCGCTGGCCCGCGTCGAGAACGGCCTGGCCGCGGCCACCTCCGCGCCGCACACCCTCGACGTCATCGCCTCGCCGTTCGAGCAGGCCACGGCGGGAGCGTCGGTCGTCCTGGTCCGCGCCGAGGACCGGCTGGCGATGGTCCGCAACGCCTCCCGGCCGGGCTGGATGCCGCCCGGCGGCAAGCGGGACCCCGGGGAGAGCGTGCGCGAGGGCGCGGTGCGGGAGCTGGCGGAGGAGACCGGGCTGGTGCTCGAGCCTGCCGGCCTGACCCCCGTCGGCTACGAGCGCATCACCGTGCCCGAGGGCGTGGACCCCCGGCCCTTCGACACGGGCGTCAACCACCTGCAGGTCTTCGCCGCGGTGCTGGAGCTGTCGGGATCGGCCCCGCCGCCGCTGCGGCCGAGCTTCGAGGACGTGCTGGAGGCGAGATGGTTCACCCGGGACGCGGCCGAGCGGCACGGGGCCGCCCAGCCGTGGTGGGCGCTGGTCGCCTGGTGGTGGGAGCGCCACTGACGCTCACAGGTGCCTGGTCGCCTCGCGCCTCGTCAGGCCGCTGAGCCGGCTCCCGTGCCGGTCCAGCACCCCCAGGACCCACGCCGGGTCGGTCCTGGCGTGCTCGCGCAGCGCCCACCCCAGCGCCTTGCGGATGAAGAACTCCCCGCCGTAGGCCGATCCCTCCCGGTTGGCGGCCACGCACCGCCCCAGCAGCGCTGTGTCGGTCGCCCCCTTGTGCTTGAGTTGGGACAGGATCGCCGTGCGCCGCAGCCACAGGTCGTCCTCCACCGCCCAGGCGTCCATCACGGGCGTCACAGACTCCCGGTGGGCCAGCAGCACCGGCCCGACGAGCCAGGTGGCGGTCTCGTCCACCAGGTCCCACCACGCCCCGGTCACGACGAGCTGGCGGTAGAGCCCGAGCGCGGCCGGGTCCTGCCAGCCACGCGCCGAGCGGTGCCGGGCCAGCGCGAGCGCCGCGTATCTCTCCTCACGGTGGGTCGCCCCGTCCCACAACGCCCGCACCGTCGCCTCCCATGAGTCGCGATCGCTGGGTGGTCGCTCGCCGGCCAGGCCGGCCACGATCTGCCGCACGCGCTGCACGGGCACCCCGTGGAAGGGCAGGGCGCTCTTCATGTAGGCCTGCTGGCCCGCCGCCCGCTCCGGGTCGCCCTCCGCCGCCAGCGCCGCGCGCACCGCGGCGACCAGCGCTCCGTCAGGGCCCACCGGTCAACTCACGCACCTCGCGCCCCAGGTTGGCGCGGGCCACCCCGGTCCACCGCTCGTGCGCATGGTCGGTCAGGTAGAGCCGCTTCCTCTCGAGGAAGCCGCCCATGATCGCGGCCCGCGCGGCGCGGAAGGCGTCGTCCGGCACGTGGGCGAACTCCTCGCGCACCTGGGTGCGGTAGGCCGCATACCGTGCCTGGGGGGCGGAGAGGATCCACAGGTCGGCGTCGTGGAACACCGCGAGCCCCGGGGTATGGGGCAGCTCGGGGGAGAGCTGGTGCGTCACCGTCATCAGCACCCCGGTCTCGACCGCGTCCACGAGCCGATCGTCGACGCCGAGCCGGTGCAGGTGATCTCGGGCCAGGGCGGCGCTGCGGTGCTCGTTGCTGCCGGGCGCGGCGCGGGGGTCGTAGGCGAGGTCGTGGTACCACGCCACCGCCCGCGTCACGAGCGCCTCCTGCGCATCGAGGCCCTGGGCCGCCGCGAGCTCGTCGAGGGCGGCCAGGACCTCGATGAGGTGCTGGAGGGTGTGATAGCGGCGGTGCGGCTCGGACCAGCCGCGCAGCAGCAGAGAGCCCTCCGCCAGCCACAGGTCGCGCCCGGCGTCGGGGGCGAGCCGGGCGGCGTCCTGCAGCCAGCGGTCGAGGAGGGCCTCGGCGTCGGCGCCCACCGGGGGTGGGGTCAGCGCTTGAGCATCGCGTCGGCCAGGTCGGCCAGCGCGTCGGCGAGGTCCTCGCGGCCGTCGTGCACGCTCTCCTTGGCGGAGTCGTAGAGCCCGGCGATGCCGGAGCGGCTCTTCGTCGCGCCCTTGCCGACCGCGCCGGTCACGCCGTGGGCCACCGAGCTGGCGGCACCGGTCACGCCGCCGGCCACCGCGCCCGCGGCACCGGTGACGCCGTCGGCGACGGCCTCGGCCGCGTGCTTGGTGCCGGAGAGGAAGGACTGCATCGCCAGGGTCAGACCGGCGCCGACCAGCCAGGTGTCCTTGGCCAGGGAGGTGCCCTCGGCGGTCGGTCGGATGCCGTCCTCCTGGGTCATGCCCGGGGTCTTGAGGTAGAGGCCGGTCAGGCCGGCGCCGAAGGCGGCCAGGCCCGCGCCGGCGACGGCGGAGGGGACGGTCGGCAGCAGCAGGGCGGCGCCCAGGCCGATCTCGCCGTAGGCCAGCAGCTTGCTGAAGTCTCCGGCCTTCATGTCCTTGAAGAAGGGATAGACGCTGGAGGCCCACCCGTGCATCTGCTCCTCCTCCTCGGGCGTGGACTTCAGCTTGCTGATGCCGGAGTTGAGCATGTAGGCGCCGGTCACGAGGCGGATGGGCATGTGCGTGGGGTGCATGGTCGCTCCTTGTGCAGAGGGGTCGTGGTGCTCTTCTCCACCGTATGCGGTGCTCCTCGCCGCTGCTACCCGGCGGGTCAGGGGGAGGCGAGCGGGCCGGGCAGGGGCTCCGCGTGCACCACGGTCAGCGCGCTGACCGCGCGGGTGAGGACCACGTAGAGGCGGCGCAGGCCGGTGCGCTCGTCGGGCTCGGCGGCGGCGATCGCGGCCGGCTCCACGACGACGACCTGGTCGAACTCCAGGCCCTTGGCGACCGTGGCCGGGACGAGGTGCAGCGGCAGGATGCGCTCGCCGTGGTCGCCGTCGAGGACCTCGTGCTCGAGCCCGGAGGCGGTGAGGGCGGCAGCGGTGCGGTCGAGCCAGGCGTCCGGCACGATCACGCCGACGGTCCCCTCCTGGGCGCCGGCCTCCCGGGCCGCCTCGACGGCCCCGGCGACGGCGTCGGCGACGGGCACCCGCTCCATCCGTCCGGGGTGGGACCGGACCGAGCGGGGCGGCTCGAGCCCCGGAGCGATGAGCGGCAGCAGGCGGGCGGCATAGTCGATCACCGAGGCCGGCACGCGGAAGCCGCGGTCCAGGACCTCCAGGTGCGTCGAGCCCGCGTCCAGCTCCTTGCCGAGGTGGTGGAGAGACTCGTCCCATGAGCCCGTCGCCCAGGGGGTCGTGCCCTGGGCGATGTCGCCCAGCACGGTCAACGAGCCGGTCGAGGCACGTCGGCCGACGGCACGCAGCTGCATGGGGGAGAGGTCCTGCGCCTCGTCCAGGACGACATGGCCCAGGCTGGGCGTCCGCTCCAGCAGGTCGGCGATCTCGTCCAGCAGCGCGAGGTCGGCGACGCTCCAGCGTGCCGAGCCGGGGGAGCGGGGAGCCTTGTCCCACACCAGGGCCCGCTGGTCCCCGGCCAGGCCCTCGCCGGTGCCGAGCACGTGGGCGAGGACGGACTGTGGGGTCAGCTCGGGCCAGATCTCCTTGACGTAGGCCCGGACCGCCGCGGAGCGGGCGACGCTGTCCTGCACGCGGTCGTCGGGGGAGTCGCCGGACCGCTCCATGGCCACCAGGACGGCGTGCGCCAGGCGCATGGGGAGCATGGCCCGGGCCGCCGCGTAGCGGACGCCCCGGGTGCGCAGCTCGTCCAGGATGTCCTGCACCTCGTAGGCCGGGACGCGCCACCTGCGCGAGCCGCGCGGCACGACGAGGGCCTCGGTCGCCGGGCGCACCCGGTCCCAGACCGCCCCGCGGAGCACCTCGGCCATCCGCGCCTCGCCCTTGAGGGTGGCCACGGCGGGGGAGTCCGTCGCGCGGACACGACCGTGCGCCAGCAGCTCCTCGACGGTGGTGTGCCGCACCGAGACCTCGCCCAGCGAGGGCAGGACGGCACCGACGTGCTCGAGGAAGGCGCGGTTGGGGCCGACCACGAGCACGCCCGTGCGGGCCAGCCGGTCGCGGAAGGCATAGAGCAGCCAGGCCGCGCGGTGCAGCCCGACGGCGGTCTTGCCGGTGCCGGGGGCGCCCTGGACGCAGATCGTGGTGCCGACGTCGGCGCGGACGATCTCGTCCTGCTCGGGTTGGATGGTCGCCACGATGTCGCGCATCGGGCCGATCCGGGGGCGTTCGATCTCGCGGGCCAGCAGCCCACCGCCCGGGGTCGCGGCGCGGACAGGCGGCTCGCCCTCGACGAGCCCGTCCCCGACGAGCTCGTTCTCGGCCAGCACCTCGTCCTCGTAGGCGGTGAGTCGGCCACCCTCCACCCCGAAGCGCCGGCGGCGCACCATCCCCATCGGCTCGACGGGGCTGGCGCGGTAGAAGGCGGTCGAGATCCCGGCCCGCCAGTCGATGACGACCGGGTCCCCGGCCGCGTCGCTGACGTGCCGCCGCCCCATGTAGAGGTGCTCGTCCTCACGGGTGTCCAGGCGCCCGAAGAACAGCGCGGTCCGGGGATCGTCCTGGAGCGCCCGCGCGCGCAGCCACAGCAGCCGGCCGAGGGACTCCCCGGCCAGGGCGTCGCCCCCGGCGTTCTGGAGCGTCAGGGTGTGCTCGCGCATCCGGGCCAGCTCGGCCCGGGCCCGCTCGAGGTGCGCCTGCTCGGCCGCGAGCTCGGTCGCAGGGTCGGTGGACATGGGCCCCTCGAAAGCTGTGGGTGGATGGCGATGGGTGCGGGACGGGAGAGCGGGAAGCCTACACCTTGGTGGAGCGCCGCAGCGTCACCAGCAGAGCCACCACGGCCACGGCCGCCGGCAGCGACCACCAGGGCACGCCGGAGAAGGTGTCCATCAGCCAGGCCTGCGCCTGTCCCTCGAAGCGGGTCAGGTCCGGCCCGGCCAGCAGCCCGGCGGTCCCGTCGAAGGCCAGGAAGATCACCCCGACGAGGATGAAGAGCAGGCCGGACAGCAGCGTGGTGGAATGCCGGCTCACCGGGCCGAGCGTGATCATCCGGCCCCGGACCCACGGGCGCGAGCCCAGGTCGAAACGGTCCCAGCCCCAGGCGAGGGCGAACAGCGGGACTGCCATGCCCACCGCATACAGGGCCAGCAGGACCCCGCCGACCCAGGCGCTGGGGGAGGTGGCCGCCATCGTCAGGATCGCCCCCAGCGCGGGCCCGGCGCAGAAGCCGGCGAGCCCGAAGACTGCGCCGAGGGCCCACGTGGCCACCCAGGACATCGCGTCGCGGGCGCGGCTGCGGGCCGTGAGGCCGGGGGTCTGGGCGCGCAGCCGGGAGGTGCCGGGCATCGAGCGTCCGCCCAGCACGATGGTGAGCACGCCCAGCGCGATGACGACCCAGCCGGCCACGGTGATGACGGTCTCCCGGTGCAGGAAGAGCGCGCGAGAGACCGCCTGGACCCCCATTCCCAACGGCACGAGGGTCGTCATCAGCCCGACCGTGAAGACGATCGTGCGCGCGACGAGCGCCCGGGTCGAGCCGAAGGCGTAGGCGAAGAAGGAGGGCAGCAGCAGCGCCGAGCAGGGCGACAGCAGGCTCAGCGCCCCGGCCAGCAGCGCGGCCAACCAGCTGATCGAGACCATGTCGCTCCCGCCCCCGTCAGTCGCCGGCGCCGGCCGCCGCGCCCCGCGCGGCCGCCGCGTCCTCGACGACCTGCACGAAGGTCTCGGTCGGCTGCGCCCCGCGCACCGGCATGCCGTTGATCATGAACGCCGGCGTCCCCATGACGCCCAGGGCCAGGCCCTCGTCCTGGTCGGCGGCCACGGCCTCCTGCTGCTCGACGGTGTTGAGCGACGCGGCGAAGGCCTCGCGGTCCAGGCCGGCCTCCTCGGCGAGGTCGGCCAGGCTCTCCTCGGTGAAGCCGCCCTGGTTGGGGGAGTGCTCAGCGGCGAAGAGGGCGTCGTGGAACTCCCAGAACATGTCCTGCTCGGCGGCCGAGCGTCCGGCGAGCGCCGCCAGCGAGGACTCCGGCCCCAGGTAGGGGAAGTCGCGCCACTCCATCCGCAGCGTGCCGTCCTCCACGAAGCGCATCAGCTCGGGCTTGGTCTCGGTGGCCCAGCTGCGGCAGAAGGGGCACTGGAAGTCGGACCAGATCATCAGCACGACCGGGGCGTCGGGGTCGCCGAGGGCGTAGGGGCCGTCCGGGTCGCGGTCCTCCAGCGGCGCGGTCCAGCTCTCCTCCTCGGCGCCGGGGTAGGCGAACTCCGAGGGCGGCGGAGGCTGGAGGACGACATCGCCGACGGTGATCGGCTCGAGGGTCTGCGTCGTGGCGTCGGGGGCGGGCGGGGCCGCGGTGCCGTCGACCGACGTGCCCTCGGTCGAGGGTGCGGGCGGGGCGTCGTCGGCCGCCCGGGAGCCGAGCCAGCCGCCCAGGGCGACTGCGCCGGCGACCACGGCGACGGCTGCGGGGACCATCACCGAACGGCGTCGCGGCTGCGCCGCCTGAGGGGTATGGGGTGTGGTCGGGGTGCTCATGCTCCCACCTCCACGGGGTGGCCGGCCGCCTGCCACTCCAGGATCCCGTCCTGGAGCCGGTGCAACCGTTCGGCGGGCAGACCGTGCGCGGCCAGGAGCCGGACGGCGTCGTGGGCCAGGACGCAGTAGGCGCCGCGGCAGTAGGCCACGATCTCCCGGTCGCCGGCGGCCAGCGAGCCCAGCTCCTCGGCCAGCTGGCCGAGCGGGACGTTGATCGCGCCGGGCAGGTGGGCCTCGGCGAACTCGTGCGGCTCGCGCACGTCGATGAGCGTCAGGTCGCCGGTCGCCATGCGCTCGCGCAGCTCCTCGTGGGAGACCTCGTCGACCTCGTCCCCGGTGCCCAGGTAGGCGTCCAGGGCCCGCCCGACCTCGGCGGAGTGCGTCGTCGCGACCCGGTGCAGCTGGTCGAAGAGCGCGGCCACGTCCGGGCCAGCGAGGCGGTAGTAGACGTGGGTGCCCTCTCGGCGGCTCGCGACCAGGTTGGACATCCGCAGGATCTGCAGGTGGGCCGACACGGTCCCGACCTTCTGGTCCAGGGTGGTGGCGATCGACTCGACCGTGCGCTCGCCGCGGCCGAGCAGCTCGACGATCTCCAGCCGGCGGGGGCTGGCGAAGGCCTTGCTCACCAGCGAGATGGAGTCGAACAGGGCCCTCCGTGAGCCTCTGACCTCACTATTCCAATGATCCATGGAATCGAGTCAAGCACACCGGGCGGGCGGACCCAAACGCGTCTCCGCCGGCTACTCGGTGAACCCCGGGTGCTTGGCGCGCAGGATGCGCGGCACCGGCGGGCGGTCCTGGTGCCGCTCGATCGCCCGCCCGTAGGACTCCACCAAGGACTCGGTGGCCGCCCGCCAGGAGTGCTGCTCGGCGTCCGCGCGGGCCGCGGCGCCCATCCGGGCCCGCAGCTCCTCGTCGCTCAGCAGCTGCCCGAGCCGCTCGGTCCAGGCGTCGGCGTCGCCGGGGGTGATGAGGTGGCCGGTGCGCCCCTCGTCGATGACGAACGGGATCCCGCCCGCGTCGGCCCCGACGACGGGCACCCCGGAGGCCATCGACTCCAGGGCGACCAGGCCGAGAGTCTCGGTCGTGGACGGGAAGGCGAAGACGTCGGCGCTGGCATAGGCCGCGGCCAGCTCCTCCCCGGCCAGATAGCCGGTGAAGACCGTCGGCGTCCCCGCGAAGGTGCGCTCGAGCTCGGCCCGGCCCGGGCCGGAACCGACCAGGGCGAGGCGTGCCCCATACCCGGAAAGACGGCGCAGGGGCTCGAGGAGCTGGTCGAGGTCCTTCTCGCGGGAGAGCCGGCCGACGTAGAGGATGAGCGGCGCGTCGGGGTGGCCGCCGGTGAGGCGCTCGCGCATCTCGCGGGTCGCGCGGGAGGGGTGGTATCCGACGGTGTCGACCGCCTTGGGCCACAGGTCGACCTCGCGGATGCCGACCTCGCGGGCGCGGCGCACCATCTGGTCGGAGGTGCACAGGTTGACCTCCGCCTGGTTGTGCGACCACGTGATCCACGCCTGCGAGGGCGCGCGCAGCCAGCCGATGCCGAGGCGGGTGGTGTAGGACGGGACGTCGGTGTGGAAGCTGGCCAGCAGCGGCAGGTTGCGCCGCCGGGCCGAGATGACGCCATAGCTGGCCAGCCACACCGGGTTGACCGCGTGCACGATGTCGGGCTCGAAGTCGTGCATCTCCCGCGCGATCCGGGGGGTGGGGGTGCCGACCATGACCTCGGGGTACCAGGGGAAGGACCACGAGTGGGTGCGCACGACACGGTGTTGGCCGAAGCTGTCCGGCGGCTCGCCCGGGGCGAAGACCAGCACCTCGTGGCCGAGCTCTCCCAGCTGCTCCAGGGTGCGCGTCACCCGGGTGACGACGCCGTCGACCTTGGGCAGGAAGACCTCGGTGAAGAGCGCGATGCGCATGGGTCTGAGGGGGTATGCGGTGTCTCGCCGGCCCTCAGGCGCTCTTCTGGTCAGTGGCGGGGTCGGTGCCGCGGGAGGTGGGCACGCCGGGCTGCTGCGCGCTGGTCCACACCGAGGTGCAGGGGATCTTGTCCAGGTCGGCACGGTGGGCGTAGCGCCCGGCGACCTCCTCGACCTCCAGGAGCAGGCCCTCCTCGAGGAAGGTCGGCTCCAGCCCGAGGTCCAGGAAGGTGTCGTTGCGCACGTGCAGCTCGTTCTCGGCCGCCTCGTGGCGCGGGTTGGGCACCATCTCGACCTGTGCGTCGCTGATCCGGGCGATGAGCCCGGCCAGGTCGCGCACCCGGTGGGTCTGGGTCATCTGGTTGAAGATCTTGACGCGGTCGCCCTTGGCGGGCGGGTTGTCCAGGGCGATCTCGACGCAGCGGACCATGTCGCGGATGTGGATGAAGGCACGGGTCTGGCCGCCGGTGCCGTGGACGGTGAGGGGATAGCCGACCGCGGCCTGCATGAGGAAGCGGTTGAGGACCGTGCCGTAGTCGCCGTCGTAGTCGAAGCGGTTGATCAGCCGTTCGTCACGCAGCGTCTGCTCGGTGTGGGTGCCCCAGATGATGCCCTGGTGCAGGTCGGTGATCCGCAGCGCGTCGTTCTTGGCGTAGTAGGCGAAGAGCTGCTGGTCCAGGCACTTGGTCATGTGGTAGATCGAGCCCGGGTTGGTCGGGTAGAGCATCTGCTGCTCCACCTGCTGGCCCTCGTCGGTGGTGACCTGGACGTCGAGATAGCCCTCGGGGATCTTCATCCCGGCGGTGCCGTAGCCGTAGACACCCATCGTGCCCAGGTGGACCAGGTGGGCGTCCAGCCCCGTCTCGACCAGGGCGCAGAGCAGGTTGTGGGTCGCGTTGGTGTTGTTGTCGACCGTGTAGCGCTTGTGGGCGGGTGACTTCATCGAGTAGGGGGCGGCGCGCTGCTCGGCGAAGTGGACCACCGCGTCGGGACGCTGGGTCCCGAGCAGGTCGCGCAGCGCGTCGTAGTCCTGGGCCACGTCCAGCTCGACGAACTCGATGGTGCGCCCGGAGACCTCCTGCCAGGCGGCCACCCGCTCCTGCGGGGAGGAGATCGGGGTGAGGGACTGCGCCCCCAGCTCCTCGTCGATCCGCCGTCGGGACAGGTTGTCCACGATCGTGACGTCGTGACCGAGGTCGGAGAGGTGGAGGGAGGCGGGCCAGCCGCAGAAGCCGTCGCCGCCCAGGACCAGAATCTTCACCGCAGATGCTCCTCGTGGGGCCGTGGCACCGCTGGGACCTGCGACGCCGCTGGCGTCAACCTATCAACCGAGGGGTAAGGACGCCGGACACGGTGGCGGGAGAGTCACGCCAGACGTGCGCCGCCCCGCGTCGACCGCCAAGGGAGGGGAAACGGTCGGCGCGGGGCGGCAGCTGGTGGGGCGGCTCCGTCGGCGGGCTCAGCCCGCGTCGGGACGGACCGCCAGGGTGGCCGTGGCCTGCTCACGCCTGCCGTCACGGACGTAGTCGATGACCGCCTGGGCGCCGGAGCCGCGCTCGCGGACCTGGCCGACGAGGGCGGTGGTCGAGGGGACCGCCTCGTCGTCGATGGCCACGATGAGGTCGCCGACCTGCAGCCCGGCGGCCTCGGCGGGGGAGGAGGGCTCGACCTGCTGGACCTGCGCGCCCGACAGGACCGCGCCGTCGACCTCGGCCTGCCCGTCGGACAGGCCGACGCCGAGGAAGGCGTGCTGGGCGGTGCCGGTGCTGATGAGCTGGTCCACGATCACGCGGACCTTGGCCGAGGGGATCGCGAAGCCGATGCCGATCGAGCCGGCCTGGCTCTGTCCCGGGGAGGGCAGGGAGGCGATCGAGGAGTTGATGCCGACCAGCTGGCCGGCCGCATCGACCAGGGCGCCGCCGGAGTTGCCCGGGTTGATGGCGGCCGAGGTCTGGAGGGCGTTGGTGACGATGGGCTCGGCGGCCTGGGTGCGGCCCGAGCCCTGGGTGGTGACGGGGCGGTCCAGCGCGCTGACGATGCCGGTGGTGACGGTCCCGGACAGGCCGAGCGGGTTGCCGACCGCCATCACGGGGTCGCCGACCTCCAGGGCCTTGTCGTCGCCGACGGCGATGGGGGTCAGGCCGTCGGGCACCGTGGAGAGCTTGACCACGGCCAGGTCGCTGGAGGGGTCGTCGCCCACGACGGTGCCCTCGTAGCTGCGTCCGTCGGCCAGGGTGACGCGCAGCTGCTCGGCACCCTCGACGACGTGGGCGTTGGTGACGATGTGGCCCTCGGTGTCCCAGACGACGCCGGAGCCCGAGCCCTGCCCGCCGCGGCCGGCGGTGTCGATCGAGACCACGCTGGGGGTGACGGTGGCGGCGATGCCGGCCCAGTCCTGCTCGTCGCGGAAGGAGACGGGGCGGGCCGGAACGTCCCCTGAGCTGTTGTCGCCGGCCTGGGCGCTGGTCGAGGCCTCGGTGCTTCCGGCGCCGGCGGAGTCGGCGGCCCGCACGGCGGCATAGGTGCCGCCGGAGGAGAGCACGGCGGCCAGGACGCTGGCGATGGCGATGTCGCTCCAGCGACGGCGGGGCCGCGTGGGGCGCGGGGAGGGCGAGGCCTGGGTGAGGGCGGGGACCGGCTGGGTGCGGTCGTGATCGTTCGCCGGGCTGGAGGGTGTCGTGTTCATGACCCCATCAGAGCAGGTCTGGGTCGGCGTGGGCTGTGCGTCGGCTGAGACTTCGCTGGGGGTGTCCAGGCATGCCATGAAGAGCGGACAGGAATCACGAATCGATCGCGAGCCTATCTCAAAGCGATAACGATCGACGCCCCTGCCGCTCTCAGGTTGAGAACGACGGATCTATCTCGTTACGTTCGAATCGATTCCGTTCCCGTGATCTCGGAATTTTCCTGCATTTCTTTTGCGGGAGAGCTCTGTCCAATCGGGGCGACGTGTTCCCGCGGCAGGTCCCCTGCCGTGTGTGAGGGCATGTGCCTCGTCCAACCGAAAGGACCGTGGTCATCCATGACCAGAACTCGCATCTCTGTGCTGGCGGCCGTGTCGGCCGCCGCTCTCGCGCTGTCCGCCTGCGGTGGCGGTGGCGACGAGGAGGCCGGCTCGACCCTCGAGCGGCTCAAGGAGGAGGGCACCATCAAGGTGGCCTTCGCAGGTGAGATCCCCTACAGCTACGAGGACGACAACGGTGAGCTCACCGGGGCCACCATCGCTCTGGACACCGCGATCTTCAACGCGATGGGCATCGACAACGTCGAGGGTCAGCTGGTGGAGTGGGACGCCCTCATCCCCGGCCTGAACAAGGGCGAGTACGACGCCGTGTCCGCCGGGATGTCGATCCTGCCCGACCGTTGTGAGCGCGGGGCCTTCGCCGAGCCCACCCTGATGTACACCAGCACCCTCATGGTGCCGGCGGGCAATCCCGAGGGGCTCAGCGACTTCGCCAGCATCGGCGACAGCGATGTCACGCTGGCCGTCCAGTCCGGTGCCATCGAGCAGGGATACGCCGAGGACCTGGGGCTGAGCAACACCATGACGGTCAACTCTGCCCAGGACGGCATGGACGCCGTGGCCAACGGCCGCGCCGACGCCTTCGCCCTGACCAACATCACCTTGGCGGCGATGGCGGAGGAGAACGACGCCGTGGACACGACCGGAGGCTTCGTGGCCGAGGTCGACGGGCTGAGCCAGATCAGCGCCGGGTCCACCGTCTTCCGTCCTGACGACACCGACCTGCTGGAGGCCTACAACGCCGAGCTGGCCAAGATCGTCGGCGACGAGGCACGCTTCGCCGAGGTGGTGGGCGAGTTCGGGTTCACCGACGCCGAGCGCCCGCCGGAGGGGCTGACCGCCGAGATGCTCTGCAACGACGACCTGGAGGCCGCCAACGAGGTGGCCGGCCAGGCCGGTCGCTGAGCCACCAGCCAGTGGGCGAGTTCTTCGCCGACCTTGCCACGGCGCTGCCGAGGCTGATCCAGGAGGGCCTTGCGGCCACCCTGATCGCCTTCCTCGGCGGCGCCGTGGTCACGGTCGTGGTGGCCGTCGTGCTCGGGCTCGGGCTGCACCAGGGCCCGAGGTGGGCACAGGCCGTGTCCCGGGTGATCGTGGAGTTCTTCCGAGGCACGTCGCTGGTGGTCCAGCTCTTCTTCATCTTCTACGCCATCCCGACCCTTACCGGTGTCGATCTGGGCTCGACCTGGTCGGCGATCGTCGGACTCGGCCTGAACTACGGGGCCTACGGCGCCGAAGTCGTCCGGGGTTCGCTCAACGCTGTTCCGAAGGGGCAGTGGGAGAGCACCACCGCGCTGTCGATGTCCTGGTGGACCAAGATGCGCCGGGTGATCTGGCCTCAGGCGTGGGCGTTGATGCTCCCGGGCTTCAACAACCTGCTGGTCATGCTCGTCAAGGGCACCGCGGTCGTCGGCCTGGTCCTGATGAGTGACCTCACCTTCGAGGCGGGGCAGGTGCGTCGGCAGCTGGGCACGTGGCCCGCCTTCCTGGCGGTCCTGATCATCTACTACCTCATCGCGCTCGTGGTATCGGTGGTGCTGCGGCACCTCGAGAAGCGCGCCCAGCAGCGGCTCGGCCTGCGTCCTCGCGCGGACAAGCCGGCGGACGTGACGGCGGGGGTGGCCTGAGCCATGTGGGACAACCAACTCTTCCTCGAGGCTTTCCCGGTCCTGCTGGAGGCCTTCGTCAAAGTCACCCTCGTGGTGACCGTGCTCGGATCCCTGGTGGCAGCCGCCCTGGGTCTTGTCTGGGCGATCGGTCTGCGCGAGCTGCCCGGCATTCTGGCCCACCCCCTGCGATTCGTCCTGGACTTCATCCGGATGACCCCGCTGCCGGTCCATCTGCTGGTCATCTACTACACCTTCAACGGACTCAGCGCGATGACCGTCGGGATTCTGGTCATGGGTGTGCACTACTCGACCTACATGGCCGAGTCCTACCGCGCCGGGATCGAGTCGATCCGGAAGGGGCAGTGGGAGGCCGCCCGCGCGCTGTCGCTGCCCGCCAGCCGCACCTGGCGTGCGGTCATCCTGCCCCAGGCGATCCGCAACACCCTGCCGTCCCTGGGCAACTGGGCGATCGCGATGTTCAAGGACACGCCCTTCCTCATCTTCATCTCGGTCCCGGAGATGGTGACCGAGGCCCGCCAGTTCGGTGGGCAGAACTTCACCTACACCGAGGCCTTCGCCGTGGCCGGTCTACTCTTCCTCGCGGCGAGCTATCCGACCGCGGTCCTGATGCGAAAGCTGGAGAAGAAACTTGCCTACTGACCCCGCACAGACGCCCGGTCCCGTCCCTGCTGCATCGGCGGGCCAGACAGGCACGGAGCCTCCCCGCATCCGGTTCGAGGACGTGCTGAAGAAGTTCGGCCGGACCACCGTGCTCAAGGACCTCAACTTCAGCGTGGGACGCGGTGAGCGTGTGACGCTGATCGGTCCCTCCGGCTCGGGAAAGACCACCATCCTTCGCCTCGCGATGACCCTGGAGCGGCTGACCGGGGGCTACATCTGGGTGGACGGCGACCCCCTCACCCACGAACGTCGGGACGGCAAGCGGCACGAGCTCAAGCCCAAGCAGGTCGCCGAGGTCCGCAAGCGGATCGGCATGGTCTTCCAGCAGTTCAACCTGTTCCCCAACATGACGGTGCTGGAGAACATCACCGAGGCCCCGGTCCACGTCCTGGGCCAGAGCCCGGACCAGGCCAAGGACAACGCGATGTCCCTGCTCGACCGCGTAGGCCTGCGACACCGCGCCGACGCGCACCCGATGGAGATGTCCGGCGGCCAGCAGCAGCGGGTCGCCATCGCCCGAGCGCTGGCGATGGACCCCGAGATCCTGCTCCTGGACGAGGTCACGTCCGCCCTGGACCCGGAGCTGGTCGGAGACGTGCTCGGTGTCCTGGAGGACGTCGCGGACAACACCGACATCACCATGCTGATCGTCACGCACGAGATGCAGTTCGCCCAGGACGTCTCCAACCGGGTGATGATGTTCGACGGTGGCAGGGTGATCGAGGAGGCCACGCCCCAGGAGATCTTCTCCAACCCCCAGCACGAGCGGACCCAGAAGTTCCTCGAGGCGGTCAACCTGGGCTGACCGGGTCAGCGGTGACCGGCGGCCGGCAGCTCGAGCCGGAAGGTGGCGCCGCCACCGGGGGTCGGCCGGTGTCGGACGCTGCCCTTGTGCCGGGCCACGATGGCCGCGACGATCGCCAGCCCCAGGCCGGTGCCGCCGGAGGCGCGGCTGCGTGACTTGTCGGCGCGGTAGAAGCGCTCGAAGACGCGCCGGGCGGTGTGCTCGTCGATGCCCGGCCCGTGGTCGCGGATCTCGACGACGACCGTCTCGGCCGTGGCGCCCAGGGCGACCTCGACCGGGCTGTCCGCGGGGGTGTGGTTCAGGGCGTTGGCCAGCAGGTTCGTCAGCACCTGTCGCAGCGCGCCGTCCTCGCCCACGACGACGGTCGGGGCGCCGTTCCCGGTCGTCTCCTCCAGCGGCACGAGGGTGAGGCTGCGCTCGGGGGCTCGGACCTGGGCGTCCTGGACGACGTCGTGGGCCAGCACGGTGAGGTCGACCCGGGTGGGCGACATCGCCGGGTCCGAGTCGAGCCTGGTGAGGGTCAGCAGGTCCTCCACGAGCCGGGTCATCCGGCTGGCCTCGTCCTCGATCCTGCGCATGGCCCCGGCCACGTCGTCCGGTGCGACGGCACCGAAACGGTACAGCTCCGCATACCCGCGAACCGTGGCGAGAGGCGTGCGCAACTCGTGCGAGGCGTCGGCGACGAAGTCGCGCATCTTCTGCTCGGAGGCCTCCCGGACGGCGAAGGAGTGCTCGATCTGGGCCAGCATCCGGTTGAGGCTGTCGGCCAGCGACCCCACCTCGTCGTTGGAGGCGCGCGGTGGGATGCGCCGGGTCAGATCGCCCGCGGCGATCGCGGCCGCGGTGTCCTCGATGCGGGTGAGGGGCCGGAAGGCGCGGCGGACAGCGAACCAGCCCAGGACGCCCACCAGCAGCAGGGTCGTCAGGCCGATGCCGACGGTGAGCAGGCCCAGCTGGCGCACGGTGTTGTCGACGTCGGTGAGCGGGATCGCGACCGCGATCGTCCCGCCAACGCGCCCGGCGTCGCTGTCGGTGACCTGCGCCGCGAGCACCCGCCAGCTGCCCGGGGCGTCCACGCTGCCGACCGTGAACGGCTCGCCCAGGCGTGGGTCGTCGACCGTGATGCGGTCGAGCTGGGGGCGGCTGGGCAGGTCCTGGGGCGGGAAGACCAGCGCGGTGGCACGGGCCGACGGGTCGGCGGGGGTGAAGAGCACGAAGTAGGGATTGGGCGGCACGAAGATCTGCCGCCGCTCGGTGACCTCCTGGCCGGTGGCCTGCTCCAGGATCTGGGTGATCGTGCTCTGGGCGAGCGGCTCGATGTAGGCGCGCAGGTCGGCGTCCGAGCGCTGCAGCAGGTAACCGCGCAGCATCATGATCGAGACCGAGGTGGTGAGCAGGTAGGCGGCGAGCACGAGGAGGACCACGACGGTCACCAGCCGTCGGGTCAGGGAGAGGTTGTGCAACCTCTGGTATGAGGTGCTGCGCAGGCTCTTGAGGAAGCTCACCGGGCCCAGGGTCTCAGACTGTCGCGCGGCCGCGTCAGCTGCGGGGCGCGCGCAGGACGTAGCCGACGCCGCGCTTGGTGTGGATCAGCGGCTCGCCCACCACGTCGATCTTGCGGCGCAGGTAGGAGATGTAGGACTCGACGATGTTCATCTCGCCGCGGAAGTCGTAGTCCCACACGTGGTCCAGGATCTGGCTCTTGGACAGCACCCGGCCCGGGTTGAGCATGAGATAGCGCAGCAGCTTGAACTCGGTGGGGGAGACCTCGATGACCTGCCCGGCGCGCCGGACCTCGTGACTGTCCTCGTCCAGCTCCAGGTCGGCCACCCGCAGGGCGTGGTCCTCGTCGGTGTCGGCGACGTGCGTGCGGCGCAGCACGGCCCGGATGCGGGCCACGACCTCCTCCAGGCTGAACGGCTTGGTGACGTAGTCGTCCCCGCCGACCGTCAGGCCCTTGACCTTGTCGTCCAGGGAGTCCCGGGCGGTGAGGAAGAGGATCGGCAGGTCCTGCCCGCGCTCGCGCAGCGTGCGGGTCACGGTGAAGCCGTCCATGTCCGGCAGCATGATGTCCATGACCGCCAGGTCGATGTCGTGCTCGCCCGCCAGCTGCAGCGCCGTGCGGCCGTCGGGCGCGGGGTGCACCGTGAAACCCGCGAAGCGCAGGCTCGTGGTGAGCAGCTCACGAATGTTCGTCTCGTCCTCGACCACCAGCAGGGTGGCCTCCGACTCTGCGGTCTGGGCGGCATTCATACGGCCATCGTCCCCCCGCACTCTGGGAGTCGTCTGAGAAGTTGCTGGATCAACCACCCACCCTTTCCCGAATCCGCAGAACCATCAGCCGCTAAGTGATCCGTCGTCCGGAAATTTCCGGACGACGGATCACTTACCGGCCGACGGTGGGCCCCCCCGCCGCCGGCGGTGGCGAGGACTCCGCCGGGGTCAGGTGATGCGGCCGAGGTGGTTGAGGGCGAGCATCAACGCGGCGATGGTCTCGGCGTCGCGGATCTCGCCGCGGCCGATCATGGCCAGCACCTCGGACACCGGCACGGGGCCGACGTCGGAGATGCCCTCGCGGTGCTGCTCGCTCGCGGTCATCGCGGCAGCCTGCCGGCCGGTGGCCAGCGAGAGGCCACGCGCCAGGAAGACGGTGCCGGTCGCCCGGCACAGCCCGTTGAGGGAGTCGAAGCCGCCCAGCTCCTCCTACTGCTCCGCCGCGAGGCCGACCTCCTCGGCCAGCTCCCGGCGTGCGCCCTCGAGCAGGTCGCCCTCCTCGGCGCCGCCCGCGACGACCTCCACGGAGGGCCCGACGGTGTGGCGGTCGACGGTCAGCAGCCAGATCTCGTCCGCCTCGGTGAGCGCGACGACGAAGACGGCGGGAGACCTCGCCTCCACGACGCCGTAGATGCCCCGCGACTGGTCCGGCCGGATGACCTGGTCCTCACGGACCCGGATCCAGGCGTTCTCGTAGACGACCCTGCTGGAGTCGGTGCGCCAGGCCATCTCACTCCACCCCCGGCAGGGGCGAGTCGGTGCCGGCGGCGCCCCGCGGAGGCTCGCTGGCCAGGATCTCGGACCAGGCCCCGTCGTCGAGGCCGGCGAGCTCCGCCGGGTCCTGCACGACCATCACCGCTCCCGCACCCTCCAGCTCCTCCACCCCGAAACCACCCGTGCGCACGCACACGCAGGGCATCCCCAGACGCCCCGCCGCCGCCACGTCGTAGGGGGTGTCACCGACCACCACCGCGGACTCCGCCCCGACCTTCTCCAGCGCGACCTCCAGCACGTCGGGCGCAGGCTTGGACTCGTCCGCCTCATCGCTGGAGGCCTGCCCCGCGAGCGCACCCTCGGGCAGGTCCAGCAGCTCCAGCACGTGCGAGGTGAACTGCTCCTTCCCCGACGACGCGAGCACCACCGTCAGCCCCCGCCCTGCCAGCGCCAGCACCAGGTCCCGCGCCCCGGGCAGGAGACGGACCTCGGGGAGGAGAGCCGCATACTCCTCCTCCCACGCCCCGCGCAGAGCGTCGCCGTGCTCGCGCTCGGCGTCCTGCCCGGCGACGGCCTCGACGAGTTTGTCGCCGCCCATCCCGATCGCCCGGTGAATGGTCCACAGCGGCGCGTGCAGCCCCACCGAGGCGAAGGCGCGCGCCCAGGCCACGGTGTGGTGGTAGTTCGTGTCGGCGAGGGTGCCGTCGACGTCGAGGATGACGGTCTCGCGCGGGGCCCCGGCGGTGGAGTCGCTCATGGCCCCATCCCACCTCACCCGCCGGCGGCTGTCGCCCCCAGGGTGTCGAGCTCGTCGGCGTCCACGATCCGGTAGGCATAGCCCTGCTCGGCCAGGAAGCGCTGCCGGTGCGCGGCGAACTCCGCGTCCACCGTGTCGCGCGCCACGACCGTGTAGAAGTGCGCCGTCCGCCCGTCGCCCTTGGGCCGCAGCACCCGCCCCAGCCGCTGCGCCTCCTCCTGGCGCGAGCCGAAGGTCCCGCTCACCTGGATCGCCACGCTCGCCTCGGGCAGGTCGATCGAGAAGTTGGCGACCTTGCTCACCACCAGCAGGCTGATCTCGCCGGACCGGAACGCGCCGAACAGCTTCTGCCGCTCGGCCACCGTCGTCTCACCAGTGATGAGCGGGGCGTCCAGCTGCTCGGCGAGCGTGTGGAGCTGCTCGAGATACTGGCCGATGACCAACGTCGGCTCTCCGGTATGCCGTTCCACCAGTTCGCGCACCACTGCATCTTTCGCGGGGGCGCAGGAGGCGAAGCGGTAGCGCTCGTCCGGCTCGGCGACTGCATAGGCCATCCGCATCGAGTCCGACAGGGTCACCCGCACCTCGACGCAGTCGGCCGGCGCGATCCACCCCTGCGCCTCGATGTCCTTCCACGGTGCGTCATAGCGCTTGGGGCCGATGAGGGAGAAGACGTCGGACTCCCGCCCGTCCTCGCGCACGAGCGTCGCGGTCAGCCCGAGCCGCCGCCGCGCCTGCAGGTCGGCGGTCATCCGGAAGATGGGCGCGGGCAGCAGGTGCACCTCGTCGTAGACGATCAGGCCCCAGTCGCGGGCGTCCAGCAGGTCGAGGTGGGTGTAGACGCCCTTCCGGCGCGTGGTGAGCACCTGGTAGGTCGCGATCGTGACGGGGCGGATCTCCTTGCGGGACCCGGAGTACTCCCCGATCTCGTCCTCGGTCAGCGTCGTGCGGGCCAGCAGCTCGTCGCGCCACTGCCGCGCGCTCACGGTGTTGGTGACCAGGATCAGCGTCGTGGTGCCGGAGCGGGCCATCGCGCCCGCGCCCACGAGGGTCTTGCCGGCCCCGCACGGCAGCACCACCACACCGGACCCGCCGTCCCAGAAGCCGTCGACGGCCTGCTGCTGGTAGGGCCGCAGGCTCCATCCCGGCTCCGTGCCGTCACCGGTGTCGAGCGCGATCGGGTGCTTCTCGCCGTCGACGTAGCCGGCGAGGTCCTCGGCTGGCCAGCCGACCTTGAGCAGCTCCTGCTTGAGGCTGCCGCGCTCGGAGGGGTGCACGAGCACCGTGTCCTCGTCGAGGCGCTCGCCGACGAGCGGCTGGATCTTCTTGTGCCGCAGCACTTCTGTGAGCACCGCGCGGTCGGTGGTGCGCAGCACCAGCCGCGTGACCGGCATCCCCGTCTCGGGATCGTTCTCCCCGTCGACCGGCTCCTTGAGCAGCGTCAGCCGCCCGTAGCGGTCCATCGTCCCGGCGACGTCGACCAGCAGCGCCTGCGGCACCGGGTAGCGGCTGTGCGTGATCAGCGCGTGCACCACCTGCTCGGCGTCGTGCCCGGCGGCGCGCGCGTTCCACAGCCCCAGCGGCGTCACGCGATAGGTGTGGACGTGCTCGGGGGCGCGCTCGAGCTCGGCGAAGGGCGCGATGTCGCGCCGCGCCGCCTCGGCGTCGGGGTGGTCGACCTCGAGGAGGAGGGTCTTGTCGCTCTGCACGATCAGTGGTCCGGTCATCAGAACCTCAACGGTATGCGGTCACGCCCGCATTCCGTCCACCTCACCTCAGGGCGAGCTCACCTCAGGGCGAGCTCACCTCCGGCACGGCTCACCCGGGTCTGCTCACCCCTGCGGGTGGCGGGCCGAGCTCCACTGCGCCGCTCCGACCACCAGGGCCGCGACCCCGGCGCCCAGCCCGAGCCAGAGGAGGACGTGGTCGGTGCCCAGGAGGAGCAGCATCAGGGAGACGACGGTGAGCAGGACGCCGACACCGACATATCCCAGCGCCATCCCCGAGGTCGGAGCTCGCTGCGGTCTCATGGGAGGAATCCTGGCACCGGATCCCGGCCACGTCACGCCGGGGGAGCCTGCGAAGATGTGGCCATGACGATGCCCCAGCTGCCGATGGTCCAGCCGATGCCCGGCCTGCCCGAGCGGGTCACCATCTACGAGGTCGGCCCTCGGGACGGGCTCCAGAACGAGAAGTCCGTCGTCCCCGTGGAGGTCAAGGCCGAGTTCGTCCGACGGCTGCTGGCCGCCGGGCTGCAGACGGTCGAGCTGACCAGCTTCGTGCCGCAGAAGTGGGTGCCCCAGCTCGGGGACGCCGAGGAGCTGCTCGACCTGCTGGGCGGGGACGGCACCGGGCAGCACCGGCCGGTGCTCGTGCCCAACGAGCGCGGCCTGGACCGGGCGCTGGAGAAGGGCGTCACCTCGATCGCGATCTTCGGCAGCGCGACTGAGACCTTCGCGCAGAAGAACCTCAACCGCTCCGTCGAGGAGTCGGTCAACATGTTCAGTCCGGTGGTCAAGCGTGCCCTGGACGGCGGCGCCTGGATCCGCGCCTACGTCTCGATGTGCTTCGGCGACCCGTGGGAGGGGCCGGTCCCCGTGCAGAAGGTCGTCGACGTCTGCTCCCGGCTCATGGACCTGGGCTGCGACCAGCTCTCGATCGGCGACACCATCGGCGTGGCCACCCCGGGCCACGTGGTCCGGCTGCTCGACGCGCTGGAGGACGCCGGCATCGGGCCGGACCAGGTCGCGGTCCACTTCCACGACACCTACGGCCAGGCGCTGGCCAACACGATGGCCGCACTGGGTCGGGGCGTGAGCGTCGTCGACGCCTCCGCCGGGGGGCTGGGCGGCTGCCCCTACGCGAAGTCGGCCACCGGCAACCTGGCCACCGAGGACCTCGTCTGGACCCTGCAGGGCCTGGGCATCGAGCACGGCACCGACCTGGACGCCCTGGTCGAGACCAGCACCTGGATGTCCCAGCAGCTCGGCCGGCCCTCCGCCTCCCGGGTCGTGCGTGCCCTCGCCGGCGCCTGAGGGTCCGTCCCCCGGCGGAGCGGCTGCCGTGACGGGCAGGCTGATCTCCGTCCTGCGCCGCCCCTGGGTGCGGCGCGGCTTCGTGCTGGCGGCGATCGCCGCCGCCGTCGTGGCGGTGGTGGTCCAGCGGGAGGCCGTCGGGGCGGCGCTCGCGCAGACCTCCTGGCCGTGGATCCTGGTCGCGCTGGTCCTGTCCCTGGTCACCGTGGCGCTGGCCGCCCTGTCGTGGCGGTCGGTGAGCGCCGGGCTGGGCGCGCCCCTGGGGCTGGGCGAGGCGAGCGTGGTCTACCTGGTGGGGCAGGTCGGCAAGTATCTCCCGGGCGGGGTCTGGAACGTGGTCGCCTCCGCCGAGCTGGGCAGCGACCACGGGATCGAGCGGCGCCGCACCGTCGTCACGATGCTGCTGGCGGCGATGATCAGCGCCGTCGTCGCGGGGGCGGTGGCCCTGGTGCTCCTGCCGGGGGTGCCGGGCACGCCGCTGGCCGACCACGGCTGGCTCGTGCTGCTCGCGCCGCTGGCCCTCGTCGCTGTCCTGCCCGCGGTCCTCAACCGCATCCTGGTCACGCTGCTGCGCGTCACCCGGCAGGCGCCGGTCCACGAGCGCATCGGGGGTCGGGCTGTGCTCGTCGCGTCCGCGTGGTCGCTCCTGTCCTGGCTGGCGGTGGGCCTGCAGGTCTACGTCCTGGCGGTCGCGGTCGGCGCCGACCCGGGGACGACGACGCTGCGCCTGGCGGTGGGTGGCTACGCCCTGGCCTGGATCGTCGGCTTCGTCCTGGTCTTCCTCCCTGCCGGGGTCGGGGCCCGCGAGGGCGTCCTGGCCCTGGCGATGGCTCCCGTCCTCGACACCGGGGGTGTCCTGGTCGTCGTCCTGCTCTCGCGCGTCCTGGTCACCGCGGGCGACCTCCTCGCGGCGGGCGTCGCAGCCCTGCTGGCGCGCCGGCGGGTCAGGGCAGCAGGTCCCCGATGAACCGGATCGCCCGGAACGGCAGCGAGACCAGCTGCACGACGCCCGCCATCACGTCCAGCACGTCGATGGCGTCCCCGATCCAGGAGAGGTCACGGGACGAGGACACCTCATCGACGCCGGCGTCGCGCTCCAGCGAGGTGGGCGCGTAGTGCTGGTCGGTCCGCAGGTCGCTGACGATGGTGGCGGCCCGCTGGGCGAGCTCGAAGGAGTCGTGGTGGGGGAACAGCGTGCCCAGCAGGTCGAGCTCGTAGACGATCGCGACCAGGAGGGCGCTGTGCCTGTCGGGACGCAGCCGGGTCGTGAGCGTCTCCAGGAGGCGGGCGCGCACGCCGGCCTCCGGGTGCGCGTCGCGGGGGAGATGACGACCGGGCCGGAGGACCCCGCGTCGCAGCACGCCCTTGCCCCGCAGCCTGCGCACCAGGGCCGTCGTCTCACCCCTGGGCGGGCGGGTCAGCTCCGAGGGACGGTGCCCCACGGCCTCGTCCACGACGCGTGAGCGGACGGGGTCGCCGGCGACCAGGCCCGGGATCCCGGTGACGAGGCGGCCGTCGTCGTCCAGCCCGAGCGCCCGGTCGGCGAGCAGCTCGAAGACGAGGGCGATCCGCACGGCCTGGCGTGCGGCCTTGCGGCGGACCAGCCAACGACCGGTGTCGTCGTCGAGCAGGAGCAGGATGAGTTCCTCGGCGAGCAGCACCGTCCCACCCTACGAGGACGGCCCGCGGGTCAGGTCAGGCGCAGGTCCCGACGCCGGTAGCCCCACAGCCCCAGCCCCATCAGGGCCACGGTCGCCAGCGTCATGAGCAGCACGGGCGTCCAGTCCATCTCCTCGACCGGGATCGCGGGCAGCGGGTCCCACGGCGTCAGCCGGGTGACCCACCCGGGCAGGCCCAGCACGGAGCCGACCCAGACGATGAACAGCGACCACCCGATGACCACCCAGACCAGCCAGTCCAGGTGCGGGGCCCAGCCGTGCAGGAGGACGGCCAGACCCAGGATGAGCAGGCCGCCCGGGGCCAGCGCGAGCGCCGCGCCGAGGACCTGGCCGACCAGCCCCGGACTGTCCTGGGACAGGGCCTCGGGGGTGGCGAGCAGCGCCCCGACCAGGGCCAGGAGGGCCACCGGGAGCAGCGCGGCCACGAGGAGGTGGGACAGCGCCAGCCGGGGCCGGGGCAGGGAGGTGGCCAGGAGCAGCTCGGCGTGCCCGCGACGCTCCTCGGCCGCCAGGCGCTGCCACAGCAGCACGCCCAGGATCGCGATCAGGATCGCCACGATGCCCAGCATCGCCACGAAGAAGTGTCCACGAGGTCCTCGGCGCCCCGCCCCAGCCGCCGCAGGACGATCTCGAACTGCGGCAGGTCGTCCAGCATCGTGCGGAAGCTCCCGGACAGCGAGCCCATCGCCAGGGCGAAGATCGTCAGCCCGATCGCCCATCCCAGGACGCTACCGCGCTGGAGCCGCCAGGCCAGGCCCTCCGCCGACAGCAGCCCGGCCGGGGCCCGGTCGCGCCCGGGCCGCACCGGGCGCATCCCGGCGCCGTGGTCCCGCGCGGCCTGCAGCGAGAACGCGACGGCCACCAGCGTCACGGTCAGCGCCAGCGGCAGGAGCAGCACCCACCAGCGCTCGTCGGCGTAGGGCGGGAGAGCGCCATCCACTCGACCGGCGACAGCCAGTGCCAGGGGTATGCGGCACTCGTGTCCGGTTGCGCGTCGGTCACCGCCCGCAGGACGTAGGCGCCGCCCAGGACGGCCATCCCCAGCCCGCGGGCGGCGCGGGCGGTGGAGCCCAGCTGGGCGGTCACCGCACCGACGCCGGCGAAGACGACGGCCACCAGCCCGGTGCCCGCGCCGAAGGCGATCGAGCCCGGGACGGGCTCGCCGACCGCGACCATCGAGACGGCGATGCCGAGGGCCAGGACGGCGCAGGCGACCAGGGCGGTGAGCACGGCGGCGATCAGCGGGACGTGCCGGCCGACCACGCCGGAGCGCAGCAGCTCGGTGCGGCCCTCCTCCTCGTCGGCCCGGGTGGAGCGGATGACGCCCAGGAGGGTCATGACGCCGGCGACGGTGGCGGCGAAGGTGCCCACACGCCATACCGTGAAGCCGCCGGGCCGCTGCGAGGAATCGGTGCGCCACCGCATACCGTGTCCTCCATGCACTCCGGTATCGATCGCGCGCACATGGACACCGACGTCCGTCCCCAGGACGACCTCTTCGCCCACGTCAACGGCACCTGGCTGAAGACCGTCGAGATCCCGGAGGACCGTGCGCGCTACGGCGCGTTCGACACCCTGCGGGAGAACGCCGAGACCCGGGTCCGCGAACTCATCGAGGACGCCGCGCGGCAGCAGCCGGCCCTCGACACCGCCGCGGGCAAGGTCGGCGCGCTCTACGCCAGCTTCATGGACACCGACCGGGTCGACGAGCTCGGCACCGACCCGCTGGTCGAGCCGCTGCGCGAGGTCGCGGCCGTCGCCAGCCCCTCCGACGTGGTCCGCCTCGCCGGGCGCCTGCAGCGGGAGGGCCTCGACGGGCTCGTCAACCCGTGGGTGACCGCCGACGCCGGCAACCCCGAGGACTACATCGTCTACCTGCACCAGGGCGGCATCGGCCTGCCGGACGAGGACTACTACACCGCAGAGGCGCACGCGGAGGTCCGCGAGGCCTACCGCGCCTACCTGGGCCGGCTGCTCGAGCTCGCCGCCCCGGCCCTGGAGGCCGCCGGGCTGGACCTGGGCACCGACCCGGTGGGACGCCTCTACGCCCTCGAGGAGCGGATCGCCGACGCGCACTGGGACCGGGTCTCCGCCCGCGACGCGGTGAAGTCCTACACCCGCCTCACCCGCGACGAGCTGGCGCAGCGCACCCCCGGCTGGGACTGGGACGCCTACGCCGAGGGCCTCGGCGCCCCCGCCGGTGCGCTCGACCAGGTCGTCGCCCGCCAGCCCGACGTGCTCACTGCCGTCGGCGAGGCGCTGACCGAGGTGCCGGTCGCCGACTGGCAGGTCTGGCTCGCCGTCCGCGTCCTGGACGGCCTGGCGCCCTACCTGACCGAGGACCTGGTCATGGCCCACTTCGACTTCCACGGCACCGCGCTGTCGGGCACCCCGGCGATCAAGGAGCGGTGGAAGCGTGGCGTCGCTCTCGTCGAGGCGCTCCTCGGCGAGGCCGCGGGGCAGATGTACGTCGAGGCCCACTTCCCGCCCGCAGCCCGCGAGCGGATGGAGCAGCTGGTCGCCAACGTCACCGAGGCCTTCCGGCAGCGGATCGGCGAGCTGGAGTGGATGGGCCAGGAGACCCGCGGCCGGGCGCTGGACAAGCTCGCCGCCTTCCGGCCCAAGATCGGCCACCCGCCGACCTTCCGCGACTACACCGCCTACCAGCTCGACCCGGCCGACCTGGTCGGCAACGTCCGCCGCGGCAACGCCTTCGAGACCGACCGCGAGCTGGCCAAGATCGGGCAGCCGATCGACCGCGACGAGTGGCTGATGACCCCGCAGACGGTCAACGCCTACTACCACCCGATGCTCAACGAGATCGTCTTCCCGGCCGCGATCCTGCAGCCGCCTTTCTTCGACGTGGAGGCCGACGACGCGGTCAACTACGGCGGGATCGGCGCGGTCATCGCCCACGAGATCGGGCACGGCTTCGACGACCAGGGCAGCCGCTACGCCGGCGACGGGTCGCTGACCGACTGGTGGACCGAGGAGGACCGGGCGCGCTTCGACGAGCGCAGCCAGGCCCTGATCGCGCAGTTCTCCGACCTGTCCCCCCGCGACCTGCCCGGCGGCGAGGAGAAGGTCAACGGCGGCCTGACCGTCGGGGAGAACATCGGCGACCTGTGCGGACTGGAGCTGGCGCACCTGGCCTACACGATCGCCACCGAGGGCCAGGCGCCCGAGGTGGATGGCTGGACCGGCGACCAGCGCTTCTTCCTCGGCTGGGGCTCGGTGTGGCGCACCGTGGCCCGGGAGGCCGAGGCACGCCGCCTGCTCTCGATCGACCCGCACGCCCCCGCCGACCTGCGCGCCAACACGGTCCGCAACGTCGACGCCTTCCACGAGGCCTTCGGGACGGCCGAGGGCGACGCGCTCTGGCTGGCGCCGGCGGAGCGGGTGCGCGTCTTCTGACGCGGAGCGGTGGGCGGCCACCCGGCTAGGTTGGTCCCGTGCCGGTCCACTTCACCTTCCCGCTCGAGGACGACCCGCCCGGAAGCACCACGCTGCTGGGCCTGGAGGCCTCCAACCGCGGGGCCGACATCGGCCTGTCGCTCACCGGTGGTCTCGACCTGCGCCTTCGCGTGCCGGTGGGCTACCGGGTGACGCACGCCTACTCCAGGCCGGAGGTGACGGTCGCGCTGGTCGGCTCGTTCCTGGCGGACTTCGCCCTGGCCGTCGAGGAGTCGCTGATCACCGACGGCGTCCACCCCTGGCCCTTCGACGGGCTGTCCAACGACGCCTGGCTCTTCCACCTGCGTCAGCTGGTCTCGCTGGAGGAGCGGCTCTCCCGGGCCCGGGGGAGCGGGGTCGCTGACGACCCCCGGGTCAAGGAGGGTATGCGGCAGCTTCCCGCCTCCTTCGAGCCCCACGGGGCGGCGCTGCGGGAGTGGCTGGAGCGGGCGCGCCCCCAGGTCAAGAGAGCCCTGGGGGTGATGCGGGAGGATGCCGAGATGCGCCGGGTCGCCGCCTACGAGCAGCGCGTCGCGGAGGTGCTGCACGACCTGGCCGGCGTCGCCGAGGACGACCAGGACCGGCCGAACCCGGACCTGTGGCGGATCGCCGGCGAGGAGCCCCGCGCCGGCGGGTGACCGCATACCCGGTCCTCAGGTGGCGGGACGCACCCCGCCGACACGGTGGATCGAGAAGGTGCGCGTCACGTCCCCGTCGCCGACCACGGCCCTGACCCGTCCCCCCTCGACGGACTGGGGCCGGACGAGATGGGTGGCGACGCCGCCGGCGTCGTCGGCGTAGGAGATCCAGACGGCGGAGCCGTCGACCGCGGCCTCCCGCAGCAGGCCGGTGACCACGATCGGGTCGGTGTGCAGGCCGTCGTCGCCGAGCCCGGAAGCACGTGCCCCCTCGCCGCGGCGCATGAGCGCGACGACCTGGCGCGCGACGACGTCGTCGACCGTGCTGACGCGCACCGGGGGAGCCGGGCGGGCGGACGTGCGGCGCCACTGCGGGGGAGCCAGCTCGACCCCGCCGTCGCCGCCCTCGAGGACGGGGCCGTACTGCTCCTCGCGCAGCAGGTCGACCACGGTGGCGGCGGGGACGGGGGAGACCAGGACCGTCGGGGCGATCCGGCGCCACTGGAGCATCCCCAGGGCGCGGTCGCGCTCGACCCGGTCCAGGAGGGCGGGGTCGTCGGAGCGCAGGTAGGCCGCGCAGGCGCCGATGCGGGCCTGTCCGTGGCGGCGGGCGACGTCGCGGACGAGATAGTCCAGGGGCTGCGGGACGCCGGTGCGGGAGGCGGTGGCGAGGTCGGCGAGCACCCGGTCGGCCGTCCACCCCAGGTCGAGCGCCCGGCGCACGGAGGCCTCGGTGAAGCGGTGCACGGTCGCGCCGCCGCGGGACTCGACGTCGCTGACCAGGTGCATCAGGGTGCGGACCGGCCCGTCGAGGCGTCCGGGAGCGATGGCGGTGAGGTCGGCCTGGAGGAGGACGTGGTCGACGGCGGGCGGGACGAGGGGCTCCATCAGGTCGGCCGCGGTCGCCTGGACGGTGGTGGGGTCGGCGCCCCCGGCCACGATCGCCCGCCCGGGGGCGGACAGCGCGCCTCGACCCGTGATGCCCGCCCACTCCGCCTCGCGCAGCGCGACCGGCGGACCGACGCCGTGGTCGCCCTGCTGGCGGGCCGTGCGGAGCGGATGGCGCCAGCGCAGCAGCGCCGCCAGGGAGTCAAGGTCGGGAGCCGCGCCGCCGGGCAGGGTGGCGAGGGCGGCGAGCGTGTCGTGCCGGCGCACGCGCGACAGGGGATATGAGGTCTGCGTCGAGAGGGCGTTGACGCGGCCGCCGTCGCCGGTGCCCACCAGGCTGGGCGCGGCGGGCATCGTCCACCAGGCGTGCGCCAGGGCCGCCCATCGGGCCCCGGCGTCCTCGGTCAGCCAGGCGTCGGCCCGGGTCGTGGGCACCCAGGCCTGCTCGGCTCCCGGCCGCGGGCCGCCGTCGTCCACGGCGAGCAGCCCGGCGGCGTGGGCGGTCTCCAGCAGCCAGGCGGTCTGGTCGGTGTCGAGCTCCAGGTGCGAGGCGAGGCGGCCGAGGTCACGGACGGCGAGGCCGCCGCTGCGCAGCACCCGCGGTGGCCGCAGGCCCCACTCGTCGAGGACCTCGGTGACCAGCACGATGAGGTCGGCAGCGCGACCTCCGGCGGCCGCGTCGACCATCCCCTGGTCCAGGGCCTGGTGCTCGACCTGCGGAGGCTCGGTCGCGGGCTGCCGGTGCAGGCGCCCCTCGCGCAGGACCAGGGCCACCTCGCGCGGCAGCCGGACGTGCTCGTCGTCGACCCGCGTGAGCAGGCCCGCGCGGACCAGCTCGGCGCCGGCCAGCGTGGCTGGCGTGGCGGGTGATCCGTCCCCGCCGGTCGGCAGCCCCAGGGCACCGGTGGCCGGCCCCCACGTCAGGGCGGCCAGGACGCTGCGGCCGCGCTCGTCGACGCGGGCCAGAGCCGCCTCGATCTCCTCGGGTTCCATCGCCTCGCCAGCCGGTGCCAGGCCGGCCGGGTCGCCGATCAGCTCCGCGACGGGGCGCGCGGGCCGCATACCCTCCGGGGCCCGCCAGCAGAGGGCGAGGTCGCGCAGCCGGGTGAGCAGCTCCTCCGCCCGGGAGGGGCTGGTCGCCAGCAGCGCGGCGATCTCCCCGGTCTCGGCCGGGGCGGCCACCACGACCGCCTCCAGGGCCTGCAGGTGGGCGAGGTCGAGCGACTCCAGGGCGCGCTGGATGCTGGCGCGGGTGGTTGCCCGCGCGGCGAGGGCGGTGACGTCGGCCGCGGCCGGGCGGGCCAGGTCGGGCCGCGCCCGCAGGAGCGCGGCGAGCTCGTCGTCGCTGCGGGCCCGCAGGTCGTCGGCCAGCGATCTCACGTGAAGAGTGCCTCGTAGACCTGCTCGAAGCGGCGGAAGCGGTCGGTGTAGTAGGGCCGGCGCGAGTAGTCGGGCGTCAGCGTGGGGCCGCGGTCCGGCTTGGCCCGGCGCACGTCGGGGGCCAGGGTCTCCAGCGCGAGCAGCGCCGTGCCGTGCAGCGTCGAGCGCTTGAGCGTGACCGGCGTGACCGGGGTGCGCATCGCGTCGGCCATGATCTGCAGCAGCTCAGGCCGGTCGGCGGCCACGCTGCCGCCGGCGTAGAGCTTCTCCGGCTGCGGGGCCACCTCGCGCAGCTGGCTGGCGATCCGGGCGTAGGACAGGGCGATGCCCTCGAGCACGCCCCGGTAGACCTCGGCGGGCGCGGACCCGGCGCTGAGCCCGGCGACCACCGCGCGGGCCGAGGAGGCCCAGCCGGTGCTGCGCTCGCCGGTGAAGAAGGGCAGGACCAGCGGTGTGGTCTCGTGCGGCTCGGCGGTCAGCGCGTCGGTGAGGTCGTCCTCGTCGAGCTGGTCGATCGCCAGGGTGACCTCGGCCCAGTCGACGGCCCGTCCGACGTCGTTGAGCGCCCCGCCCAGCAGCGCCCGGTCGTGGGAGACGCGGTAGCACCACAGCCCCGGCGGGAGCTCCTCGGGCATCTCGCTGACCAGGACGCGCACGGCGCCGGAGGTCGCGCACGAGGCACCGATCGCGGTCTCGTCGTGCGCGCCCAGGCCGACGTTGGCCGCCAGGCCGTCCGTGACCGGCGCGAACCAGCGCGCCCCGGCCAGCACCGGCCACTGCTCGGCGATCTCGGCGGCCTGCTCGGCGGCGACCTCGACGGGCTGGTCCAGGTGGTGGATGGGCGGGAGCTGGTCGATGGTGATGCCGGCGATCTCGACGAGCTCGGGATACCAGGTCGCGGTGTGCCGGTCGACCATGCCGGTCCAGGACGCGGTCGAGGTGCCGGTCGCCAGGGTGCCGGTGAGCCGGAAGAGGATGTAGTCGCCCATCGACAGGTAGAGCGCCGCCGCCGAGACGACCTCGGGACGCTCCTGGGCCAGCCACCGCAGCCGGGCCGGCCAGTAGCTGGAGTGCACCCGCGTGCCCGTCCGCTGCTGCAGGGCCTCCTCGCTGAGCTCCTCGCGCAGGGCGACGACCTGCCTGGCGCAGCGCCCGTCGGCATAGGTGAAGCAGGGCGTCAGCGGCGATCCCTCCTCGTCGAGGACGACGAAGGAGGAGGAGAAGGTGTCGAGCGCGACGCCGGCGATCTCGTGGCCGTCGACCGCGTCGGTGAGCTGGTCGATGAGCGAGATGATCTCCGCGACCACCTGGTCGGGGTCGATCTCGGAGGTGCCGCCCGGGGCGGTGGTGAAGGCGTGCGGCACCTTGGCGCGCTTGCCGACGGGGCGTCCCTGCGCGTCGTAGACCATGCCGCGGCTGGCGGTCGACCCGACGTCGAGCGCCAGGACCAGCGGCTCGACGGCGTCCTTGAGCTCGATCTCGAAGTCCGAAGCCATAGGGCACCACTCTAAGCGGCGCCCGCGTGCCCGGAGCCCCGGCGTGCGAGGATCGGGGCCGTGCACCCCTCGACCGCCCTCGCGACCGTCCTCGTCGACGAGCTGGTCCGCGGCGGCGTCCGCGAGGCCGTCCTGGCGCCCGGCTCCCGCTCGGCGCCGTTGGCCTACGCGCTGGAGGAGGCCGACCGTGCCGGACGGCTGCGGCTGCACGTGCGCGTGGACGAGCGCTCCGCGGGCTTCCTGGCCCTGGGTCTGGCGAGGGGCTCCGGCCTGCCGGTGCCGGTCGTCACCACCTCCGGGACGGCCGTGGCCAACCTCCACCCGGCCGTGCTCGAGGCGCACCACAGCGGCATCCCCCTGCTCGTACTCTCCGCCGACCGCCCCGCCGAGCTGCGCGGCACCGGCGCCAACCAGACCACGGTCCAGCCCGGGATCTTCGCCGCCGCGGTCCGGTGGGAGGCCGACCTGCCGGCGCCCGAGTCGGTCTCGCCGGTCGCCAACGCGCACTGGCGATCCACGGTATGCCGTGCCCTGGCGGCCGCCCTCGACCCCACCGGGGTCGGTGGTCGGGGGCCGATCCACCTCAACGTCTCCTTCCGGGACCCGCTGGCCCCGGACCTGGGCAGCACCGTCGAGGCGCAGGAGGGGCGCGAGGGCGGGGGGCCATGGACCGAGGTGCCGGTCGTCCAGGTCATGGGCGGCCCGTCGATCGGGGCGGGGGAGCGGACGCTGGTCCTGCTCGGCGACCTGCCCGACCCGGCGCTGAGCAGGCAGGCGCTGGAGTGGGCCGGGCTGGCGGGGTGGCCGGTGCTGGCCGAGCCCTTCGGGGTGCTGCCGGCGGGCGGGACCGTCGTGCCGCACGGGGTCCTGGTCGCGGGTCGTCTGGCTGCCGGGGACCCGGGGCTCTCCAGTCTCGTGCCGGACCGCGTGGTGGTCGTGGGGCGGCTGACGCTCTTCCGCGAGCTCGGTGCCCTGCTGCGCCGTCCCGGGACGCGCGTCGAGCACGTGTCACCCGGGCCGCGGTGGACGGATCCCTCGCACGTCGTGGCCCGCGTCCACCGGGAGCTCGGGCCTCCTCCCGGGCAGACGCCGGGCGCGGACGCCTGGGTGGCGGCCTGGGTCGACGCCGGCCGCGCGCTCGACGAGCCGGTGCGGGCCGCCGTGGGCGAGGGGCTGACCGGCCCGGGCGTCGCGGTGACGGTCGCCGCAGCCCTCGGCGACGAGGACGTCCTCGTCCTCGGCTCCTCCAACGCCCCGCGCGACCTGGCGCTCGCCCATGACGCCACGTGGCCCTCGCCGCGCGTCGTGGCGGGCCGTGGCCTGGCCGGGATCGACGGCACCGTCTCGACGGCCGTGGGCGTGGCCCTGGCGACCGGGTCGGGCAAGGGCACCGGGCGGACCGTCGCCCTCATGGGCGACCTGACCTTCCTGCACGACGCCAACGGTCTGGTCATCGGGCCCACCGAGCCCCGGCCCGACCTGACGATCGTCGTCACCAACGACGACGGGGGCGGGATCTTCTCGACGCTGGAGTACGGCGAGCCCGCCCGGTCCGCCGCCGCGGAGGCCGCGGCCGCCACCGAGCGGATCTTCGGCACGCCGCACGGCACCGACCTGGGTGCGCTGTGTGCCGCGCACCACGTGCCGTTCGTGCGGGTCACGGACCTGGCCGCGCTGCGGTCGGCGCTCGAGGCGCAGGACGGCGGGCTGCGCGTGGTCGAGGTGCCCCTGGACCGCACCGGCCACCGGCCGTTGCGCGACCGGCTCCGCGGCTGAGGTGTCCGCCGGACTCGGCCGGGCGCAGGCTCAGAAGCCGATGGCCCCCGTGGGGTCGAGGTCCGCGCGCATCGCCCGGGACAGCTGGCGCAGCGCCCCGGGGGTGTGCTCGGTGATCCCGTGCACCGGCGCCAGCGAGACCACCGACCGGCCGCCCAGGTAGGCCGCGCCCAGCGCCGCGACCGGGACGACGAGGTCGGCCTCCTCCTCGGTCCGCACGCAGGTCGCGGCACCGTGCTCGTCCACGGTGAGCAGCCAGCGGCCGGCGTTCCAGGCGCAGCGCTCGTCGGTGACGTCGAGGACCAGGCGGCAGGGCGCCGCATACCCCCGGTCGGAGAGTGCCCTGGGCAGGTCGACGATGCGGATCCAGAGGCTGTCGAAGGCCCGGACGGACGCGCCACGGGGGCCGCCGGACCACCACAGGAGCGGGTCGTCCATCGAGCGGTTCCAGAAGGTGACCTTGCTGGTGAGGTCCAGGTCGGTGAGGCGTCGGGCAAGGGCGAGGAGACTCGCGTGGTCGACGGCGCCGAGCTCGGACACGTCGACGCCGCCCTGCGGGGTGGCGTCCTCCCACTTGGAGTCGCGCCGGAAGACGGCATAGCCGCTGACCTGTCCGTCCCGGGTGGCGAGCATCAGACGTCGTGGCTCCTTGCTGCCGCGGGACTTGGGGAAGTCGCGGTACCACTGGTCGGCCTTGGCGTCGGGGCGGGTGACCGCGCCGAGGGTGCCGGCGGCGCAGGCGAGGTGGGCCTCATGGAGGGCGGCCCGGCCCTCGGGCGTGGGCAGGGTGACCACGTGCGTCGAGACGGCGCCGGCGGCCTCGTCGATCGGGGCCGGCGCGGTGAAGGTCGTGCCGCGGCCCAGCTCGATCTTGATCTCGGTCGAGGCGTGGCCGTAACCGAAGCGCCCGTAGATGCCGGTCTCGCTGGCGTGCAGGCCGGAGACCGCGGCGTCCCCGCGCTGGTGGACCCGCTCGAGGTGGTCGGTGATCATCCGGGTGAGCAGGCCCTGGCGGCGGGCGTCGGTGTGGACGCCCACCCAGGTCAGCCCGGTCATGGGAAGGGCCACGGGCTCCTGCGGGCCGGGGACGGTGACGGCCATGTCGTAAGCGCTGTAGATGCCCAGCAGCGGCGCGGGGCCGTCGGTCGGCTCGCCCGTCCGAGGACCGCCGGAGCGCTCGACGGCGCGCGCGTGGGCGAAGTCGAGGTCGTCCTCGAGGTCCGCGGGCGTGCCCCCGGGCTGCACCTCGAACCAGACGAGGTCCTCCAGGTCCTTGATGCGCGGCAGGTCGGCCGGGGTGAGGTCGATCAGGGGGTGCGTGGGCTCGTCGGTCACGGCAGCGAGTCTGCTCCCTCCGAGGTGGTCGGGCCAAGCCCTTTTCGTGCCGTAGCCTGGATCGGTCGCCCCTCGTCGCGTGCGACCCACCCCTTCCGATCTCTCCCCGACCCCCCGTCCCGTCCTGCCCAGGAGCCCCATGAACGCCGTGTCCCAGAGCCCTGCCGACCAGGGGCTGCGGGGGTCGGTGGCGGCGGTGATGGTCGTCTTCGCGGCCGCCGGCCTGCTGATGGGGCAGGGGCTGTCGCGGGTGCCGGCGCTGCGGGACGCCCTCGACGCCGACAAGGCCGAGCTCGGCCTGGCGCTGATGGGGATGGGGCTGGGCTCGCTGCTGACGATGCCCTTCACCGGGCGCCTGGTCGACCGGTTCGGCAGCCGGGCCGTGGTCACCGTGACCGTGCTGCTGGCCTGCACCGGCTGGGCGGTCGTCTCGATCGTCCCCTCCATCCCGCTGCTGCTCGTCGTGCTCGTCGGCACCGGCTTCTCGGTCGGCATCTGGGACGTGGCGATGAACATCCAGGCCGCCCACGTCGAGAGCCGGCGACCGCGGGCGTGGATGCCCTACTTCCACGCCGGTTTCTCCGCCGGCGCGGTGGTCGGGGCGGGCCTGGGAGCGTTCGCGGCCTGGGCCGGGATCGGCCTGGTCCAGCTCCCCGTCCTGGCCCTGGTCGCAGCGGTATGCGGTGTCGCCGGCGCCTCCCGCTTCGTCACCGAGACCCACGAGGACCTGGACCCGGCGACGGGGGAGGGGGAGCGGCCCGCGCGGCGCGGGATCACCCGCCTGGAGATCCTCATCGGCCTGGTCTGCCTGTCGGCGGCGCTCGCGGAGGGCTCGGCCAACGACTGGCTGGCCCTGCTGCTCGTCGACGTCCACGGGGCGCCGGAGGCCTTCGGCGCCCTGGCCCTGACGGCCTTCAACCTGACGATGACGATCGGCAGGCTCATCGGCAGTCCCGTCATCGACCGGGTGGGCCGCGCGGTCGTCGTGCGCCTCGGCGGGGTCCTGGCGGCCGCGGGCATCCTCATCGTCACGCTGGTGCCGTCCTTGGTCGCCGCACTGGTCGGCGGGCTGATGTGGGGCCTGGGCGTGGCCACGATCTTCCCGGCGGCCATGTCGGCCGCGGGCGAGGTGCCGGGCCGCGGCAACCGGGCGATCACCGTCGTGTCGACGATCGCCTACGGCGCCTTCCTGTTCGGTGCCCCGACGATCGGCTTCTTCGCCGAGCACCTCGGCCTGGACCGCGCGCTGTTCATCGTCGTCGCCTTCCTCATCCTCATGACGGCACTGGCCCCGGTGATGCGCGAGCGCTCCACCCCATGACCGGGAGCATCGTGTGGTTGACCCCACCCCGACCGGGCGCCTCGTGTGGTTGACCCCACCCCGACCGGGCGCGTCGTGTGCTTGCTCCTGACCCCACCGGGAGCAGCGTGTGGTTGTTCAGCCGATCCAGTAACGCCGCTTGGCCACCCCGGCCGACGTCGTCCGCACGTCCTCCAGCACGCCACCGACTGTCTCGATGACTGAGGCGGAAGCGACGTTGTCGTCGTCACAGGTGACGAGCACCCGGCTCACGCCGAGCTCGGCCAGCCGCTGCACCGACAGACGCAGCATCTGGGTCGCATAACCGCGCCTGCGGAACTGTGGTGCGACCGCATACCCCACGTGCCCGCCCTCGGCCATCAGAAAATCGTTGAGCTCGTGGCGGATGGAGACGCGTCCCACCGGCGCACCGTCCACCTCGGCGACCAGGAAGTCCGCGGGCACACGGCCGGGCGGCAGGTCGGTGCCTCGGCTCTCTCGCGCCACCTGCGCGAGGAACTCATCCCACGGCTCGGGTCCGAACAGGAACTCGAAACCATCTTTGGCCAGCTGGGTGTGCATCCGCCGCAGGACGGTCTCATCCGCGGGCGTGGGCGGGCGCAGGGTCACGGGCATGGGGTCATTGTGGCTTGTGGCAACCACACGGCACGCTCGGTGGGATCAGGAGCAACCATTCGACGCGCTCGGTGGGGTGAGGGGCAACCATTCGACGCTCTCGGTCGGGAATGGGGGGAGAGGTCAGAGGAGGCCGAGGGCGTGGCGCATGGCGGTGAGCTTGACCTCGGTCTCGGCGAGCTCGGCCTGAGGGTCGGACGCGGCGACGATGCCGCCGCCGGCGAAGATGCGCAGGGAGTGGCGGTCGGGCGCGAGCTCGCCGCAGCGCAGGGCGATGCCCCAGTCGCCGTCGCCGCCGCCGTCGACCCAGCCCACGGGACCGGCATACCTGCCGCGGTCCATCCCCTCGAGCTCGGCGATGACGCGGAAGGCCACCTCGGTCGGGGTCCCGCACACGGCGGCCGAGGGGTGCAGCGCGGCCGCCAGCCGCAGCGAGGTCGCGCCGCTGGCCATCGTGCCGGTGATGTCGCTGGCCAGGTGGTAGACGTCCGGCAGCTCCAGCACGTACGGAGCCTCCGGCACGTGCAGGTCGTCGCAGTGCGGCCGCAGCGCCTCGGCGACCGAGCGCACCGCATAGGCGTGCTCCTCCAGGTCCTTCTCGCTGCTGACCAGACGGAGCCTGGGGTCGACCGGATGGTCGGGATCGGTATGCGGCAGCTCACCGGCGGGGGAGGTGGCACCGGCGGGTGCGCCGTTGCCCCGGCGGATGGTGCCGGCCAGCACCCGGGACCTGGCCCGGCCGCCCTGGAGCCGGACGAGCATCTCCGGCGTGGCACCCAGGAGACCGTCGACCGCGAAGGTCCAGGTGGCGGCATACCGGGTAGAGAGGCGCTGCAGGACCGGGGCGACGCGCACGACGTCACCGTCGCGGTGCCGGACCTGCACGTCGCGGGCGAGCACGACCTTGTCGACCTCCCCGGAGTCGATCCGCCCGATCGCGCGGGTGATGACGCCGGGCCACTCATCGGGCGGCACGGTGCCCTCGCCCTCCACGACGGGGTCGAGCCGGTCGAGGAGCGGGTTGGTGCGGGCCAGCAGCTCGCTGGGGTGCTCGGCCGGCCAGGGCTCGTCGGCGCCGACCACCTGGGTGACCCAGGCCAGCCCGTCGCGACGGCCGATGAGCATCTGCGGGACGACCAGCACGCTGGGGTCGCCGGAGCCGTCGTCGAAGGCGAAGGAGCCGAAGGCCACCAGGCCCGAGCCGGGCAGGCGGATGTCGTCGTCGACGACCGCGGCGGCACGCAGCTCGTCCCACCAGGCCTCCGCGGCGGCGAAGCGCTCCGCCCCACGGGTCTGCACCACCGCGGCGCGGCCCCAGCCGATCAGCCCGTCGCCCTCGCGCAGCCAGGCCACGACGTCCCGCGGGTCGGTCTCGTCGGGGACGCGGGAGAGCAGGTCGCCGGCGACGTCGACGGCGAGGGAGCGCACGCGCAGGCGCGGGGGCGTGGAGAGCGACACAGCCGACCAGCCTAGGTGGTGCGAGGATGGACCCATGAGCCTGTCCCGCGCCACCCTCGCCAAGAAGCCCCGTGAAGTCGCCGAGATGTTCGACGGGGTCGCCCGGCGCTACGACCTGACCAACACCGTCCTCACCGGCGGGATCGACCACCTGTGGCGACGCGCGGTCGTCAGGGCGGTGGACGCGCGACCGGGGGAGCGCATCCTCGACATCGCCGCCGGCACGGGCACGAGCAGCGAGCCCTTCGCCGACGCGGGCGTCGACGTGGTGCCGGCCGACTTCTCCCTCGGGATGATGCGCGAGGGCAACCGGCGCCGCCCCGACCTGCCCTTCACCGCGGCGGACGCCACCCGGCTGCCCTTCGCCGACGGCTCCTTCGACGTCGTCACCATGAGCTTCGGGCTGCGCAACGTCCAGGACTTCCCCGCCGCCCTGCGCGAGTTCCGTCGCGTCGCACGGCCCGGAGGTCGCCTGGTGATCTGCGAGTTCTCCCAGCCGGTGGTGCCGGTCATGTCGACCGTCTACTCCAGGGGCGTCCTCAAGGTCCTGCCCGCGGTGGCCCGTCGCACCAGCTCCAACCCCGACGCCTACGTCTACCTGGCCGAGTCGATCGAGGCCTGGCCGGCCCAGGAGGAGCTCGCCCGCAGCATCCGCGAGGCCGGCTGGGAGCAGGTCCGCTGGCGCAACCTCACCGGCGGGATCGCCGCCATCCACCACGCCACCGCGCCCCTGGCGGCGCCGGGGACGCTGGCCTGACCCGGCGCCTGCCCGGCACCTGACCCGACCCGCACCTGGAGGGACGCGACATGGACGTCGAGCTCGCCGAGGTCCGTGACTTCCTCGCCTCGCACGCCCCCTACGACGAGCTGCCGGAGGCGGTGCTGGCGCAGCTCCCGGCGCGCTGCTCCCTCAGCTACGCCCGGCGCGGCACCCTGATCCTGCGCGCCGGGACACCCAACGACCGCCTCTACGTCGTCCGGTCGGGGGCGGTGGACATCACCGACGAGGGGCAGCTGGTCGACCGCGTAGAGGCCGGCGGCAGCTTCGGCATGTCGGCCCTCATCGAGCGGGCCCCCACGCGCTACGACGTCACCGCCCGCGAGGACACGCTGCTGATCACCCTGCCGCAGGCCGACTTCGACGAGCTCATCGCCGGCCAGCCGCAGGTGGCCCTCCACTTCGCCGCGACCCACCACCGCCGCATCAAGGCGGCGCTGTCCCAGCTGCAGCAGCACCACCGCGGGTCGGCCGTGCTGAAGACCTCGGTCCGCGACATGGTGCGGATGCCACCGGTCACCGCGGGCCCCGGCCTGAGCATCACCGAGGTCGCCCAGATCATGGCCACCGAGGGCACCTCCTCCCTGCTCGTCATGGAGGGGGAGCGGCTGGTCGGCATCGTGACCGACCGCGACCTGCGGCGTCGCGTGCTGGCGGCCTGCGTCGACCCGGCCCGGCCGGTCGCGGAGATCATGACCAAGGATCCGATCACCCTCCCGGACGTGGCGCTCGCCTTCGAGGCGATGCTCGAGATGACCGGCCACAACATCCACCACCTGCCGATCCTGGGCCCCGACGGCAAGGTGACCGGCCTGGTCACCACCTCGGACCTGGTCCGCCTGGAGCACTCCAGCCCGGTCTACCTCGTCACAGACCTGCAGCGGCAGGTCGACGTCGACGGCGTCGTCGGGCAGGCCCGCCGCATCCAGGGGGTGGTGACCCAGCTGGTGGACGAGGACGCCACCGCAGAAGACATCGGGCGGGTCGCGACCGCACTCAACGACGCCGTCACCGTGCGGCTGATCCAGCTGGCCGAGGCGGACCTCGGCCCGGCGCCCGCGGCCTGGGCCTGGGCCGCGCTCGGCTCGGCAGCCCGGGACGAGCAGGGCCTCGGCGGCGACCAGGACCACGCCCTGGTGCTGGCCGACGACGCCGATCCCGACGACCCGTGGTGGGCGGCGCTCGCCGAGGGCGTCACGGCCGGTCTCGAGGCGGCCGGCCTGCCCCGGTGCGACGGCGACGTGATGGCGACCAACCCGCAGTGGCGGATGACGGTCGGACGGTGGCGCGAGCAGTTTGCCCGCTGGTCCCACGAGCCGGAGCCGGACGCCGTGCTCTGGGCGGCCATCTTCTACGACATGCGGGCGCTCCACGGCGACGCCTCGCTCGTCCGGACGCTGCGCGAGGAGGTCGTGCCGATGGCGGCCGGCTCCGAGCGGCTGCTGGCCCACCTCACGGGGCAGGCGGCGCGGATGCGTCCACCGATCGGCTTCTTCCGCGGCTTCGTCCTCGAGGACGCGGGGGAGCACCGCGACACCCTCGACGTCAAGCGCGGCATCGCGGCCATCGTGCAGATCGCCCGCGTGCACGCCCTGCGCGCGGGATCCACCGCGCTGAGCACCTCCGCGCGCCTGGCGACCGCCCGGGAGCGGGGCCTGATCTCACCCGAGACCGCCGCCGACCTCCTCGACGCCCACGAGCTCCTCTCCTACCTGCGGATCCGGCACCAGGCCGGACAGGTCAGGGCGGGGGAACGACCGGACAACTACCTGGACCCCAAGGCGCTGGGCAGCCTCGACCGCCGGCTGCTGCGCGACGCCTTCGGCATCGTCCGCAGCGCGCAGCAGGGCCTGGCCGCGCGGGTGCCGCAGGTCGGCTGATGGGTCTTCTCGGTATGCGGCGCCGCCGCCACCCCGACCCGCCTCCCGGCCCCCTCGCGGACCTCGCCGCCGCCGAGCCCTTCGACCGGCGCACCCCGCTGGAAGATGTGGAGCTGGTGGCCCTCGACCTGGAGACCACGGGGCTGGACCCCGCGCGCCACGAGCTGCTCTCCTTCGGCTGGGTCCCGGTGCTGGCGGGGCAGGTCCGGCTCGCCGGTGCCCGGCACCGCCCGGTCCGCCCGCGCGGCGAGGTGGGGGAGTCCGCGGTGGTGCACGGGCTGACCGACGACGCCCTGGCCTCCGCGCCCCCGCTGGCCGAGACCCTGCCCGAGGTGCTCGCCGCCTTCACCGGGGGGCGTCGGCGGGTCCTGCTGGCCCACTTCGCCCAGGTCGAGACCACTTTCCTGACGGCGGCCTGCCGCCAGGTCTACGGCAGCGCCGTCGACCTCCAGGTGGTCGACACCCTCGAGGTGCAGCGTCGGCTCATGCGGGCCCAGCACCACGAGCTGCGTCCCGGCACGCTGCGGCTGGACGCGTGCCGCCGTCGCCACAACCTGCCCCGCTACGGCGCGCACAACGCCACGACCGACGCGATCGCCGCCGGCGAGCTCTTCCTTGCCCAGTGCTCGGCGCTGGAGGTCGCCCGCGGGCGCCGGCTCACCCTCGACGACGTGCTCGAGCGGGATTAGGAACGTCCTCCTTGCCCTATTCCGACGAAGTCTCCCCTGACCAGGCGCACCCCTGGGGCAGGCCTAGACTGACGAAGATCGTGACATCTGGCACAAGCGAGGCGCGTACACCGTGAATCTGCAGGTCGAGAACGCCGACGTGATCGTCGTCGGCGCAGGGCCCGGAGGCTCCGCCACCGCCGCCTACCTCGCAGGGCACGGCCTGGACGTGCTCCTGCTGGAGAAGTCCTCCTTCCCCCGCGACAAGATCTGCGGCGACGGGCTGACACCACGCGCGGTGCGCGAGCTCATCAACGTCGGCGTGTCGATCCGCGAGGAGGACGGCTGGCACCGCACCAAGGGGCTGCGCATCATCGGCGGCGGCGTCCGCCTGGAGATGGACTGGCCCGCCAACGAGACCTTCCCCGGCTACGGCCTGGTCCGCACCCGGATGGACCTCGACGAGATCCTCGCCCGCCACGCCGAGTCGCGCGGCGCGCGCCTGCTGGAGCGCACCAACGTCCAGGACCCGATCCTGGACGAGCGCGGACACATCTGCGGCGTCACCGCCAAGGTCATGGGGGAGGACGGCCGGGCCACCGGCGAGACCCGCGAGTTCCGCGCCCCCGTCGTGGTCGCGGCCGACGGCAACTCCAGCCGCCTGTCCCTGGCGATGGACCGGCCCAAGCGCGACGACCGCCCGATGGGGGTGGCGGTCCGTGCCTACTACGAGACGCCCCGCCACGACGACGACTACCTCGAGTCCTGGCTGGAGCTGTGGACCGAGAGCGACGACGGCGGCAAGATCCTCATGCCCGGCTACGGCTGGCTGTTCCCGACCGGCAACGGCACGATGAACGTCGGCCTGGGCATCCTCAACACCTCCGAGGCCTTCGGCAAGGTCGACTACCGCGACATCCTGCGCCGCTGGGTCCGCACCATGCCGGAGGACTGGCAGATCTCCGAGGAGACCCAGCAGGGCCCCATCCGCGGCGCCGCCCTGCCCATGTGCTTCAACCGTCAGCCGCTCTACGACCGCAGCATGCTGCTCGTCGGCGACGCCGGCGGGATGATCAACCCCTTCAACGGCGAGGGTATCGGCGAGGGGATGGAGGCCGGCCGCCACGCCGCCGAGGTGATCGCCTCGGCCCTGGCCCGCCCGACCGCCGGCGAGCGCGAGGCCGTGCTGCGTTCCTACACCTCGGTGATGAAGAGCTCGCTGGGCGGCTACTACAACCTCGGGCGCGGTTTCGCCACGCTCATCGGCAAGCCGGAGATCATGCGCCTGGCGGTCAAGTACGGCCTGCCGCGCACCCGTCTGATGCATCTGCTCATGAAGATCATGGCCAACCTGCCGCAGGAACGCGGCGGTGGGCTGGACGACCGCGTGATCAACGCGCTGAGCAGGATGACCCCTGCAGCATGAGCGGCCACCGGACCCCTAGGATTGCTGTGCGCCCCACGTCGACCTTGGCGTGCCCTGCGCCCTTGACGCCCCGAAAGGAGCACTGGCACTGATGGACTACCACCCGTATCTGCCGGTCATCTTCTTCCTGTTCTTCGGACTCCTCTTCGCCTTCGGCTCGGTGTTCGGGGGTGGGCTGCTCGGCAAGGTGAGTTACAACCGCGCCAAGGCCGAGGCCTACGAGTGCGGCATCCAGCCCACGCCCCAGGCGCACGAGGGCGGCCGGGTGCCGATCAAGTACTACCTGACGGCGATGCTCTTCATCGTCTTCGACGTCGAGGTGCTCTTCCTCTACCCGTTCGCGGTCGCCTTCGACCAGGTCGGGCTCTTCTCCGTGCTCGCGATGCTCCTGTTCCTCGTCGTGGTCTCGGTGCCGTTCGTCTACGAGTGGAGCCGCGGCGGACTGGAGTGGGACTGATGAGCATCCGGTATGCAGTGGTGCCGGTCCGTGGGCAGGTCGCCCGCGCCGGCGGAAGGATTCGGTGAGACACGATGGGTCTTGAGGACAAGATTCCCGGCGGCATCATGCTGGGCACCGTCGAGGGCCTGATCGGCCAGATGCGCCAGCAGTCGGTGTGGCCGGCGACCTTCGGCCTGGCCTGCTGCGCGATCGAGATGATGGCCGTCGGCACCCCCGACTACGACATCGCCCGCTTCGGTATGGAGCGCTTCGCCGCCACCCCGCGCCAGGCCGACCTGATGATCGTCGCCGGCCGGGTGTCCCAGAAGATGGCCCCGGTCGTGCGCCAGGTCTACGACCAGATGCCCAACCCCAAGTGGGTCATCTCGATGGGCGTGTGCGCCAGCTCCGGCGGCATGTTCAACAACTACGCGATCGTGCAGGGTGTGGACCACATCGTGCCGGTCGACGTCTACCTGCCCGGCTGTCCGCCGCGGCCGGAGATGCTGCTCAACGCCCTCCTGGAGCTGCAGCGGCAGATCCGCGAGTTCAAGTTCGGCGTCAACCGCGAGCAGGCGGCCCGCGCGGCCGAGGCCGCGGCCCTGGCCGCCGTCCCGCTGCACGAGAAGAAGGGGCTCCTGGCGTGACCACTCCGCAGGGCGAGACCGGCGACAAGGCCGGCGCCACCACCGGTCCGGAGACCCCGGACAAGAACCCCACGTCCCAGAGCTCGACCATGGACGAGGCCAACATGCCGCCCAGGTCCGATGCCCAGGACGTGTCGACGGCCAACGCGCAGACCGGCGGCGTCGTCCCGGCCACCCTGACCCGCTCCGGCGAGCCGGTGCAGGTCGCGCACCGCTCCGGCCTGTTCGGCAGCTCGCTGGGCAACGACACCAGCGGCATGGGCGGCCTCCAGGTCCCCGTCCTCTTCCCCGGCGAGAGCGAGCGCCCCTACGGCGGCTACTTCGACGAGATCGTCGACGCGCTCGAGGCCGCTGCCCCGCAGGCCTTCGAGGCCGGCGTCGAGCGCGTGGTCGTCGACCGCGGCGAGCTGACCATCCACGTCACCGGCGAGCACCTGCGTGCCCTGCTGCAGGCGCTGCGCGACGACCCGCGACTGCGCTTCGAGCTGTGCCTGGGCGTCAGCGGCGTCCACTGGCCCCAGCACGCCGGTGCCGAGCTGCACGCGGTCTACCACTTCGCCTCGATCACCCACGGCATGCGCCGGGTGCGGTTCGAGGCCACCTGCTCCGAGGGGGACCCGGTCCTGCCCTCGATCGTGGACATCTACCCGGGCAACGACTGGCACGAGCGTGAGACCTTCGACATGTTCGGCATCGTCTTCGAGGGCCACCCCGGTCTGACCCGCATCCTGATGCCGGACGACTGGGCCGGGCACCCGCAGCGCAAGGACTACCCCCTGGGTGGTGTCCCCGTCGAGTACAAGGGCGCCACCATCCCCGCACCCGACCAGCGGAGGAGCTACAAGTGACCAGCACCGGCCAGCCGGAGGGCACCTTCACCGGCACCCGCGCCGACGAGGGCGCCGCCTACATGGACTCCGCCTTCGACGACGCCATGGGCGATCTCTACGCCGACGGCGGCGTGGACGCCGACTCCGTCGACGGCGGCGCCGTCTACACCACCGCCGGTGGTGACTGGGACGACATCGCCAAGGACATCGCGACCCTGGGCGCCGAGCGCATCGTGGTCAACATGGGCCCGCAGCACCCCTCGACCCACGGCGTGCTCCGCCTCGTGCTCGAGCTGGACGGCGAGACCGTGCGCGAGGCCCGCGCCGGCATCGGCTTCCTGCACACGGGCATCGAGAAGAACATGGAGCACCGCACCTGGGTGCAGGGCACCACCTTCTGCACCCGGATGGACTATCTGACCCCGATCTTCAACGAGGCGGCCTACTGCCTCTCGCTGGAGAAGCTGCTGGGCATCACCGACCAGATCCCGCAGCGAGCCAGCGACATCCGCGTGCTGATGATGGAGCTCAACCGCATCGGCTCGCACCTGATCTGCCTGGCGACCGGCGGTATGGAGCTGGGCGCCACCACGATCATGACGACCGGCTTCCGCGAGCGTGAGCGCCTGCTGCGCTTCTTCGAGGCGGTCTCCGGCCTGCGCATGAACCACGCCTACGTCCGCCCCGGCGGCGTGGCCCAGGACGTCCTGCCCGAGCACCTCGACCAGCTCGAGTCCGAGCTGCCCGCCCTGCGCGACGGCATCCGCCAGCTCGAGCTGATGCTGCTGGAGAACCCGGTCCTGAAGGCGCGCACCGTCGACGTCGGTCACCTGTCGCTGGCCGGCTGCATGGCGCTGGGCGTCACCGGGCCGATCCTGCGCTCGACCGGGCTTCCGCACGACCTGCGCAAGTCCGATCCCTACTGCGGCTACGAGACCTACGAGTTCGACGTCATCACCCGGCGCGACATGGACGCCTACGGGCGTCTGGTCATCCGGCTCGACGAGATCTGGCAGTCGCTGCGGATCGCCGAGCAGGCCATCGCGCGCCTGCGCGCGAGCCAGGGCGAGCCGGTCATGGTCGCTGACCGCAAGATCGCCTGGCCGGCCCAGCTGTCGGTCGGTGCCGACGGCCAGGGCAACAGCCTGGACCACATCCGCACCATCATGGGCGAGTCCATGGAGTCGCTCATCCACCACTTCAAGCTGGTCACCGAGGGCTTCCGGGTCCCCGCCGGCCAGGCCTACGTCGGCATCGAGTCGCCCAAGGGCGAGCTGGGCTGCCACGTGGTCTCCGACGGCGGCACGCGCCCCTACCGCGCGCACTTCCGCGACCCCAGCTTCCACAACCTGCAGGCCGCCTCGGCGCTGGCGGAGGGCGGCCTGGTCGCCGACGTCATCGTCGCCGTCGCCTCGATCGACCCCGTGATGGGAGGCGTAGACCGATGACCGAGTCGCACTTCACCTACACCCAGGGTGAGCCGCCGCTGCACTACCAGACGCCGCTGCACGCCTCCGACGAGCCCTACGCCGAGGACGTCCTCGAGCAGCTGCGCCAGGACGCGGCGGCGATCATCGCGCGCTACCCGCAGAAGCGCTCGGCGCTGCTGCCGATGCTGCACCTGATCCAGTCGGTCGACGGCTACGTCACGGGCCGCGGCGTGCAGTTCTGCGCCGAGCAGCTCGACCTGACCACCGCCGAGGTCAGCGGTGTGGCGACCTTCTACACCCAGTACAAGCGCCACCCCAACGGCGACTACACCGTCGGGGTCTGCACCAACACACTGTGCGCGATCATGGGCGGCGACCAGATCTTCGACGAGGTCAGCGAGCACCTGGGCATCGGGCACGACGAGACGACCGAGGACGGCAAGATCACCCTCGAGCGGCTCGAGTGCAACGCGGCCTGCGACTTCGCGCCGGTCGTCATGGTCAACTGGGAGTTCTTCGACAACCAGACCCCGGAGTCCACCAAGGCGGTCGTGGACCAGCTGCGCGCCGGCGAGCCCGTGGCACCCACCCGCGGTCCGTCGCGGGTGTGCACCTTCAAGCAGGTCTCCCGCGTCCTGGCCGGCTTCTCCGACGGTCTGGCCGACGAGGGCGTCGGCGCCGGTCCGGCCTCGGTCCAGGGCACCGTCCTGGCCCGCGAGAAGGGCTGGACGGCACCGGTCAGCGGTGGGCAGGCCCCCGAGGCCGCCGACACCGAGGCCAGCGCCGAGGGCAGGGCGGGCGGCCTCGACGCCGGTCGTCACACCTCCCAGGACACCCCCAGCAACGAGCCCGACGAGAAGCCGGGCGACGGTGACATCGGTGACGGCCGCACGGCCGAGGCCGAGGCGAGCAAGGAGGGCGGAGCATGAGCGTGCTGACCCCGGTCCTGACCAAATTCTGGGACGACCCCCAGTCCTGGACGATGGCCACCTACGAGGCCAACGAGGGCTACCAGGGCCTGCGCAAGGCCTTCGAGCACGACCCGGCCGACCTGGTCGCGATGGCCAAGGACTCCGGCCTGCGCGGTCGTGGTGGCGCCGGCTTCCCGACCGGCATGAAGTGGGGCTTCCTGCCCCCGCCGGACGGTGGCCCCCGCTATCTCGTCGTCAACGCCGACGAGTCCGAGCCGGGCACCTGCAAGGACATCCCGCTGCTCATGGCCGCGCCCCAGTTCCTCATCGAGGGCATGGTCATCACCAGCTACGCCATCGGCTGCCACCACGCCTTCATCTACCTGCGCGGCGAGGTCGTCCACGTCTACCGCCGCCTGCTGCGCGCGGTGGAGGAGGCCTACGCGGCCGGCTACCTGGGCAAGAACATCCTGGGCACGGGCTTCGACCTGGACATCACGGTCCACGCGGGCGCCGGCGCCTACATCTGCGGCGAGGAGACGGCGCTGCTGGACTCCCTCGAGGGACGTCGCGGCCAGCCCCGCCTCAAGCCGCCGTTCCCGGCCGTCGCGGGTCTCTACTCCCGCCCGACCGTGGTCAACAACGTCGAGTCCATCGCCTCGGTCCCGCCGATCCTGCTCCACGGCGCCGACTGGTTCAAGGACATGGGCACCGAGAAGTCGACCGGTTTCGGCATCTTCAGCCTCTCCGGCCACGTCAACCGCCCCGGCCAGTACGAAGCCCCGCTGGGCATCACCCTGCGCGAGCTGATCGACATGGCGGGCGGGATGCGCAACGGCCACAAGCTGAAGTTCTGGACCCCCGGCGGCTCCTCGACCCCGCTGTTCACCGACGCGCACCTGGACGTCCCGCTCGACTTCGAGTCGGTCGCCGCCGAGGGCTCCATGCTCGGCACGCGCGCCCTGCAGATCTTCGACGAGACCACCTCGGTGGTCCACGCCGTGGCCCGGTGGATCGACTTCTACGCCCATGAGTCCTGCGGCAAGTGCACCCCCTGCCGCGAGGGGACCTACTGGCTCAAGCAGATCCTGAACCGCCTCGAGGAGGGCAAGGGTCTGCCCGGCGACATCGAGAAGCTGGACGACATCTGCGACAACATCCTCGGCCGGGCCTTCTGCGCCCTCGGTGACGGCGCCACCAGCCCGGTCACCTCGGCCATCCAGTACTTCCGCGAGGAGTTCGAGCAGGCCATGCACACGCCGTGGTACGAATCCTTCCCGCCGGAGCGCTCCACCCTGTTCGCGAAGGAGAGCCAGCCCGCATGACCACCTCCACCTCTCCCGCAGCCGGCGGCAACGCCGTCACCGACGGCGGCGACGCCTCGATCCCGGACGAGCCCGACGTGAAGATGGTCGAGCTGACCATCGACGACGTGCCGGTCTCGGTGCCCGAGGGCACCCTGGTCATCCGGGCCGCCGAGCAGATCGGGATCCAGATCCCGCGCTTCTGCGACCACCCGCTCCTGGACCCGGTCGGCGCCTGCCGCCAGTGCCTGGTCGACGTGGCCACCCCCGACCGCGAGGGCAACGTCAAGCCGATGCCCAAGCCGCAGGCGTCCTGCACGCTCACGGTCAGCCCGGGCATGGTCGTCAACACCCAGCACACCAGCGCCGTGGCCGACAAGGCCCAGACCGGCGTCATGGAGCTGCTGCTCATCAACCACCCGCTGGACTGCCCGGTCTGCGACAAGGGCGGCGAGTGCCCCCTCCAGAACCAGGCCATGTCCGACGGCCGCCCGACCTCGCGCTTCGACGACGTCAAGCGGACCTTCCCCAAGCCGATCAACATCTCCAGCCAGGTCCTCCTGGACCGTGAGCGCTGCGTCCTGTGCGCGCGCTGCACCCGGTTCTCCGACCAGATCGCCGGAGACCCGTTCATCGCGCTGATCGAGCGCGGCGCCCTCCAGCAGGTCGGCATCTACGAGGAGAAGCCCTTCGAGAGCTACTTCTCGGGCAACACCGTCCAGATCTGCCCGGTGGGCGCGCTGACCGGCTCGGCCTACCGCTTCCGCTCGCGCCCCTTCGACCTGGTCTCCACGCCCAGCGTCTGCGAGCACTGCGCCTCCGGCTGCGCGATCCGCACCGACCACCGCCGCGGCGTCGTGCTGCGCCGGATGGCCCTCGAGGACGGCCAGGTCAACGAGGAGTGGAACTGCGACAAGGGCCGCTGGGCCTTCACCTACCCCACGCTCGGCGATCGCCTGCGCGACCCCGTGGTCCGCGGCGCCGACGGTGCCTACGCCGTCGTCGCCTGGAAGCAGGCCTACGAGGCTGCCGCGGCCGGGCTGACTTCCGCCGCCGGCCGCGTCGGGGTCCTGGTCGGTGGCCGGGTGAGCGTCGAGGACGCCTACGCCTACGCCAAGCTGGCCCGCACCGCCCTGGGCACCAACGACATCGACCACCGCGCCCGCCCGCACAGCCAGGAGGAGGCCGAGTTCCTCGCCTCCCGCGTGGCCGGTGTCCGCGACATCAGCTACGCAACCCTCGAGAAGGCCTCCTCGGTCCTGCTCGTCGGCTTCGAGCCCGAGGACGAGAGCCCGATCGTCTTCCTGCGCCTGCGCAAGGCCATGCGTCGCAACAAGACCCAGGTCTTCTCGGTGGCGCCCTTCGCCACGCGCGGCCTGACCAAGCTCGGCGGCACGCTGCTCGCGGCCGCGCCGGGGACCGAGGCCGAGGTGCTGCGCGCCCTGGCCGGTGGCTCCAACAACGGCGACGAGCGGTATGCGGCAGCCGCCGGCTCGCTCTCGGGCGACGCGGTCATCCTGGTGGGGGAGCGCCTGGCGACCTCGCCCGGTGCCCTGTCCGCCGCGGCCGAGCTGGCCGACTCCACCGGAGCCTCGCTGGCCTGGATCCCCCGTCGCGCCGGTGAGCGCGGCGCGATCGACGCCGGCGCGATGCCCAACCTGCTGCCCGGTGGCGACCTCGTCTCCCCGGCCGGCCGGGACACCACCGCGATGCTGGAGGCCGCGGCCTCCGGCGAGCTGGCGGCCCTGGTCGTCGGCGGCGTCGAGATCGACGACCTCCCCGACCCGGAGCTGGCCCGGCGAGCCCTGGCCAGCGCCTTCGTGGTCAGCCTCGAGGTCCGCGAGACCGACGTCCACGAGTTCGCCGACGTCATCCTGCCGGTCGCCCCGCAGCAGGAGAAGGCCGGCTCGTTCGTCAACTGGGAGGGCCGTCTGCGCCCCTTCGAGCGGGCGATCGACTCCGCCTCGGTCTCCGACCACGTGGTCCTGGACCGCCTGGCCGGCGCCCTCGGCGTCGACCTGGGCACCGGCACGCTGAGCGAGGTCCGGCACGAGATCGCCGGCTTCGGCGAGCGCGCCGAGGCCACCCGCCCGGCCGCCCCCAACGTCCAGCCCGCCGTCCCGGCCTCGGTCGGCGCGGGCCAGGCCGTGCTGGCCACCTGGCACCACCTGCTGGACGCCGGTTCGCTGCAGGACGGCGAGCCCTTCCTGGCCGGCACTGCCCCGGCGGCCGTCGCCCGCCTGTCCGCCGCGACCGCCGAGGGGATCGGCCTGGCGGTGCCCGCCGCTCAGACCGCCTCGGTCACCGTGGCGACCGAGCGTGGGCAGATCACCCTCCCGGTCGTCCTGACCGAGATGCCGGACGGCGTCGTCTGGGTGCCCACCAACTCGACCGGCTCCACGGTCCGCGCCACGCTCGGTGCGGACGCGGGCGCCGTCGTGCAGATCTCCGCCGCCCCGTCCGACCCCCGAGGTGAGGCATGAGCGCAACCCTGCTGACCGCATACCCCGAGCTGTTGCTCGCGGGGACGACCGTCGCGACCGACGACCTGCCGGTGGCCGACTTCAGCGACACCCCCATGTGGCTGTCGTTCGTCAAGGCGATGTTCCTCTTCCTCTACCTGCTGATCTCGGTCGTCATCGTCATCTGGTTCGAGCGCCGCGTGATCGGCCGGATGCAGCAGCGTCCGGGCCCCAACAGGTTCGGCCCGATCGGCATCCTGCAGACCGCGGCGGACGGCGCCAAGCTCTTCCTCAAGGAGGACGTGACGCCCAAGGCGGCCGACAAGCTGATGTTCATCCTGGCGCCGCTGCTGGTGGCGTCGCTGGCCTTCGTCTCCTTCGCGATCATCCCGCTGGGCGGCGACGTGCAGATGTTCGGCCACACCACGCCGCTGCAGCTGACCGACACCCCGGTCGCGGTGCTGCTGGTGCTGGCGGTCGCCGGTGTCGGCGCCTACGGCTTCGTGCTGGCCGGCTGGTCCTCCGGCTCGACCTACCCGCTGCTGGGCGGTCTGCGTTCCACCGCCCAGGTGATCTCCTACGAGATCGCGATGGGTCTTGCCCTGGTCGCCGTCTTCCTCTACGCCGGCTCGATGTCCACCAGCCAGATCGTGGCCAAGCAGACCGAGACGTTCTTCTGGGGCATCCCCATGTGGTACGTCATCCCGCTGTTCTTCAGCTTCGTGGTCTACGTCATCACGATGGTCGGCGAGACCAACCGTCTGCCCTTCGACCTCGCCGAGGGCGAGGGTGAGCTCGGTGGTGGCTTCCACACCGAGTACTCCTCGATGAAGTTCGGCATGTTCTTCTTCGGCGAGTACATCAACATGTTCACCGTCTCCGGCCTGGCCACCACCCTGTTCCTGGGCGGCTGGCACGCCCCGTGGCCGATCAGCCTCATCGGTGACGGCATGTTCGACCAGGGCTGGTGGGGCCTGCTGTGGTTCACCCTGAAGATGTGGGGCTTCATCTTCTTCTACGTCTGGCTGCGTGGCTCCCTGCCGCGTGTCCGCTACGACCAGTTCATGCACCTGGGCTGGAAGATCCTCATCCCGCTGTCGCTGGCCTGGGTCATCGCGGTCATCATGATCCGCTCGGCCCAGGAGGGCTTCTTCGGCGCCGGCGTCCTGCCGCTCATCATCACCCTGGGCCTGATCGGCGTCTTCGTCGTGCTCGGGATCATGCTGTGGGACCGCTACGCCCAGCGCCGCGACGCCGAGCGCGAGGCCCGGATGGAGGTGCCGGAGGAGGTCGACCCCTTCGCCGACGGCTTCCCGGTCCCGCCGCTGCCCGGCCAGAAGCTGGTCGAGCCCAAGAGGGGGCTCGAGCAGGCCGCTCCGGTCCCGGTCACCAGCACCCGCGCGAGCACCGACACCACCGACTCGGAGGAGAGCCGTGGCTGACCAGTTCGACCCCACCACCGACCCGGCGGACGAGGCCGGCACCCCGACCCGTCGAGAGCAGGCGGCCACCCCGGCCACGCACTCGGTCGACCCGACCGGGGGCAGGAAGGAGTCCGGCCCCATCGCCTCGCTCTTCGCCCCCGTGGCCGGCTTCGGCGTCACCTTCGCCCAGATGTTCAAGAAGGTGCCCACGCAGGAGTACCCCGAGGTCAAGTTCCCCACGGCCAAGCGTTTCCACGGCCGGCACCAGCTCAACCGCTACCCGGACGGGCTGGAGAAGTGCATCGGCTGCGAGCTGTGCGCCTGGGCCTGCCCGGCCGACGCCATCTACGTCGAGGCTGCGGACAACATCGAGGGTGCCCGCTTCTCGCCCGGCGACCGCTACGGCCGCGTCTACCAGATCAACTACCTGCGCTGCATCTTCTGCGGCCTGTGCATCGAGGCCTGCCCCACCCGGGCGCTGACGATGACCAACGAGTACGAGCTGGCCGACCCGACCCGCGGCGCGCTGATCTACGAGAAGCACCAGCTGCTGGCCCCGCTCGGCGACCAGATGCTCACCCCGCCCTTCCCGATGGCCGAGGGCATGGAGGAGCGCGACTACTACCGCGGCACCGTCACCGGTCCGACCGCGGCCCAGCAGGAGTATGTGGCAGCTCGCGACCGCGACGCCGCCGCCTCTCCCACCGATGAGGAGGTCACCCGATGACTCCCGCCCCCGAGGTCATGATCGACGGCATGGAGGTGGCGCTCTTCTGGGTGCTGGCCCTCACCGCCGTCGTCGGAGCGCTCGGCCTGCTCTTCGCCCGCAAGGCCGTGCACGCGGCGATGGGCATGGCGATGACCATGGTCAGCCTGGGCATCATGTACGTCGCCCAGAACGCCGAGTTCGTCGGCATCATCCAGATCTTCGTCTACTCCGGCGCGGTCATGATGCTCTTCCTCTTCGTCGTCATGCTGGTCGGTGTCGATGCCTCCGACTCGATGATCGAGACCCTCAAGGGGCAGCGATTCTGGGCCTTCCTGATCGGCGCCGCCTTCGCCGCGGCCGCGGTCTTCGGCCTGTCCCGCGTCGACTGGCCGGCCGCCGTCGGCCTGGAGGCCGCGCAGGCCGAGGGTCCCGTCACCGCCCTGGCCCGAGAGATCTTCGAGCGCCAGGTCTTCGGCTTCGAGATCCTCGGCGCCCTCCTGGTCATCGCCGTGATGGGCGCGATGGTCCTGGCCCACCGCCAGCGGCTCCAGCCCCGGGTCACCCAGCGCGAGGCCTCCGAGGCCAAGATCCGCTCGGGCAAGTGGCTCGCCGGCAAGCCCAACCCCGGTGTCTACGCCCGCCACAACGCGGCCGACACCCCGGCCCTGGCCCCCGACGGCAGCCCCGTCGAGGAGTCGGTGCCGCGCGTGCTCGTCGCCCGTGGCCAGGTCCAGTCCCCGGAGGCCTACCGCCTCCCCGACGGCGCCTCCACGACGTCCGGTTCGACCCCTGAGGAGGGTGAGCGCTGATGGGGCTCCAGGCCTACATCTACCTGTCGGTCGTGCTCTTCACGATCGGCGCGATCACCGTGCTGACCCGCCGCAACACGATCATCGTGTTCATGGGCATCGAGCTCATGCTCAACGCCTGCAACCTGGCCCTGGTCACCTTCGCCCGCATCCACGGCTCCGTCGACGGACAGATCTACGCCCTGTTCGTCATGGTCGTGGCCGCCGCCGAGGTCGTGGTCGGGCTGGCCATCATCATGGCGATCTTCCGTGCCCGCCGCTCGGCCTCGGTCGACGACGCCAACCTGCTGAAGCTGTAAGGAGCGAGCCAACGTGTCTGTGCTTGAGACCGTCGCGGGCCTTTCGCTCGCCACTCCCGACACCACCCCCATCGGGGTGGGGGAGTACCTCCCTGCCGACGGAGGGATCACCGCCGTCGGCTGGCTGATGATCGCACTGCCGCTGCTGGGCGCCGCCATCCTGCTCTTCGGTGGCCGCGTGACCAACTCCTGGGGTCCGCTGCTGGCCACCGTCCTGTCCTGGGGCAGCTTCCTGGTCGGCGTGCTCGTCATCGTCCAGCTCCTGGGCTACGGCGCCGAGGAGCGCGCGCGCCAGTTGACCCTGTGGGACTGGAGCAGCGTCGGCGACCTGGACATCCACGCCGGCCTCCTCATGGACCCGCTGTCGATGACCTTCGTCATGCTGATCACCTTCGTCGGCTCGCTGATCCACGTCTACTCCCTGGGCTACATGGAGCACGACCCGGACAAGCGCCGCTTCTTCGGCTACCTCAACCTCTTCGTGGCGGCCATGCTGCTGCTGGTCCTGGCCGACGGCTACATGCTGCTGTTCGTCGGCTGGGAGGGCGTCGGTCTGGCCTCCTACCTGCTCATCGGCTTCTGGTACCAGAACCCCGCCTACGCCTCCGCGGGCAACAAGGCCTTCATCGTCAACCGCTTCGGTGACGTCGGCATGATCACCGCGATGGGCCTGATGCTGGCCACCTTCGGGTCGTTCAGCTTCGCCGAGGTCCACGGTGCCGTCGACCAGGTCCCGACCTCGACGCTGACCATCCTGGGCCTGCTGCTCCTGCTCGCGGCCTGCGCCAAGTCCGCGCAGTTCCCGCTGCAGAGCTGGCTGGGCGACGCGATGGCCGGCCCGACCCCGGTGTCGGCGCTGATCCACGCGGCGACCATGGTCACCGCCGGCGTCTACCTCGTGGCCCGCTCGCAGGCGATCTTCAACGCCACCCCCGACGCCCGCCTGGCCGTGGCGATCGTGGGCACCATCACCCTGGTGATGGGTGCGATCATCGGCTGCGCCAAGGACGACATCAAGAAGGCGCTGGCCGCCTCGACGATGTCCCAGATCGGCTACATGATGCTGGCCGTCGGCCTGGGCCCGATCGGCTACATGTTCGCCATCTTCCACCTGGTCACCCACGGCTTCTTCAAGGCCGGGATGTTCCTCGGGGCCGGCTCGGTCATGCACGCGATGCGCGACAACGTCAACATGCGCCGCTTCGGCAACCTGTCCTCCAAGATCAAGATCACCTGGGTCACCTTCGCCCTGTGCTGGCTGGCCATCATCGGCTTCCCCGGCTTCTCGGGCTGGTTCTCCAAGGACAAGATCATCGAGGCCGCCTTCGCGGCCGAGGGCTGGCAGGCCTGGGTGTTCGGCGGCGCGACCCTGATCACCGCCGGCATCACCGCCTTCTACATGTCGCGCCTGTTCTTCATGACCTTCCACGGCAAGGCCCGCTGGGAGGACGAGGCGCACCCGCACGAGTCGCCGCTGGTGATGACCATCCCGATGATGATCCTGGCCGTGGGCGCCGTCGTCCTGGGCTTCGGCCTGTGGACCACGGGCATCTTCCCGTCGTGGCTTGCTCCGGTCTTCGGCGAGGCCCCGCACCCCGAGCCGATCATCCCGATCCCGGCCATCCAGATCTCGGCCGCCGTGCTGATGGTGCTGGGCGCCGGCTACGCCTGGCTGCGCTACGGCCGTGACGAGGTCCCCGTGACCGCCCCGGCCGGCAACGCGCTGACCAAGGCCGCCCGCGTCGACCTCTACCAGGACGACGTCAACGACGCCCTCGTGGTCTCCCCGGCCATGTCCTTCTCCCGGACCATGGTCGAGGCCGAGCGCGACGTCGTCGACGCCGGCATCGTCGGCGGTGCCCCCGCCGCGCTGTCGGGCGCCAGCGGTCTCATCCGGCGTGCCCAGAACGGGTTCGTCCGGTCCTATGCCCTGACGATGCTGCTCGGCGTCGTCGCCATCCTCGGTGCAGTGTGGGTGATGCAGTGATGAACTTCCCCTGGTTGACCACGCTGGTGGTCCTGCCGCTGGTCGGCGCCCTCGTCGTGGCCCTGCTGCCCAAGGGCAGCACCATGGTCCGGCAGGTCGCCCTCGGCTTCTCGCTGGTCACGCTGGCCGTCGGTATCGGCGCCGCGCTGCAGTTCCAGCCGGGCGCCGGCGATCCCTTCCAGCTCGAGGAGCAGCACGCCTGGATCCCGCAGTTCGGGGTGTCCTACGCGCTGGGCGTCGACGGCATCTCGCTGACGATGATCCTGCTCAGCCTGATCCTGGTGCCGATCTGCCTGCTGGCCGCCTGGGACGACGTCCCGGCCACCGGCCGCCGTCAGCACGGCTACTTCGCGCTGATGCTCTCGCTGGCCTCGCTGATGGTCGCGGTCTTCGCCGCCACCGACGTCTTCCTCTTCTATGTCCTCTTCGAGGCGATGCTGATCCCGGTCTACTTCCTGATCGGCATCTACGGCGGGTCGCGCCGCAAGCGGGCCGCCACGGTCTTCCTGCTCTACTCCCTGGCCGGCGGTCTGATCATGCTGGTCGCGGTCATCGGCCTCTACCTGGCCGGCCCGCGCGGGACCGAGGGCTTCCTGGTCACCAACCTCATGGGCCTGGACCTGCCGGTCGAGGCCGGCCGCTGGCTCTTCCTCGGCTTCTTCATCGCCTTCGCGATCAAGGCGCCGATGTGGCCGGTGCACACCTGGCTGCCGCTGGCCGCCGAGCAGGCCCGCCCGGCCACCTCGGTGCTGCTGGTCGGCGTGCTGGACAAGGTCGGCACCTACGGCATGATCCGCTTCTGCCTGTCCTTCTTCCCCGAGGCCAGCCAGTGGGCGACCCCGGTGATCCTGGGCCTGGCCCTGCTGTCGATGGTCATCGGCGCCTTCCTGGCCATCGGTGAGCGCGACATGCTCCGCCTGATCTCCTACACCTCGATCAGCCACTTCGGCTTCATCGTGATGGGCATCTTCGCCTTCACCACGATCAGCCAGACCGGCGCCGCGCTCTACATGGTCAACCACGGCTTCACCACCGCCGGGCTGTTCCTCGTCGCCGGCATGCTGATCGCCCGCCGCGGCTCGCGCGACATCGCCGACTTCGGCGGCTGGCAGAAGGTCACCCCGCTCATCGCCGGCTCGCTGCTGTTCGCCGGCATGTCGGGCCTGGCGCTGCCCGGTCTGAACTCCTTCATCAGCGAGTTCCTCGTGATCGTCGGAGTCTTCCAGCGGCACACCTGGCTCGGCGTCCTGGCCGCGATGGGCGTGATCCTGTCGGCCGGCTACATCCTGTGGATGTACAAGCGCGTCGCCACCGGGCCCGCCCCGGCGATCGAGGCGGTGCCGGACATGACCGGTCGCGAGAAGCTGGTGGTCGCCCCGATCATCGCCGCCTTCCTCCTGCTGGGCTTCTTCCCCAAGCCGGTCCTCGACGTCCTCGAGCCCGCCGTGCAGCAGACCCTCCAGCACGTCGGGGTCAGCGACCCCGCTCCGGCTGTCGACACCGCTACCGCGAAGGGGAGTGGCCGCTGATGAACGACATCTTCACCCCGCCCGCCATCAACTACGTGGCGCTCCTGCCGATGATCATCGTCTTCGTCGGCGGTCTGATCGGCGTCCTCCTCGAGGGCTTCCTGGGGCGCGGGAGCCGGTATGCGGCACAGCTGCCGCTCGCCGTCGTCACCCTGGCCCTGGCCTTCGTCGCGCTCGTCGTGCTTGGCCCGGACAACCAGGGCATGACCGCCGCCGAGGCCGTCTCCTTCGACGGCCCCGCGCTGGTGCTGCAGGGCCTCATCCTCCTGCTGAGCCTCATCGGCCTGCTCGTCATGGCCGAGCGCTTCGGCGGCCAGCAGGCGGACGCCTTCACCCAGGCCGGCGCCTCGGTCCCCGGCTCGGCCGAGGAGGCCTACGCAGGCGCCCACGGTGGCACCACCACCGAGGTCTTCCCGCTGACCCTGCTGTCCGTCGGCGGCATGATGCTCTTCGTCAGCGCCAACGACCTGCTCGTGCTGTTCATCGCCCTGGAGATCCTCTCCCTGCCGCTCTACATCCTCACCGGCCTGGCCCGCCGCCGTCGCCTGCTCTCGCAGGAGGCCTCGCTGAAGTACTTCCTGCTGGGCTCCTTCAGCTCCGCCTTCTACCTCTTCGGCGCGGTCATGCTCTACGGCTACGCCGGCTCGATGCGCTTCGGCGACATCGCCGCCGCGGTGTCGGCCAACGTCGGCATGGACGGCCTGCTCGTCCCCGGCCTGATGCTCGTCGCGGTCGGCCTGCTGTTCAAGGTCGGTGCCGTCCCGTTCCACGCCTGGACCCCGGACGTCTACCAGGGCGCCCCAACCCCGGTCACCGGCTTCATGGCCGCCTGCACCAAGGTCGCCGCCTTCGGCGCCATGCTGCGCGTCTTCTACGTCGCGCTGGAGGGTGCCCGCCTGGACTGGCAGCCGATCCTGGCCGTCATCGCCGCGCTGAGCATGGTGGTCGGCGCCCTCATGGCCATCGTCCAGACCGACGTCAAGCGGATCCTGGCCTACTCCTCGATCGCCCACGCCGGCTTCGTGCTGACCGGTCTGATCGCCATCGACCAGTCGGGCATCTCCTCGACGATGTTCTACCTGTTCGCCTACGGCTTCATGACCATCCCGGCCTTCGCGATCGTCGCCCTGGTCCGCTCCTCGGGCACCGAGGCCAGCCAGGTGGGCCAGTGGTCCGGCCTGGCCAAGCGGGCCCCGTGGGTCGCGGCCGCCTTCACCTTCCTCATGCTGGCCTTCGCGGGCATCCCGCTGACCTCCGGCTTCACCGGGAAGTTCGCGGTCTTCGCCGCGGCGATCAACCAGGGCTACGCCTGGCTGGCCGTCATCGGTGTGCTGGCCAGCGCCGTCACCGCCTACATCTACTTCAAGCTCGTGGTGCAGATGTGGCTCGGTGACGAGAGCGGCGACACCGTCGTGGCCAGCCCGTCCCTGCTGACGACCTTCGCGATCGTCGTGGGCCTGGCCGTGACGCTGGGCCTGGGCATCATGCCCAGCCCGCTGCTCGACCTGGCGCAGAGCACCGCGGTCTTCCTCCGGTGACCTTGCCGCACACCCCTGCAGCGCCCGTCGTCCCCACCATCCCCGGGATCGACGAGGCGCTGCAGGCGCGAGTGGCCGAGGGCATGGCGGCGGTCACGGCCCGCCTGCACGAGGTCGTCGACCACGACGACCCTTTCATCGCCGAGGCCAACGCCCACCTGCTCAACGCCGGCGGCAAGCGCTTCCGCCCGCTGCTGACCCTGCTGTCCAGCGAGGTCGGTCAGGGCTGGAACGTTCAGGTGGTGGACGCCGCGGTCGGGGTCGAGCTGACCCACCTGGCCAGCCTCTACCACGACGACGTCATGGACGAGGCGGACCTGCGCCGGGGCGTGGAGAGCGCCAACTCCCGCTACGGCAACGCCACCTCGATCCTGGTCGGCGACCTGCTCTTCGGCACCGCCTCGGCCGTCGTGGCCGACCTGGGGCCGGAGGCCGTCAAGATCCAGGCGGAGACCTTCGTGCGCCTGTGCTCGGGCCAGATCCGCGACGACCGTCAGACCGAGGGCGGAGTGGGTGAGGTCGACGGGACCGCGCTGGCCGGTGACGCCGACGACCCCGCCGCCGTCACCGCATACCTGGGCATCCTCGCCGACAAGACCGGCGCGCTGATCGCCACCGCCGCGCGCTACGGCGCGATGTTCGGCGGATGCGACGAGCGCACGGTCGCCACCCTGACCGCCTTCGGCGAGAAGATCGGTGTGGTCTTCCAGCTGGCCGACGACCTGCTCGACGTCGCGTCCCTGGCGACCACCTCCGGCAAGACCCCGGGCACCGACCTGCGCGAGGGCAAGGCCACCCTGCCGGTCCTCTACGCGCGCACCTCCGAGGACCCCGCCGACGAGCGGCTGCTGACCCTCACGCGGGGCCCGATCACGCAGGCCGCCGAGGTCGAGGAGGCCCTGGAGCTGCTGCGCGCCCACCCGGCGATGACCCAGGCCCAGCAGCACACCCAGCGCGTCGCGGACGAGGCCAGGGCGCTGCTGGACGGGCTGCCCGCCGGGCCGGTCGTCGACGCGTTGCACGCCCTCGTCGACGGCGTCGCGCTACGCTCGAGCTAGATGAGCCAGCCCAGCGACACCACGATCCGCGTCTACCTGCTCGACGACCACGAGCTGGTGCGTCGTGGTCTGCACGACCTCCTCTCGGCCGAGCCGGACCTGGAGATCGTGGGCGAGTCCGGCAGTGCTGTGGAGGCCACCCGGCAGATCGTCGAGCTCGCGCCCGACGTCGCCGTCCTCGACGGGCGGCTCCCGGACGGGTCCGGGGTCGAGGTCTGCCGTGACGTGCGCGCCGAGAACCCTGCCATCCGGGCGCTGATCCTGACCAGCTACGACGACGACGAGGCGTTGTTCGCGGCGATCATGGCCGGCGCCGACGGCTACGTCCTCAAGCAGATCGCGGGCACCGACCTCGTCGACGGCATCCGCTCGATCGCCGGGGGCCGCTCCCTGCTGGATCCCTCCCTGGTCACCAAGGTCATGGACCGGCTGCGGCGCGGCGACCCCGAGGCGGACCGGCTGGCCCTGCTCACCGACCAGGAGCGCCGGATCCTGGAGCTGATCTCCGAGGGCATGACCAACCGGCAGATCGCCCAGAGCCTCTTCCTGGCCGAGAAGACGGTGAAGAACTACGTCACCAGCCTGCTGGCCAAGCTCGGGCTGGAGCGCCGCACCCAGGCCGCCGTGCTGGGCGCCAAGCTCTTCGACAAGTAGCGCCGCCACCTCCCCGCGGCCCTCATCCCCGCGCGTCGCGGAGCCAGACACGCCTCGGTCGGGACCTTGGTCCCCCCAGAGTCCGGACCCCCGCCTCTACTACCACGCGTCGGGGCGTGGCAGGCTGGGATCAAGCCACGATCACAGCAGGGAGAAGGGGCGAGATGAGCGCCACGGTCCAGGCCCCGGGAGCGGTGCTGGTGGGCGTGGACGGCTCCCGGCACAATGCCGCGGCGATCGCCTGGGCCACGGCGGAGGCAAGCTCTTCCGCCGCGCCCCTCGTCCTCGTGCACGACACGGGGGGACGCACCAGCGAGGCCGCCGGTCGGGCGACCGTGGACCGGGCGGTCTCGCTCGTGGCCAGGATCGACCCCGACGCCGTCCCCGTCACCGAGGTGAGCAGCGAGGGGCCGGCGACCGGGCTGCTCAGGTCGGCCCACGAGCACGATCTCGCGCCGGGCGGCGTCGGCACCAGCATGGTCGTGGTCGGTCGTCGCGGGGCCGGTGGTTTCACCGAGCTGAGCCTGGGGTCCACCGCGCGCACGCTGGTGCACGAGGCGGGCCCGACGACGGTGGTCGTGCCACCGGGCTGGATGGGTCAGAACCTGTCGCCCGCAGCACCCGTCGTCGTGGACGCCACCCTGCCCGGCCACGGGCACGACGGCACGACCTATCTCCTCGGGGCCGAGGACGCGCGCGCCGGTCGGGACCGGGCGCTCTCGCTCGCGATGGCCCGCGCGGACCGGGAAGGCCGGCCGCTGGTCGCCGTCCTGGCCTGGTCCGTCGACGCCACCGCCGCCCTCGAGGGCAGGGGCATCGCCGACGTCTGGGCCGAGCACGCCGCGGCCGCCGAGCGCGAGCTGGCGGAGGTGCTGGGGGAGTGGGCCTCCGTCTACCCGGGTGTCGAGATCCGGTCGATCACCACCGACCGGCATCCCGTCGCCGCGCTGCTCGAGCACGCCCAGCAGGCCGAGCTCGTGGTGGTGCCCCGCGGCTCACGCGGGTGCGCGCTCGTGGAGTATGCCGCCTGCCCGGTCGCGGTGGTCTGAGGGCGGTCCGGCTAGACCGGGATCCACCACCGCAGTTCGGTGCCGTGCGGCTCGACCCGCAGCAGCTCGACGTCTCCACCACGCTCGTGCGCCCGCGCCCGGACGTTGCCCAGGCCGCTGTGGGCGGTCTCGGCGGGGATGCCGACGCCGTCGTCCCGCACGCTGATCCTGAGGTTGTCGGCGTCCGCGACGGCCTGGACCACCACCGAGGACGCCCTGGCGTGCCGGGCGACGTTGGAGAGCGCCTCACGCACCACCATGAGCACCTGGCTCTGGGCCTCGTCGTCGGCGACCGAGTCCAGCGGGCCCACCAGCTCGATCAGGGGGGCGAAGCCGAGCGTCGGCGCGTAGGACTCCACGAGCTGGCGCAGGTCGGCCCGGAAGCTGCCCGCGTCCGGACGGTGCCGCAGCTCGAAGATGGTGGCCCGGATGTCCCGGATGGTCTGGTCCAGCTCGGAGACGGCTCCCTCGAGGCGTTCCTTGACCTCCGGCACGGTGGCGCGGCGACTGGCTCCCTGGAGGGTGAGACCGACGGCGAACAGCCGCTGGATGACCAGGTCGTGCAGGTCGCGGGCGATGCGGTCGCGGTCCTCCAGGAGGGTGAGGAGGTCGTGCTCCCGCTCCCCCTCCTCGCGGTCCAGGATGAGCGAGGCGTGCAGGGCCAGGACGCTGAGGGCGTCACGGACCTGTTGCTGGGTGACTCCGGGGAAGGGGCGCCACTCGCTGACGACCATGACCACCGAGGAGCGGTCCCGGGTGTCCAGCGGCACCAGGGAGGTGCAGCGGGGGCGCGGGTTCTGCTCCTGCGGGTCCGGCGGCGCGGTGGTCCAGTGCTGCTCCTGCCTGCCGGCCAGCGCCTCGTGCACGTCGGCCTCGAGCTCGGTGAGGGTCGCTGAGACCTCCCTCCCGGCGCCGGCGAGCAGCCTTTGGCTGCCCTGCGGGCCGGGGGCCACCAGCGCCACGCTCCGGGCGCCGCTGAGCTCCCGCACGCGGGCGGCCAGCAGGGGGAGGGTGACCTCGAGGTCGACCGCGTCGACGAGGGTGCGGTCCAGCTCCCAGACCGTCTCGGCCACCTGCTGGTGCAGGGCGCCCACGCGACGCTGCCGCACCGACTCCAGGCGTGGGCCCAGCGCCGTGGCGATGGCCTCCACCATGAGCCGGTCCCGGGCGTCCGGCTCGCGCTCCCACCCGGTGGCCAGCAGGGTGCCGAACTCCGTGCCGCCGACCACGACGGGCATCTGCACGCGAACCCCGAAGCGCGGGTCCTCGTGACCGGCCATCAGAGTTTCGGCCGTGTCGTCCGAGCGGTCGATCCCCTCGCTGAGCACGTGGGAGAACCAGCCCGGGTGCGCCTCGTCGTCGACGCCGAAGAGCGTCACCCCGGCACCGGTCATGGCGCGGACGATCCGCAGCGAGCGCCGCAGCAGCTCCCCGACGTCGTCGATGGTGCTCAGCTCCTGCGCGGCGTGCAGCAGCGCCAGGGTGTCGGAGTGGGAGCTCATGATGACCCAACGCTAGTGCCCGCCGTGGCGGTGGCCGGGAGGCCACGCCACGACGGGCACGAGGAGGCGGGCAGGGCCCGCGTCGGGTCAGCGCTTGGAGCGGTAGACGTGCGCGACGCCGGGGCGCGGCACGCTGTCGCCCAGGTAGGGATAGTTGCTCGGCAGGCCCTCCCCGGGGTGCTGGACGCAGACGAGCACCGAACGGTCGTCCCAGGAGACCACGGGGCCGCAGCACTCGGCGCCGGCCGGCACGGAGAGGAACTGCTGGACCTTGCCCTTGTCCTCACCGGCGGTCGGCATGAGGAACATGCCGTCGCAGGTGCCGATGGTGCCGGGGGCGCCGTCCGTGGCGAGCCACAGGTGGTCGGGCTGGCTGTCGAAGGCCACGTTGTCCGGGCAGCTGATCGGGGAGACCAGCGACTTGTCGTAGCCGTAGAAGTAGGTCGACGGGTCCTCCGGACGGCCGGCGATGAGGACGATCTGCCAGGTGAAGGTGAGGGCGGCCGCGTCGTTGCCGTCCTCGGTCCACTCGATGACGTGACCGAACTTGTTGTTCGCCCGCGGGTTGGCCTCGTCGATCTGCGACGGGGCGCGACGGGTGTTGTTGGTCATCGCCGCGTAGACTTTGCCGGTGTGCGGGTTGGGCTCGACGTCCTCGGGGCGGTCCATCTTGGTCGGGCCCATCTTGTCGGCGGCCAGACGGGTCCAGATGAGGACCTCGGCCACGGACATGCCGGGCACCTTGGACCGGCCGTCGACGACCAGGCCGATCCACTCGCCGGTGCCGTCGTTGATGCCGTCCTCGAAGCCGTCACCGGTGAACCTGGCCACGTAGAGGTCGCCCTCGGACAGCAGGGTCATGTTGTGCTTCTTGTCGCCCTGGCGGTAGCGGCCCTTGGAGACGAACTTGTAGACGTAGTCGAAGCGCTCGTCGTCACCCATGTAGGCCACGGCGCGGCCGTCGGCAGCGAGGCGGATGGTGGCGCCCTCGTGCTTGAAGCGGCCCAGCGCGGTGTGCTTGACCGGGGTGGAGTTCGGGTCGTCGGGGTCGATCTCGACGATCCAGCCGAAGCGGTTCACCTCGTTGGGCTCGGAGGTGATCATGAAGCGCTCGTCGGCCTGCTCCCAGCCACGGCCGGAGGCGGAGATGCCGTAGCGGGCCAGCTTGCCCTCGGGGTCCTCGGCGCCGGTGGCGTTGAAGTACTGGTGGAAGTTCTCCTCGCCGGAGAGGGTGGTGCCCCAGGGGGTGTCGCCACCGGCGCAGTTGTTCAGCGTGCCCAGGACGGTCCGGCCGGTCGGGTCGGCAGAGGTCTTCAGGGCGTCGTGACCGGCGGCGGGACCGCTGACGGCGAAGGGGGTCCAGGCGTGGATACGACGGTTGCGCGCGCCGTTCTTGTCGTAGGTCCACGGCGCGAACTGTCCCTTGCGGGCGACCTCGACGATGGTCATGCCGTGGGCGGCCATCTCGATCGCGGCCTGCTCGGCGGTCGGGCCGGCAGCCTCGTCGTAGCCGGGGAACATCAGCTCGGGGTTGGTGTACTCGTTGTTGAAGACGATCAGGCCCTTGTTGGCGCCGTTGTTGCCCTTGCCACCGCGACGCAGCGAGAGGTAGTCGGCGTTGTAGCCGGCCTGCTTCTTCTGCGCCTCGACCGACTGGTTGTGCACGTCGAAGGCGGGCGCGCCGGCCTCGACCGGGTCGCCCCAGGAGATGACGGGGGCCCAGTCGTAGCCCTCGGGCACGACGAGGTCGTCCACGTGGGCGGGGGTGGGGGCGATCGGCTCGAAGCCGGCCAGGTTCTTGCCGCCCCTGCCCTTGCCGGGCGCGGCGACGGCCTGCTCGGCGGTGCCCCACGCCAGGGAGGTGACCACGGCGGTGCCGGCGGCACCCTGCAGGACGGAGCGGCGAGACACGGAGGCGGCGACGATGTCGCCGAAGTAGGTGTTGGCGGAGGTGTTCGGCACCGGCTGGGAGCACTGGTCGCCACAGCGGTACTGGCAGGTCTTGGCGCTGCGGTTGGTCAGGTGCTGGGACAGGACGCTCAGCGGCAGCAGGGTGCGGCGCGGCGCGGTGGGGGCAGACACGTGGATTCCTCGCTTCGTCGGTCAACGTCGATCACCCGGGGCGGGACCCCCGGCTCGCCCGTGACGCTAGGCCTCCCGGGTGACGCGGTCGGCGACGTGACTGTGAACAGTTGACGGCGGGCCGGTGAAGCCGGGTGGAACCGGCACGGCAGGGATGCGGGGCACCACCGCATACCCTTGGGGCTGACCAGAAATCTCCTGAGGGGACCCCGCACCGATGAACTCCCGCCGCGCCCTCGCCGGCCTGCTCGCGATCCTGCCCCTGGCCGTGCTGCTGGTCGCCAGCAGCACGCTGCCCCCGCCGGAGCGCGTCCCCACCCACTGGTCGGGACGCTTCCCGGACGGGTGGGACAGCGGCGCCGGGCTCCTGACCGGCGTCTTCGTGGTCACCGTGATCGCCGCGATCGTCTCCTCCGCCTCCGGCCTGCTGCAGCGCGCCATCCCGCAGAGCTGGTCGCGCTGGATCGTGGCGACGGCGGCGACGGTCGGCTGGGCGGCGGTCGCGATCTACGTGGTCACCGTCTGGCGCACCGGCGTCGACGGTCCGGACCGGGTCGGGGACGGGTGGATCCTGGTCGCGATGCTGGTGGGGCTGGCGCTCGGGATCCTGGTGTATGTGGTGCACGGTCGCCGAACGCCGTCGGCCAAGGAGCTGGCCGCACTCGTGCCCGAGCGCTCGCGGGTGCAGCCGCTGCGCGGCCGGGCCGCCCGGCCGGTGGAGCCGTGGGCCACCGAGGTCTCCTCGGGCATGCTGCGCGTCATGGGCTGGGTGCTGCTGGGCGTCATGCTCGTGGTCGCGGTCGTCATCGGCCTGGCCGGGCAGAGCATCTGGCTCTGCGTCGTCCTGGTGCTGACCGCTCTGGGCACCGGGGGAGTGGCCCTGGCGTGGTCGAAGGTGCGGATCAGCGCGGACGCGGACGGCCTGACGATCCGCTCGCTCGTGCTGCCGGTGCGCGTCTCCCGCACGCCGGCCGAGAACATCGCCGGTGCCGACGTGCAGGTCCTCGACCCCATGAAGTGGGGCGGCATCGGGCTGCGTGCGCTGCCGGACCGCACGGCCTACATCGTCGACTCCGGTGGCCCCGGCATCGTGGTCTACAAGAGCGACGGGCGCCGGCTCGCGCTGCAGATCACCGAGGGTGATCCGGCTGCGCGGGCCGGCGCCCGGACGCTGCTGCAGGCCGCGGGTCAGCGGCTGGGAGCCTCCGCGAGGTCCTGATCGGCGGACGGGGCGCCGCCTCGCCCGAGCGAGCGCTCGAGCTTGGCGCCCTCGACATCGACGTCGGGCAGGATCCGGTCGAGCCAGCGCGGCAGCCACCAGGCCTTCTCGCCCAGCAGCGAGAGCACCGCAGGGGTGAGGGTCATGCGGACCAGGAAGGCGTCCACGAGCACGCCGACCGCCAGGCCCAGGCCGATCGGCCGGACCATCGTCAGGTGCGCCCAGATGAAGCCGCCGAAGACCGAGATCATGATGATCGCGGCGGCGGTGACGACGCGGGCGCTGTGGTTGAAGCCGGTGACGACCGCGGTGCGTGCGCCCTTGCCGTGGACGTGCTCCTCGCGCATGGCCGAGACCAGGAAGACCTGGTAGTCCATGGCCAGCCCGAAGAGGATGCCGATGAGCAGGATCGGCAGGAACGAGATGACCGGTCCGGCCTCGTTCACCCCGAAGACGGGGGAGAGGTGGCCCAGCTGGTAGACCGCGACCACCGCGCCGAAGGCGGCGACGATCGAGAGCAGGAAGCCGGCGGTGGCCAGCAGCGGGATCCAGATCGAGCGGAAGACCAGCAGCATCAGGAGCAGGGAGAGCCCGACCACGACGCCGAGGTAGATCGGCATCGCGTCGGCGAGCTGCTCGGAGATGTCGATGTTGGCCACGGTCTGCCCGGTGATGTCGATGCTCGCGCCGTGCTCCGTGCCGAGCTGGGGCAGGGTCGCGTCCAGCTCGTCGACCAGGGCCACGGTGGAGGTCTCCGTCGGGCCGCCCTCGGGCTGGATCTGGAAGGCGAGGACGTCGCGGTCCTCGCTGACCCCGGCCGGGAGGACCCGCAGCACCCCGTCGATCTGGGCGAGGTCCTCGGCGATGTCGGCCTGGGCGTTGAGCAGCGCCGTCTCGCCCTCGGCGACCGGCTCCTCGAGCTCGGCCACGGCCAGGACCGCGCCGGTGGCGCCGGCGCCGAACTCGCTGCGGATGGTGTCGTAGGTGGTGTAGGCGGTCGAGCCGGCCGGCTCCGAGCTGCTGTCCGGCAGGCCCAGGCGCAGCTGCCCGGTGGGATAGCCCAGGGCCGCCACGATCGCGATCACGCCGAGGATGGCCAGCCAGGGGCGCCGCTGCACCCAGGCGGCCCAGCCGCGGTGGGTGTCGGCCTCGCGGGCGTCCTGCTCGGCGGTCTCGTGGTCGTCGCCGGAGGCGAGGGCCTCCCGCGCCTTCTTCGGCAGCACCCGCAGGCCGACCAGGGACAGGACCGCCGGCGTCAGGGTGATGGCGACCAGGACCGCCAGGGCCACGGTGGCGGCGGCGACCAGACCCATGGTGCCGAGGAAGGGCATGCCGGTGACGGTCAGGGCGGCCAGGGCGATGATAACGGTCAGCCCGGCGAAGGTGACGGCATTGCCCGAGGTGCCCACGGCCAGCGCGATGGACTCGGTGGCGCCCATCCCGTGCCGCAGCTGCTGGCGGTGCCGGTTGATGAGGAAGAGGGAGTAGTCGATGCCCACCGCCAGGCCGAGCATGAGCGCGAGCACCGGGGTGATCGACTGCATCTCGAAGACCGGTGAGAGCGCCATCGCGCCGGCGACGCCGATGCCCACCCCGACGAAGGCCATGAGGATCGGCAGCCCGGCGGCCACGAGCGAGCCGAGCATGACGAGCAGGACGATGCCGGCCACGGCCAGACCGACGGCCTCGGAGGGGCCGAAGATGGAGTTGAGGTCCATCGAGAACTCCTGCGAGAAGTCCACCTGGACGCCGCTGTCGGCCTCGATGGCGTCCCCGATCGCCTGGATCTGCTCGGCGACCTCGGGGGTGATCGCGGCGACCTCGCTGCCGGTGACGGAGACCTGGGTCATCGCGACGGTGCCCGCCTCGTTGACCACGCGCATGCCGTCGGTCAGCTCGGCCATCCGCTCGCCGGCGGCCAGGGCCTCGCGACCCTCGGCCAGCTCGGCCTCCCCGTCGGTGATCTGCTGCTCGCCGTCGGCGATCTGGGTCCTGCTCTCCTCGAGCTGCTTCTCCCCCTCGGCGAGCTGGGCCTCCCCAGCCTCCAGCTCGGTGCGCGAGGCGTCGAGCTCGGCCTGCCCGGCGGCCAGCTGCTGGCGGCCACCGTCGATCTGGGCCTGCGCGGCGGCGATCTGGGCGCGGGCGGCCTGCTCCTGCTGCGGCGGGATCACGCCGGCGGCCACGCCCTGCTCCAGCTGGGCGAGCTGGGCGTCCAGGTCGGCCTGCCCCGCGTCCAGCTGCTGGGCCTGGGCGTCGATCTCGGCCTGCCCCGCCTCCAGCTGCTCCTTGCCCTGGGCGAGCTGCTCACGGCTGGCCTCGAGCTGCTTCTCCCCGTCCGCCAGCTGCGTGCGGCCGTCCTCGAGCTGGGCCCGGGCGTCCTCGAGGTCGGCGGCACCCTGCTCCAGCTCGGCCCGCCCGTCGGCGAGGTCGCCGGCGGTCCCGTCGAGCTGGTCCTGGGAGGTGAAGGGGTCGATGGCCTCGACGTTCTCCATGGCGTTCCAATCCTCGACCACGCCGGAGATGGCCTCGCGCTGCTGCTCGGTGAAGGGGGCGTCGCTGGTGAAGACGACGGTGCCGGTGGTGCCCGACGCCTCGGGGATCTCCTCGCGCAGGGTGTTGAGCACCGTCTCGAACCGGCTGCCCGGGATGGAGATGTTGTTGTTCAGGGGCTTCATGAAGGTCAGCGCGCTCGCGGCGACGATGACCAGGAGGGCGGCCCAGGCCGCGATGACGGTCCACCGGTGCTGGGCGCACCAGCGCCCGAGTCGGTGCAGGAGTGTGGCCACGGGGGTGGTCCTTTCGGGTTGGTTCAGGAAGTCGCGTGCTCGGGGGCCCAGCCCCGGTCCAGATAGCCCAGGGCCTTGTCGAGCATGTCCGTGAAGCGCCGGGCGTCGGCGTCGGTGACCTGACGAGGGTCGGCCAGGCTGGGCAGCCACAGCTGCTCGGTGGCCGCGAAGGAGTGCATGACGCTGGTGGCCAGGGTGGCGATGTAGAGCTGCTCGGTGCCGTCCGGCAGCTGGGTCGCCAGGAGCTCCTCCAGCCAGACCCCCATCTCCGTCCACACCGGCATCTCGATCCGGGCCCGGGCCTCGGGGTCGAGGTCGTGGCAGTTGAGCAGGGCCAGCCAGGCCAGGAAGTCCCTGGGCACCCCCTGCCGGCGCACCATCTCGCGCACCGCCGGCAAAGGGTCGGTCCGCAGGCCGTCCATGTCGATCTGCTCGATGAGGGCCAGGGCGTAGGCCGAGTGCACCTCGACCAGCACGGCGTGGATGCCGGCGTAGTAGTTGAAGAAGGTGCGGCGGGAGATGCCCGCCCGCTCGGCGACGGCGTCGACGGTGATCTCGGTCAGGGCGGTGCCGGGGAGGAGATCGCGGAGGGCACCGACGATGGCCTCGCGGGTCCGGGCCTTGTTGAGCTCCCGCCGACCGTGGATCTCGCGTCCCTGGATCTGCGTCACCCCACCAGGGTATTCATGATCTTGCACACCGTGCAAATCTGCATGATGTGCAGATAATCACGTCGCGCTGGTCGCGCTGGGCGCGCAGGTCAGGGCGCGGGGTCGATCAGGTCCCGGCGCAGCCGGCGGGAGCGCTGCAGCTGCCGGACCATGTCGAGGCTGAGCACGACCAGAGCGAGCCACACCAGCGCGAAGCCAGCCCAGCGGGACAGCGGGACGTGCTCGCCCAGCAGCAGGACACCGGTCAGCAGCTGCAGGAACGGCGTCAGGAACTGCAGCAGACCGATCGAGGACAGCGGGATCCGCGAGGCTGCCAGCGCGAAGAGGATGAGCGGGACGGCGGTGGCCACGCCGGTCGACACCATCAAGGCCGTGTGACCCGCGCCGTGGCCGCCGAAGGTGCTCTGCCCGCTCTGCCCGAGCCACCAGAGGATGACACCGGCCACCGGCAGGATGGCCAGCGACTCCCCGGTCAGGGACTGCATCGCCGACAGGGAGATCCCGAGACGGTTCTTCAGCAGGCTGTAGAGCGCGAAGGAGCAGGCCAGGATCAGGGAGATCCACGGCGGGCTGCCGTAGTCGAAGGTCAGGTAGAGCGCGGCCAGGGTCCCGATCCCGACCGCGATCCACTGCAGCCGGCGCAGCCGCTCACGCAGGATCACCACGCCCAGGGCGACGGTGACCAGCGGGTTGAGGAAGTAGCCCAGCGCGGCCTCGGTGACGTGCCCCGACATCACCGCCCACACGTAGGTGCCCCAGTTGGTCGCGATCAGCAGCCCGGCGAGCACGACGCCCAGGGCCCGGCGAGGATGGCGGGCGAGCGTGACCAGCCAGCGCAGGTCGCGGGTGACCAGCAGGATGAGGGCGCACAGCACCAGGGTCCAGACGATCCGGTGGGCCAGCACCTCCCACGGCCCGGCGGGCTTGAGGAGGTTGAAGTACAGCGGGAAGCTGCCCCAGATCAGGTAGGCCAGGAAGCCGTAGGCGAGGCCCTCCTGGTGCCGCGAGCGGCCGCTCACTCCTCGAGCGCCCGCTCACCCTCGGAGGACAGCGCCGGCCCCGCGGCCGAGATCGGCCCCTCGGTCGTCTCGCCCTCCAGCGTCTGCTCTGCGGCCCCGGGCCGGGTGCCGTGCACGGTCCAGGTGCTGCGGCCGCGCAGCAGCTCGCCCAGCCCCTCGTCGTCGAGGCTGCCGTGCTCCTCGACGGCGGACTGCACCTGCGCGCGCACCCCGTCGTCGTAGGTCGGCCGCTCCACGCTGCGGAAGATGCCCATCGGCATGTTCTGGTGCGTCGGGTCGTCCAGCCGGGACAGCGCGAAGGCCGTCGTGGGGTCGGGGTCCGTGGGGTCGTGGACCAGGACGGTGACCTGCTGCCCGCGGTCGTCGACCTCCTGCTCCGGTATGAGGCTCAGCCGCCCCTGCGCGTCCCTCACCACGACCCGGGCCTCGGGGGAGCCCTCCTCGCCCACGCGCACCGGCTCGCCGGCGCGCAGGTGGGCGATCCGGGTGGTGGCCTCGTCGCGGTCCTTGAGCAGCTGGAAGGCGCCGTCGTTGAAGATCGGGCAGTTCTGGTAGATCTCGACCAGCGCGGTGCCGCGGTGGGCGGCCGCCGCGCGCAGCACCTCGGTGAGGTGGGCGCGGTCGGAGTCCATGGTGCGGGCCACGAAGGTGGCCTCGGCGCCCAGGGCGAGGGAGACCGGGTTGAAGGGGTGGTCCACCGAGCCGACCGGGGTCGACTTGGTCACCGCGCCGACCTCGGAGGTGGGGGAGTACTGCCCCTTGGTCAGCCCGTAGATCTTGTTGTTGAACAGCAGGATCGTCAGGTTGACGTTGCGCCTCATCGCGTGGATGAGATGGTTGCCGCCGATCGACAGCGCGTCGCCGTCGCCGGTGATGACCCACACCGACAGGTCCTCGCGGGAGGTGGCCAGGCCGGTCGCGATGGCGGGGGCGCGGCCGTGGATGGAGTGCATCCCGTAGGTGTCGAGGTAGTAGGGGAAGCGGCTGGAGCAGCCGATCCCGGAGACGAAGACGATGTTCTCCCGGCGCAGGCCGAGGTCGGGCAGGAAGCCCTGGACGGCCGCGAGGACGGCGTAGTCGCCGCACCCGGGGCACCAGCGGACCTCCTGGTCGGAGGTGAAGTCCTTCTTGGTGAGCTGCTCCCCGTCGCCGAGGGTGGGGACCCCGGAGGTGCCGGAGGGGATCGAGCCGAGCTGCGGCATACCGAGGTCTGTGTGCTGGGTGGTCTGGCTCATGCGTGGTCTCCCTCGAGCTCGAGGAGGTTCTCGTGCAGCAGCTGGGCCAGCTCCACCGCGGTGAAGGGCAGGCCGCGCACGGCGGTGTGGCTGCGGACGTCGACCAGGTGGCGGGCGCGCAGGATGAGCGCGAGCTGGCCGAGGTTCATCTCGGGCAGCAGCACGCGGTCGTAGCGGCGCAGGACCTCGCCCAGGTCGGCGGGCAGCGGGTTGAGGTGGCGCAGGTGCGCGCGGGCGACCTTGGCGCCGGTGGCGCGGACGAGTCGGGTCGCCGCGGCGATGGGGCCGTAGGTCGAGCCCCAGCCCAGGATGAGCACGCGCGCGTCGCCGGTGGGGTCGTCGACCTCCAGCGGGGGCAGGGTGTCGGCGATCCTGTCGATCTTGGCCTGGCGCAGGCGGACCATCCGGTCGTGGTTGGCCGGGTCGTAGGAGATGTGCCCGGTGATGTCAGCCTTCTCGATGCCGCCGATCCGGTGCTCCAGGCCGGGGGTGCCGGGGATCGCCCACGGGCGGGCGAGGGTCTCCTCGTCGCGCAGGTAGGGATGGAAGACGGGGTTGCCGTCGGCGTCGACGTCATTGGGCTCGGTGGCCTGGGTGACCTCGAGGGTCGGCAGGTCCGCGGGGGAGGGGACGCGCCAGGGCTCGGATCCGTTGGCCAGGTAGCCGTCGGAGAGCAGGATGACCGGGGTGCGGTAGGTCGTGGCGATCCGCACCGCCTCCAGGGCCGCGTCGAAGCAGTCGGAGGGGGACTGCGCCGCGACCACGGCCACGGGGGACTCGCCGTTGCGGCCGTACATCGCCTGGAGCAGGTCGGACTGCTCGGTCTTGGTCGGCAGGCCGGTCGAGGGGCCGCCGCGCTGGACGTCGATGATCACCAGCGGCAGTTCGGTGGACACGGCCAGGCCGATCGTCTCCGACTTCAGCGCCAGGCCGGGGCCGGAGGTGGTCGTCACCCCCAGGCGCCCGCCGAACGAGGCGCCCAGCGCCATGCCGACGGCGGCGATCTCGTCCTCGGCCTGCAGGGTCATCACGCCGTGCGACTTCATCGCCGAGAGCTGGTGGAGGATGTCCGAGGCCGGGGTGATCGGGTAGGAACCCAGCACCAGGGGCAGGCCGGAGCGGTGCGCGGCCGCGACCAGGCCCATGGCCAGGGCCTGGTTGCCGGTGATGGTCCGGTAGGTGCCGGCCGGCAGCGGGGCCGGGGCGACCTCGTAGCGGACGGCGAAGTCCTCGGTCGTCTCGCCGTAGGCGTGGCCGGCGCGCAGGGCGACCAGGTTGGCCTCCAGCACCTCCGGCGCGGCGCCGAACTTGGCGCGCAGGAAGGCCTCGGTGCCGCTGGTGTCGCGGGAGTAGAGCCAGGACAGCAGCCCCAGGGCGAGCATGTTCTTGGCGCGCTGCTTGTCCTTGCGGGTCAGGTCGAAGTCGGCCAGCGCGTCGACGGTCATGCTCGTCAGGGGGAGCGCGTGCAGGTGGTAGGACGCCAGCGAGCCGTCCTCCAGCGGGCTGGCGGCGTAGCCGACCTTGGCCAGGTTGCGCTTGGTGAACTCGTCCTTGTCGGCGATGATCGTCGCGCCCTCGGGCAGGTCGCGCAGGTTGGCCTTGAGCGCGGCCGGGTTCATCGCCACGAGCACGTCGGGGGCGTCACCCGGGGTGGCGATGTCGTGGTCGGCGAAGTGGACCTGGAAGCTGGAGACGCCCGGCAGCGTGCCCTGGGGAGCGCGGATCTCGGCCGGGAAGTTGGGCAGCGTGGACAGGTCGTTGCCCAGGGCCGCGGTGTCGGAGGTGAACCGGTCGCCCGTCAGCTGCATCCCGTCGCCGGAGTCTCCGGCGAACCTGATGACGACGCGCTCGAGCTTCTGCAGAGGGGTGCTAGACATGTCATCTTTTATCCTACGCCCGCGTTGGCTAATTGGACGAAAAGCCTCACCAGGCGCTCGGCTCGTAGTCCTTGACGAAGCAGCCGTAGAGGTCCTCGCCCGCCTCGCCCCTCACGATCGGGTCGTAGACGCGTGCCGCGCCGTCGACCAGGTCCAGCGGCGCGTGCCAGCCCTCGGCGGCGATGTCGAGCTTCTGCTGGTGCGGCCGCTCGTCGGTGATCCAGCCGGTGTCCACGGCTGTCATGAGGATCTTGTCGGTCTCGAACATCTCCCCGGCCGAGGTGCGCGTCAGCATGTTGAGCGCGGCCTTGGCCATGTTGGTGTGCGGGTGGCCCGGCCCCTTGTAGCGCCGCGAGAACTGCCCCTCCATCGCCGACACGTTGACCACGTAGGCCCGCCTCGCGCCCTGCTGCACCGCCGCCCGCAGGCTCGGCCGCAGCCGGCTGACCAGCAGGAAGGGGGCGACGGAGTTGCACAGCTGGACCTCGAGCAGCTCCAGCGGGGCCACCTCGTCGACGTGCTGGGTCCAGGAGTTGGAGGTGACCAGGTCCGGCAGCAGCCCGCCGGCGTCGATGGCCGTGCCGTCCCGGTAGGCCGCCAGGCTCGCCGACCCCGCGGACAGGGCCATCGTCGCCACGTCGAGGGTGTGCGGCAGCTCGGCCGAGCCGGTGCGCAGCGTCCCCGCCAGCGCGGCGGGGTGCGCATCGCTGATCCGGTCGAAGGTGAGCATGCGCGGACCGGGGTGGGACCCCATACCCTCCAGGGGTTGTTGCTCGCCCTCCACGAGGTGGGCGTAGGCGCCCGGGCTGCGCCGCACCGTCTGGCAGGCGTTGTTGATGAGGATGTCCAGGGGGCCGCCGGCGGCGACCTCGTCGGCCAGCGCCACCACCTGGGTGGGGTCGCGCAGGTCGATCCCGACGATGGTGAGCCGGTCGAGCCACCCGGGGGAGTCGGCCAGCTCGGCGAACCGGCGCGCGGCGTCGCGGGGGAAGCGGGTGGTGATGGTCAGGTCGGCGCCGTCCCGCAGGAGGCGCAGCGCGATGTGCATGCCGATCTTGGCGCGGCCGCCGGTGAGCAGGGCGCGCCGGCCCCGCAGGTCGGTGCGCTGGTCGCGCTTGGCATGGCTCTTCTGGGCGCAGGCCGGGCAGAGCCAGTGGTAGAAGGCGTCGACGCGGGTGTACTTCTCGTGGCAGATGTAGCACCCGCGCGGGATCTTCAGCTCGCCGATGATCCCGTGGCCCTCGGCCTCCAGCCGGATGCCGCGGGTCTCGTCGTCGATCCGCTCGGGGCTGCCGGTGGCGGTGCGGGCCAGCAGCGCCTCGTCGTGCGCGAGGAGCGGGGCGCGCTCGCTGCGGCGGGCCTCGGCGCGGCGGGTCTTGCGGATCTTCTTGTACATCGCTCCCGCGGCCCGCTTGACCTCCTGGATGTCCGGATGGCCGGCAGGCAGCTCGTGCAGCGAGCCGAGGACCCGGAGCGTGGTCGCGAGGTCGGTGGGGTCGACGCCGCTGCCCTCGGGGTATGCGGTCTCACTCGCCTCGTCCTGGTCGCGCACGGTCACCGATCGTAGGGCGGGGGCAGGACCGTCACGACGGCCGGGCCGTGGGTGGCCAGGGCGAGGGCGGGGCTGCCGCTGGCGGGGAGCAGGCCGAGGTCGTGGACGACCCACGGCGCCGGGGGTGTGGTCGTGGTGACCCCGACGGTGACCTCGCGAGGCTCGCGCAGGAAGCCGGTGCCCTCCGCCTTGAGCACCGCCTCCTTGCGGGTCCACCAGCGCTGGAAGGCCCGTGGTCGGTCGGGCGTGCGGACGTCGGCGAGCTCGGCCTGCTCCGACGGGGCCCCGACGACGGCGGCGACCTGGGCGAGGTCGACCCCCGGGCCGGGCAGGTCCTCGACGTCCACGCCGAGGGGCGCCGCGGCCAGGGCGAGGGCGACGACGTGCGGGCAGTGGGAGATGGACAGGTGGCCCTCGGGGTGGTCGGGCAGCGTCGGGCGGCCCTGCGGGTCGGCCGCGATGACGATGGCGGCCGGGTCTGCGGCGAGCGTGCGGCCGAGCGTCCGGCGGACCCAGGTGCGGGTCCGGACCCAGTGGTCGGCGACCTCGGGAGCCATCGCGGCGGCCCGGCCGCGCTCGGCGTCCGACAGGAGCGTCGGGTCGGCGGTGACGTCACCCAGATCGGTCCAGAGCACGCTCGCCGTGCCGGGGCTCAGCTGTGCCGCACGCACCGCGTCGCCCACGGTCTGGCCTCCAGGCGCCCCTCGGGGATGGGTTCTCCGCACTCCTCGCAGCGGCCGTAGCCACCCGCGTCGATGCGCGAGATGGCGTGCCGTACCTCCTCGAGCAGCGCGCCGAGGGTGTCGTGCGCCTCCACGGCGGTGAGCCGGTCCACCGCCATCGCGGTGCCGTCGCCGACCCGCTTGCCGAAGGAGATGCTGCCCTGGTCCTGCTGGGGCCTGGTCAGCTGCGCCATCTCCTCGAGCAGCTCGGCCTCCTTGGCCTCCAGCTGCGCCCGCACCCCGCCGTCAGGGAACTCCTTGACCATCAGCTCGTCCTCCTCGGTCGCGGTCCGCTCCGCCCCGTCCTCGCCGACGTAGCTATAGGTGGTCGTGTCCAGCACCCCGGTCCGGCGATAGCCGAGCCGCTCGTAGAGCCGCGCCGCGTCAGGGTTGTCGGTCCCGACGCCGACGGCCACCCGCCGGTGGCCGCGCTCGCGGGCGAGGTCCTCGGCCGCGTGCATGAGGGCGGTGCCGGCTCCCGCGCCGCGGTGTTCCTCGCGCACCTGCAGGTGGGCGACCTCCACGACGCCGGGGTATGCGGCGCCCGCCGCCTCCCCGTGCGGCCCGCCCCACAGGACCATCGCAGAGCCGACCGGCTCGTCCTCGCGCCAGGCCACGAGGTAGGTCGCCTCGCCGGCCTCCTGGCGGCGCAGGTGCGCGGCGTGGACGCCGTGGCTCGGCCAGGCCCGCTCCAGCCTCTGGAGATCGGACGGCGTGCACGGGCGGATGAGCATCGGTCGATTGTGCCACCGCCCGTGCCAGAGTGGGGCCATGCGCATCAAGACCGTCTGCCTGGGCAACATCTGCCGCTCACCTGCCGCCGAGTCCGTCCTCGTCGCCAAGCTGGCCCGGGCCGGCCTGGACGATGTCGAGGTCTCCTCCGCCGGGACGGCCGACTACCACGTCGGCGAGCCGCCCCACCACGAGTCGCAGGCCGAGGGCGAGTCCCGGGGCTATGTCTTCACCAGCCGGGCCGCGCAGTTCGAGGCCGAGGACTTCGACGGGACCGACCTGATCCTGGTCATGGACGACTCCAACGAGGACGACGTGCTGTCCCTCGCCCGCACGCCCGAGGACGAGGCCAAGGTGGTGCGGCTGGGGGCGTTCGCCAGCGACGTGACCGACGGCTCCGGCGTGCGTGACGTCCCCGACCCGTGGGGGCGCCCGCGCGAGGCCTATGTCGCGATGTACGACCAGATCGAGGACGCCGTCGACGGGCTGGTCACCGCGATCCAGGAGGACCGCGTCGGTGAGGTCGTGGCCGCGCAGCGGGTCCTGAGGGGATAGGCGCGCCCTCCGTGTCGTCCAGGGGCGGGGGCTGAGGCTGTCCTGCGTTTCGTGTCCTGCGCTGTTCGCGTTATGACGCGACTTCTGCAGGACCAGAGCCGCAGGACAGGTCTGGGCCCGGCCAGCCACCGGCCCGGAGAGCCGCCTCGACCTGGTCCAGGAGCGGCTCGGGATCCAGGAGCAGCCCGACCGCGGGGATCTCCAGCGCCCGTTCGCCGGAGATCGCGTGCTCGTTGCGCCGCAGGGCATCGTCGATGCTGACCAGCTTGGAGTAGTGCTGGACGCCGTTGATCTCCGCGACCGTGCCGTAGCGGGTGAAACGGACGTCGAGGTAGATCCGGCCGCGGGAGGTCCGCACGACTACCTGCCGGTCGGGCTCGGGCCAGCCGCGGGCGCGGCCGAGCTCGGCGAAGTCGATCTCGGACAGGGCCTGCGCGCCGTCCGCCACCAGCCCCACGAGCCGCCCGAGCAGGGCACGGCGGGACGATCGCGGCGACGACTCCCACGCCGGGCCCAGCCGGTCCGCCGCGACGATCCGCTGCTGGACCCCCATGGCCAGGATGGTGGCTGCCTCGCGGTCCGTGCGCGCCCAGGTCGCCGCGCGAAGGGCGGCTACCTCCGGCGGGGTGCGGGGCGGATCGCTGCCGATGACTCGCCCTCGTTCGCGGAGGACGTGCACGCGCACGCCCTCGACCAGGCGATACCGGGCTCCCCGGACGACGCTGACGTGCACCTTGTCCTCGCTCCAGCCGGTCAGCCCGGCCTGGATCAGGGCGCTGGCGCCATCGAGACAGGCATGACCACCGACCTCCCAGACCGCCCTGCGGGCAAGCGCCCTCGGCCCGCTGGGCTCCGGGCCGGTGATGCTGAGGGTCTTGCGGCCCACCCGGTGCCAGCGACCCGCCTCCACCTCTGCGCGGATCTCGTCGTAGGTGAGCCCGAGCTCCCGCAGCTGCGCCACCGTGACCACGCCGTCCTGGTGACCGAGCTCCTCCTGCACCAGTGCGCGGCGTCGGATGCCACGCTGCCGACGGTCGACCGGCTGCTCAGCGGTGGCCACCGGCTGCGGGGCATGACCTCCCTGCGCGCCGGCGGCTGGCTGCTGCGGTCGCGCGGTGCGCTGCCCATCCTCTGAGGAGCTCGACATCGTCCCAGCCTGACCGCTGCGGAGGGTCGGCGCAGGGGGCCTGTGGATAACCGGCCCTGCGTGGGTTCCGCGTGGGTCCTGCGTGGTGTCCTGCGGGTCTGGTCCTGCAGTTCTGGTGCTCTGGCCCAACAAGTGCAGGACCACAGGTGCATGACGGGAGGGGTGTCGGGAGGTGCATGGCACGATGAGCGGCATGGCCATCACCGGGACGCCACGGCGGATCACCCTCGAGGACGGCAGGCCGGCCTTCCGCAAGGAGCTGGCCGACGCCCCGCCGGAGTTCTTCGCGCGGGAAGCGGTCGGCCTGCGGGCGCTCGCGGCGGCCGGGGCCCGAGTGCCGGCCGTGCTGGACGTCGCCGCCGACCACATCACGCTGGAGTGGGTCGAGCAGGGCACCCACCGCAGCGCCATGACCGAGGAGCGCTTCGGCCAGGAGCTGGCCGCGCTCCACCGGACCACGGGAGAGGCGTACGGCTCCACGGACGGTGAGAGCACCGCATACCTGGGTGCCTGTCCGATCGATCTGACGCCCACCGAGACGTGGTGGGAGAGCTGGGTCGAGCGGCGGCTGGTCCCGCTGGTGCGGCGCGGGGTCGAGCGCGGCGTCCTTGACCCCGACTCCCTGGAGCGCGCCGAGCGGATTGCCCCGGAGCGGCTGGGGCCGGTGGGGCCGCCGACGCTGGTGCACGGCGACCTGTGGGGCGGCAACCGGCTGATCGACACCAAGGGGCACGACTGGCTCATCGACCCGTGCGCGCACTACGGCCATCGCGAGGTTGACCTGGCGATGATGCAGCTCTTCGGCGGGTTCAGCGGGCGGGTCTACGCGGCCTACGCCGAGGCCTTCCCGCTCGCGGACGGCTGGCAGGAGCGGGTCGCGGTCTACCAGACGGTGCCGCTGGTGGTGCACTCGCTGCTCTTCGGCGGCGGCTACGACCTGGAGGCCACCTCGATGCTCGTGGCGGCGACGCGGTGAGCGTGGGCAGGCGATGAGCACGCTGCGGGCGCCCGCGACCGACGCCGAGGTCCCCGGCTACCTCGAGGCCCTGGGGCTGCCCGGTCTGGCCGACGTCCACATCCACTTCCACCCCGACCGCCTGATGGACCGGATCTGGGCCTACTTCGACGAGGGCGAGAAGCACTACGGCGTTGCCTGGCCGATCCACTACCGCACACCGGTGGAGGAGCGGCTGGCCACGCTCGCGGCCCTGGGGGTGAGGGACGTCCCGGCGCTGACCTACGCGCACAAGCCGGGGATGGCGGCCGCGCTCAACGAGTGGTGCCGGGAGTTCGCCGACGCGCATCCCCAGGTGCTGCGGTGCGCCACGCTCTATCCCGAAGACGGTGTCGAGGGGTATGTGGCCACCGCCCTCCGCGACGGTGTCCAGCTGGTCAAGACGCACCTCGTGGTCAGCGACATGGCACCGGACGACGACCGGCTCCACGGTGCGTGGGAGCTGCTGGCCCGGGCGCGGGTGCCGGTGATCATGCACGCGGGCCACGGGCCCAGGGCGGGGCGGCACAGCGGCCCCGAGGGCGTGGTCCGGCTCCTCGCCGACCACCCCGACCTGACGCTGGTGATCGCGCACATGGGGATGCCCGACTACGACGCCTTCGCCGACCTGGTCGAGGCGCATGAGCGGGTGCACCTGGACACGACGATGGTCGGGACCGACTTCATGGAGCGGCACGCGCCGGTGCCGTCACGTTTCCTGGGTCGGCTGGCCGAGCTGCGGGAGCGGGTGGTGCTGGGCAGCGACTTCCCCAACATCCCCTATCCCTACGCCCACCAGCTCGAGGCTCTCCACCGCTGGGGTCTGGGGGAGGACTGGCTGCGGGACGTGCTGTGGCACAACGGGAGAGCGTTGCTGCAGGCTCAGAGCCAGGGCTGACCCGAGACTACGCTCGCTCCCCGGGGCGTGTCCCCGGCCAGCCAGCGCTCGGCCTCGTCCGGGCCGAAGGAGCCGCTGCCCTGCCAGCCTTCGAGCGTGCGCCGCAGCGTCCGGCCGCGGTGGTCGACCCGGAGGATGCCGCCGCCCAGCACGACGAGGACGTCCTCGTCGAGGGCGTGCAGCAGGTCGGTGGAGCCGTCGTCGCAGGCGTCGCAGCCGCAGTCGGGCAGGCCCGGACCGCTCACGAGGTCGTCATCGACAGCGACCATGACGGAGTTGTCGTCAGGTCCGTCGAAGCCGCGCCGTCCGATGGTCAGCGGCACGGCGCCCGTGGCACGCGGGACCAGCCGGGTGACCCGCGACCAGGGCGTGGGACCCTGCTCGACGGAGGTGGTGTCCAGCTCCTCGGCGTCGGCCAGGCCCATCGTGGTGAGGGCCTCGATCCAGGCGTCCGCCCGCTCGGCCAGGATCCGATACTTCCCCGGGTCCAGGCAGCGGGAGTACTCCTCCTCCAGCGGCGCGCGGTGCGGGTGGGGCGCCGGCCAGCCCGGCGTGGGTGCCGGGCGGGCGGCGAAGATCCGGTCGGTCGCCAGGAGCACCTCGTGGGCACGGTGGGCCCGCAGGTCCGGGTGGAGGTGGACGTGGACGCCGTCGAGGACGGTGCTCTCGCCGGGAGGTTGCTGCGGGGTGTGAGCCACGGTGAGCGAGAGGTGGTCGACGACCACGTCCCGCCGCGCGTTTGCGACCTCAGCACCCTCGTCCCCCTCCGCAGTCACCACGCTGACCTGCACGCCGTCAGGGTCGCGGAAGATCCACCACGGGGCGTCCTCGAAGCTGCGGTCGCGCGGCAGCCCCACCGTCTCCAGCATCAGCACCAGCGGCGCGGGGTCGTGGCTCGCCATGCGCACCGACTCCAGGACCGGCCCATCCGCCGGCCCGGTCGGCATCGGCTCGACCCACTCGATGAGGAAGGGCAGCCCCGGGTCGAAGGCCCGGGCGCCCACCTGGAGCAGGCGCCAGCGGATCGTCTCGCCGGTCGGCGTCTCGCGCGACCCGTCCACGACCTCGGCGGGGGAGAAGCCGGCCTCGAGGAGACGGCTGCGGGCGTCGTCGACGTCCTCGACGGCGACCGCCCAGGACAGCACGCCGTGCTGGTCGCGGACCCGGTCCGCCCACGCCCCGGACGCGTCGGGCCCGGTCGTGATCAGCTCGACATAGGCGGCGCCGGGGCCACGGACCAGGGCGTTGACGGTGCCGCCGGGGTGCCGCCCTCCGACGGTCGCCGCCAACCCGGCCGCACCCCACCGGGCGACCGCTTCGTCCAGGTCGGGCACCGCGATGACGAGATGGTCGAAGCGGGCGTTCGTGGCGAGATCGTTCACGACGAGACCGCTCCCGACGAGACTCCCGGCCCGCCATCCCTCACCGGAGTGGCGGTGAAGGTGATCGGATAGCGGATCGCCCCGGTGTTGCCCGACATGGGCAGCCACTCGCCCGGCCCGTCCGGCCGGGCGTCCGGCATCCGGGCCGCCAGGATCGGCAGCGCGACCGCCATGTCGAGCCGCGCCACCCAGTGCCCGAGACAGTGGTGCACCCCGCCGCCGAAGCCCATGTGCATCGGGTGCTCGACCTCGATGTCGAAGGACGGGTCGGGCTGGGCGCGCGGGTCGGTGCCGGCGCTGTGCGACAGGACCTGCACGATGTCGCCCGCCTTCAGCGCCAGCCCGTCACCGAGGTCGACGTCGTCGATCGCCTCACGAGTGATCCAGGTGACGGTCGGGTTGACCCGCATGACCTCCTCGACGGCGTTGCGGCCCAGCTCGGGACGCTGGCCCAGGAGGCGCCACTGGTCCGGGTGGTCCAGCAGGGTGCGCACGGCCAGGGTGATCTGGTTGCGGGTCGTCTCCATCCCGGCGAAGGCCAGGAAGACCAAGGCCACCGAGAGCTCCTCGGCGCTCAGCGAACCCTCCTGCTGGTGGCGGACCAGGGTGCTGACGAGGTCGTCGCGCGGGTTGGCTGTCCGGTCGCGGACCACCGCGTCGCAGTAGCCGTAGAGCCCCTCCAGCGCCGCCTCGATCCGCGGCAGGTCCTCCTTGACGCGGACGCCGAAGCTCTTGCCCAGGTCGTCGGCCCAGTGCGCGACCTGCTCCCACTCCTCCTCCGGCAGCCCGAGCAGCCGGCACAGGATCCGGCTCGAGTAGGGCTCGGCGAACTCGGAGACCAGCTCGAGCGACCCCCGCTCGCTGAAGCCGTCGACCAGCTCGTGGGCCAGCTCGGCGAAGCCGGGGACCATGCCCTGCACCACGCCCTGCTTGAAGGCCGGGTTGAGCAGCCGCCGCAGCCGCAGGTGGTCCTGCCCCTCCAACGACAGCAGGGTCTGCTTCCACCAGTCGCTGAACATCCCGGAGTGGATGCCGTTCTGCGCCGGCCACTTGGCATTGCCCTGCTGGAAGCGGCGGTCCTTGAGCAGGGCCGTGACCTCGGCATGCCTCAGGAGCGCGTAGCCATAGCTCGTCCGCACCCACGTCCCCTCCTCGCGCGCGGCGATGACCTCCGGTCCGGTCACGTCGAAGGAGGGGTCCGCGAGGTCGAGGAAGCGCTCGTTCATGATGTGAGTATGCGGTCACGGATGATCGGCGCGCTCCTCGCCTCGCTCCTGCTCACCGGGTGCGAGGGTGACGGGAGCGGCCCGGAGGGGGAGACGACGGCGCCAGCGACGGCGGACAGGGCCGTGGACAGCGCGGTGGACGGCGCGGTGGAGACCGGGGCTGTGCCGACGACGGACGACACAGCTGCGACGACGCGCCCTGCCCCGGGGGCGGTCGACCCGGTCGACCCGGCCGACCATCTCACCGACGAGGCCCTGCTGGAGCAGACGCAGTGGGTGCTGGGGCTGCTCGACGAGGACGCGCTGGGGCCGGACCTGGAGGCGGTCGTCGACCGCTTCTCCGAGGACTTCCTGCGCGAGCTCCCCGCCTTCCAGGTCGTCACGGTCTTCCCGCAGCTGCGGGCTGGCGGCCCCTACACGGTGACCGAGGTGACCGAGGTGTCGGCCGAGGCCGGCGGCGGCACCCGCAGCGCCGTGCTGTCCCTGGACGCCGAGCAGCCGCTCCTGATGACCCTCGCCCTCGACGACGAGGACCGGATCGCGGGCCTGGTCTTCGTCCCGGACACCTCCGGCGAGCCACCCGTGATCTCCGGGTGGGCCGACCTCGACGCAGCCCTGACCGAGCTGGGCGGCACCAGCCAGGTCGTGGTCGGTCGGGTCGAGGACGGCACCTGCACGCCGATCCACACCACGGCGGGACTGGAGCCCGGCGGCGAGCCCGCCCCGACCGGGTCCATCTTCAAGCTCGTCGTCCTCGCAGGGGTGGTGGAGGCGGTCGAGGCCGGAGAGCTCGCCTGGGAGGACGAGCTGACCATCACCGAGGAGGTCAAGAGCCTGCCCTCGGGGATCCTCCAGGACCGCGAGGCCGGCTCCACCGTCACGGTGCGGGAGGCGGCCGAGCTGATGATCTCGATCAGCGACAACACCGCCACCGACCTGCTCATCGGCGCGGTCGACCGCCCGCGGATGCGCACCGCCATGGAGAACGCCGGCGTCGACCCGCTGCGCCTCGCCCCGATCGTCACCACCCGGCAGCTGTTCATCCTGGGCTGGGGCGTGGACCAGGAGGTGCGTGACCGCTGGGCCCGCGCCTCCGTCCCCGAGACCCGCACCGCGCAGCTGGCCGACCTGCCGGAGGACCTCACCCTCGTCACCCCCGAGGCCGTGACCACCCCGGCCTGGCAGGACGGCGTGGACTGGCCGATGACCGGCGGCGAGGTGTGCAACGTCCACGCCCGGCTGCAGCAGCTGGCCGGCACCGGGGCGGGGGAGCCCGTGCGCGAGATCCTGTCGGCCAACCCCGGCGGCGCCGTGCCCGACGGCGTGGCCTACCAGGCCTTCAAGGGTTGCTCGGCCCCCGGCGTGCTCGCGCTGAGCTACTACCTCGAGCCCGTGGAGACCGAGACCCGGGCTGACGGACTGGTCCTCGTCGTCCAGACCCGCAGCGAGGAGGCGGTCGACCAGCTGCGCGCCATGACGATCGTCGAGGCCGGCCTCCAGCACCTGGCCGCCACCGGCGGCTAGGGTGATCGGCGATGCGTGAGTATCTCGTCGTCGGACTCGTCGTCCTGGCAGGCCTGGCCATCTTCGCCGCCGCCATGGGCGTGCGCCGCCTGCTCGCGCCCGCCGACCCGACCCCGGCCAAGCTGACCACCTACGAGTCCGGCGTCGACCCGGTCGGGACCGGCTGGCAGCAGGGCAGCGTCCGCTATCTCGTCTTCACCCTGCTCTACGTGATCTTCGCCGTCGACGCGGTCTACCTCTTCCCCTGGGCCCTGGTCATCCGCTCCGAGCTCGGCGTGGCCAGCCTGGTCGAGATGGCCATCTTCATCGGCGTCCTCGTCGTCGCCCTCCTCCACGTCTGGCGTCGCGGCCTGCTGAGGTGGTGGTGACGTGAGCGAGAAGCCGACGGAGCCGCATACCCCCACCGCCCTGCCGACCCCGCGCGTCGGTGCCCCGGTCGAGAAGGCGCCCCGCGCAGTCCAGGTCGTCCTCAACTGGGGGCGCAAGTACTCCCTCTGGGTGTTCAACTTCGGCCTGGCCTGCTGCGCGATCGAGTTCATCAGCGCCTCGATGGCTCGGCACGACTTCATCCGCCTCGGCGTCATCCCGTTCGCCCCCGGCCCGCGCCAGTCCGACCTCATGGTGGTCTCGGGCACGGTGACCGACAAGATGGCGCCGGTCATCCGCCGCCTCTACGACCAGATGGCCGAGCCCAAGTACGTCATCTCCTTCGGCGCCTGCTCCAACTCCGGCGGCCCCTACTGGGACTCCTACTCGGTGACCAAGGGCGTCGACCAGCTGATCCCGGTCGACGTCTACGTCCCCGGCTGCCCGCCGCGTCCCGAGGCGCTGCTGCACGGCATCGTCACGCTGCAGGACCAGATCGCGGCCGAGACGCCCGGTCGGGCGCGGGCGAGGATCGGCAGCAGGTATGCGGACCGGCCGGTGTCTGCGGGTGAGGTCACCCGAGGCCTGGTCGCACCTCCTCACTCGTCGTAGCGGATCTCCACCCGGCGGTTGAGCGCCCGGCCCTCGGGGTTGTCCTCGCCGCCCACCTCGTTGGGCTCCACCGGCCGGGACGGGCCGAAGCCCTCGACCTCCAGCTGCAGGTCGGGTCGGGCCTCCTCGATGACGGCGGCGACGGTCTCGGCGCGCTCGAGGGACAGCTCGGCGTTGCGCTCGTCGGTGCCCAGGGAGTCGGTGTGCCCGTGGACCTGCACGGTGGCTCCGTCGGGGACGTCGGTGACGAGCTCGGCGATCTTCTTCTCCGCGGTGCCGGTGATCTCGGCCTTGTCGAACTCGAACAGGATGTCGGAGGACAGCGCGATCACGGCCTGGTCGCCCTCGGTGATCTGGCGCTCCACCGGGGTGATGCGCTCGTCGAGCTGGGTGATGCGGTCGTCCAGGCTGGTGATCCGCTCGTCGAGGGCGGTGACGCTGTCCGGCCACGCCGAGTCGGGGAGGGAGGCGAGCATCTCCTCGCGCTCGCTGGTGCTCGCCAGCGCCGCCGCGGGGAGGGCCAGGGAGGCCGCGACCAGGATGCTGGTCAGGGTCCTCACTGGATCGGCACCTCGACGGCCTGGGTGCCGTCGATCAGGCTGGCCATCATCGAGCTGACGCCCTCCGGGGGCGAGGCGAAGGCGGCGTAGGCGTAGGTGGTGTGACCGGGTCGGAGGTAGGTGCTGCCCTGCGAGTCGGTCACCGCGTTGATGCCGGTGCTGGAGAGCACGTCGTGGCGGGCGAGGTTCTCAGTGTCGATCAGGTGCGGCCGCCAGGACGTGTTGCCCAGCAGGTGGTAGAGCCAGATCGAGCCGTCGTCCGCGGAGGAGTCGAGGGTGAACGAGAAGACGCCCACGAGCGTCTTCCCCTCACGTGTGAGGCTGTGGATCGAGACGTCGAGGGTGGCCTCGGGGTCCCGCTCGACACGGGCCGGCACGGTCACGGTCGCGACCGCGTCGGGCACGGTCACGGGGTTGACGCCGGCCGCTGCGGCGGACTGCGCCGTCAGGTCGTCCTCGGTGCTCTCCTGCTCGGTGGTCTCTTCGTGGGTGGTCTCCTGCTGGGCGGGCTGCTCCTGCGCGGTGTTCTGCTGGGGCTCGGCCTCGAACTCGGCGGTCTGGCCCTGGTTGCAGGCGGTCAGCGTCAGCGCGGCGACCAGGGCCAGCGGGGCCAGGGCGCGGTGGCGGGTGATCTTCATGGTGTTCCCCTCATGGTCTTCATGGTGGTCAGTTGATCGGTCACGTGGTACGTCGGAGGGTCGGGCGGAAAAGTTGCACGCCTACTCGCGCACCTCGAGATCGTGCTCGAACCGCAGGTCGCGGCCCTCGGCGTCGCGGGCGTCCACGACGACCCTGGCCGTGCCCGGGGACGTCGGTGTCAGGCTGACGCTCTCGCGGTCGGCCAGGTGCGTGCCGTTCGGCAGCACCCAGACCCAGGACCGCACGCCGAGGTGGCGCAGCGTGAAGGTGGCCTCCTCCCCGACCGCGGCCTCCTGCGGGCCCTCGATCTCGATGCGGGCGGTCTGCGTCGCGGCCGGCGGGTCGCCCGATCCGCGGACAAGCCAGCCGCCGAGCAGCCCGAGCAGCAGAGCGGCCAGCGCGACCGCGACGAACGGCAGGCGTGGGGTATGCGGTTCGCTCGCCCCGGGCACCTCGGGTGCCGCCGGTTCGGGTGCCAGCGCGGCCTCGACCTCGGCGAGCCAGTCGCCCACGTCCTGGTGACGCTCTGCCGGGTCGGTCGCCAGGCTCCGGTCGAGCGCCAAGCCCAGGGCGGCGGAGCTGGCCGGGGGCAGGTCGGCGCCCTCGGCAGCCCAGGCGACCAGCGAGGAGAGGGACCACAGGTCGGCGCGGGTGTCGATGACTGCTGGGCCCTCGTCCATCTCGGGCGGGCGGAAGCCGCTGGTGCCGCCGGCCACGGTCAGCCCGGAGCTCACCGCCAGGTCCTTGCACATGCCCAGGTCGGCGACCAGGAGGCGCTCGTCGGGGCGCAGCAGCGTCGCCTCGGGCTCAGGGTCGTCGGCCGGCGTGGAGATGAGGACGTTGGCGGGGCTGAGATCCCGGTGGACCAGGCGCGCGGTGTGCACCGCCTCCAGCGCGGACGCGAGCTGGCGGGCCAGGACGAGGAGGTCGGCCGGGCTCGCCGTCCAGCCCTCCCGGCGCAGGGCGGCCACCCGGTCGCCCAGGGTGCCGCGGTCGGCGTGCTCCAGGACGAGGTAGGGCTGCTGGCGCTCGCTTTCCCCGATGTCGTGGACGGCGACGACGTGCGGGCTGCTGACCCGGCGCAGGCTGCGGCCCTCGGCGATGAAACGCTCGCGGATCTCGGGGTTGAGGCTGTGGTTCTCAGCCAGGATCTTCACCACGACGGTGGCGTCGAGGCGCTCGTCGCGGGCCCGGTGGACGGTGGCGAACGAGCCGACCCCGATCACCTCCTCCAGGAGGTACCGTCCCGCGGTCCTCATACCCGGCCCTGCCTCATACCCATACCCCGTCCTGCACGCCGCGCAGCGCCGCGGCGACCATCGCCCGCCCGCGCGAGATCTGGGCCTTGACCGTCCCGACGTTGCGGTCGAGGCGGTCGGCGACCTCGGCATAGCTCAGCCCTTCCAGGTCGCGGAGGGCGACGGGCTGCCGGTAGAGCTCGGGCAGGGAGGCCAGGGCGTCCTGGACCGTGGCACGGGTGGCGATCATCGAGCTCATCCGCTGCGCGGGGGAGAGGTCGTCCTCGGGCAGTGGAGCGGTCGCGCGCTGGCGTCGCAGGTGGTCCACGACCCGGTTGCGCACGATGGTGTGCACCCAGGTGGTGACCTTGGAGCCGCCCCGGAAGGAGCCGACCGAGCCGGCCACGGAGATGAGCACGTCTTGGCTGACGTCGTCGACCGCGGACTCGTCCAGCAGCGCGCCGCGCACGAACCTGCGGATCACCCCGGAGTCATCGAGCCGCTCGACCAGCAGCTCGGCGGCCAGCCCCGAGCCGTCCCGGGCACGCGTGGCGAGGACCCCGAGCAGGTCGTCGAGGTCCTCGGTCGGCACGGTCCGGACGAGGGCATGGCTCTGCCCGGCATCACCGGCATCGAGCGCAGCCCCCAGGTCGGAGAGAACCTCAGACATGGCGACAACCGTAACGGAACGGCCGACGCTCGCCGACCGACTGGGTAAGGTCGCCTCATGACGTCGGCAGCCGAGCACCCGGTCGAGCAGGTCGCGCAGGTCGAGCAGCGTCGTGTCGAGCCGGGGGAGTGGCACGACGTGGTCAAGGGGCTGCGGGCCGACGGCTACGCCTTCTTCGACTGGCTGTCAGCGGTGGATCAGACCGATGCGCCGGAGGCGGAGGAGGGTGAAGGGCAGGGCGGGCCGGGTCCCGGCTTCGACGTGGTCTGCCACCTGATGGACGTCCGCAGCCCCCTGCGTCGCGTCCTGCTCACCACCCGCGTGTCCGACGGCGCGGCGCTGGCCTCGGTGACCGACCTCTACCCGGGCGCCGCCTGGCACGAGCGCGAGACGCACGAGATGTTCGGGATCGGCTTCGACGGCTTCGAGGACGGGTCGGGGGAGGGGCTGCGCCCGCTGCTCCTGCCCGACGGCTTCGAGGGCACGCCGCTGCGCAAGTCCTTCCAGCTCGCCGCCCGCGCCTCCAAGCCGTGGCCCGGCGCGAAAGAGCCCGGGGAGGGCGAGGGTTCGACGACCAAGCGCGCCCCCTCCCGCCGCCGGCTGCTGCCGCCCGGCGTCCCCGACGAGTCCTGGGGCCCCCGCGGCGACTGAGCCCACGGAGGAGACCATGGACCGCCCCCGCATCGAGGCCACCTCGATCTCGATCAGCACACCCAGGCCCCAAGAGCTGGCCGACTTCTACGCCAGGCTGCTGGGGGTCGAGGTCGCCGCGTCAGAAGGTTCTCCCGAGGGGGAGCCGCCGGAGGACGTGCGGGTGATGCTCGACCTGTTCGCCTAGACGAGAAACAACGGAAGGTCGCAGAGGCAGGCCCATAGGGACCGCTTCTCAGCGCTTCGGCTGTTTCTCGAAGCTTCGGCTGCTTCTCGCCGCGTCGTTCCAGGGCCGGGTCGGCCCGCGACGTCAGTGGTGGACGCGGATGTCGCCGGTGCCGGTGCGGATGGTCACCGACAGGTGCTCCTGGCCCTCGGCGGGGGCGCCCATGGGGTCCAGGTCGCGGAAGACGTCGCCCATGGCGCTGGTCAGGTCGAGCCAGACCGGTATGCCGCGGGGCACGGTGAGGTCGACGTCGCCGGTGCCGGTGCGAGCGGTGAGGCTGCCGTGGTGGTGGCTGGCGCTGATGTCGCCGGAGCCGGTGGCCACGATCAGGTCGTGACGGTTGTCGGCCAGGGACACGTCGCCGCTGCCGGTGCGGACCTCGAGGGTGTCCGGACCCGCCGCGGTCTCGATGTCGATGTCGCCGGAGCCGCTGGTGACCGACCCGCCGGTGCACCGGCCGACGGTCACGTCGCCGCTGCCGGTCGCTGCCCGCAGCCGGGCCGTCTCGTCGACGCGCAGGTCGCCGGAGCCGGAGCGCACCTCGGTCAGACCGGAGACGCCCTGCACGACGATGTCGCCCTCCTTGGTGCTCACCGCCAGGTCCGCGCCGTGGGGCAGGTGGACCTCGACGTCGACCCGTTCGTTGCCGACGCCGATGGAGATCGGCCCCAGGGAGAAGGCGAAGCCGCGGGACCCGTCGGCGCCGAGCAGCGCCGGGATCTCCACCCGGACGCGGCCCCGGTGGCAGCTGGTCACGACCGGCTCGAGGTCGAGGGGCCGGGAGGTGCGCAGCGTCACCTCGGCGGTGCCCTCGGGCGCGTCGAGGAGGACGACGACGTCTCCGCTGTGGTTCTTCAGGTCGAGGGAGATCGGCGCGTCGTCGGCGAAGGAGTAGGTCCTGCTGGTGGTCGGGTTCGAGGTGGGCATCGTGTCCATGGCGGCTCCTTGGCTGCTCTGGTGCGGAGTGGGGCTCAGGCCCAACCGGTGATCCGGCGGGAGTGGCTGCGGGGGGAGGAGGTGGTCCCTGGGCGATCGGTCGTCGTCGCGCGGCGGATGGCGGCCACGATCCAGGTGTTGAGCGACTGGTCGGCCCCGGCCGCCAGCGACTCGGCGCGCTTCTTCAGCGGCTCGGGGATGCGGACCGTGACGCGGGCGATGTCGTCGTCCTGCTCGTCCTGCGTCCCGGAGGTGCCGTCGGTGGTGCCGTCGGTGGTGCCGGGCAGGTCCTGGACCACCAGCTCGGGGTCGCGCCCGTCCATCCGCAGCGTGACCACGGCCCCGTCGAGCTGGGTGGTGATCTGGGCGGCGGCGTCCGAGAGCGCCTGGACCAGCGCCAGGCGCAGCGCGGGCTCGACGGCGGTGGCCACGCGGGCGGCCACCTCGCGGGTGTGGTCGTCGGCCAGGGCGGTGGCGCGGGACAGGTCCTCCCCGACGGCGGCGAGATAGGGCTGCAGGTTCATGACATCACTATGACATCACTCTGATGCCATGGCAAGATCACGTGACGTCAGCGGACGTCGCGCACCCTCCAGACCAGCACCCCGCCGAGCAGCGCCAGCGCACCGGCGAGCAGGTAGAGCCCGGGGTAGCCGCCCAGGTTGCGCAGCGCGAGGGCGGCGATCACGGGGGAGAATGTGTTGGGCAGGGCGACGGCGACGTTCATGATCCCCACGTCCCGACCACGGTCCGCCATCGTCGGCAGCACCTCGTTGATCAGGGCCTGGTCCACGGCCATGTAGACGCCCCAGCTCACCCCGAGCACGGCAGCCGCGACGACCACCACCCACCAGTCCAGGGCCCAGGCCATGATCAGGCAGGCCAGCGTCACGCCGAGGCTGGAGAGGCTGACGAACGGCAGCCTGCGGTCGACCCGGTCCGACCAGCGCCCCGAGACGATCGCGCTGACGATCACCATCACCGCATAGACCGCCGTCAGCACCAGCACCCCACCCTCGGCATCGGCCACCCGGATCCGGTCGCGCAGGAAGTAGAGCAGGTAGAACAGCGCGATCGAGTTGCCCAGCGTCACCAGCAGCCGGGTGAGGAAGACCCAGGCGAAGTCCGGATAACGGCGTGGGGACGGCACCACCGAGAACCGTGCCCATCGCGCCCCGCCCACCGGGTCGACCGCCACCTTCTCACGCAGCACCTGCGGGTCCCGGAAGCGCACCAGGAACTGCCCGACCAGCAGCACCAGCACCAGCGCCGTGACCAGGTAGGCCGTCCGTACCCCCAGCATCGTCCCGATCAGGGTCCCGACGACCACCCCGAGCGTGTAGGTCAGCCCCATCACGCCGGAGACCAGGCCGTACTGCCGTCGCGGCACCTGGTCGGGGGCCACCGCCTGGGCGGCGTTGATGCTGAAGGCGATCGCCGCCTGGAAGAGCAGCCACCCGGCGAGGAGCACCGCATACCCGGGGGCGAAGCCCATCCAGACCAGGGCGATTGCCGCCACCAGGGCGCCCACGAGGATCCACGGCGCCCGCCGGCCGAAGCGCGAGCCGGTCCGGTCCGAGACCGCTCCGGCCAGCGGCGTCGCCACCAGCATCACGGCGCCGCCGGCGGCCATCACCCACGCCAGTCGCTCCTCCTTCTCACCCGGGTACCAGTCGGCGACCTGGATCGCGATGAGCAGCTGCGTCGGCCCGGCCCACGCGGCGTTCTGCCCCAGGTAGAGCAGCCCGAACCGGCTGACCCAGCCCCGGGAGACCGGCGCCCGCTCGTCCGGGTGGACCGTCACCGACCCACCGGGTAGGTCTGCCCCTCGACGAACTCCTCGTAGGCGCCCCGCGACACCCCGCCCTCGGCGATGATCCGGGCCAGGAAGCGGCCGGAGTCGCGCACCGTCCGCTCCTGCGTCTCGTAGTCGTTGGCGACGATCCCGAACCGGATCGCCTCGCCCTCGGCCCACTCCCAGTTGTCGACGAAGGACCAGTGGTAGTAGCGCTCGAACGGCAGCCCGGAGCCGGCGATCGCGGCCAGGTGCTCGTGGATGAAGCGGGAGCGGAAGCGGTCGGCGCCGTCGGCGGTGCCGTTCTCGGTCACCCAGATCGGCCCCGGGTAGCGGCGGTGCAGGTCGGCGGCGACCTCGACCAGGCCCTGCGGATAGATCTCCCAGCCCAGGTCGTTGACCGGCACGCCGGGGAAGGTCGTGTCGGCGAAGCCCTTGGACGCGGTGCGCGAGTAGTAGTTGATCCCCAGGAAGTCGTAGTGCCTCCCCGGCGTCACGTCCGGCGCCGGTCCCAGCAGGGGGTGGAACCGCCCGCCCAGGGTCGCGTCGGCGAGGATCTCCTGGAACAGCAACCGGTCCAGGTATGCGGAAGCGTGGTGGAGGGGGTTCCTCCGGTTGAGGGGGGCGAAGGGGCGGACGTGGTGGGCCACGCCGACCCTGGCGTCCGGCTGCAGCCCGTGGATGAGGTGGTAGGCCCGGCAGTGGGCGCGGGCCATGTGGCGCAGCACCTGGCGCAGGGCGCCGACGTTGCGGTTGGCCGGCGGCCCCTCGCGGAAGAGGTGGCTCATCAGGGCGTGGACGTTGGGCTCGTTGACCGTGATCCAGTCGGTGACCAGGTCGCCGAGCTCCTTGACCACGACCCCGGCGAAGGACAGGAAGCGGTCGACCGCCCAGGGGGAGCTGAAACCGCCCAGGCCCTGGAACCAGGACGGGTGGGAGAAGTGGTGGAGGGTGACCAGCGGCTCGATGCCGGCCGCGCGGATCGCGGTGATCTCCTCGCGATAGCGGGCCAGCGCCTCCCGGTCGATCTCGCCGGGGCGCGGCTCGATCCGCGACCACTCCACGCTCATCCGGTAGATCTGCATGCCGAGCGAGGCCATGATCTCGGTGTCCTCGCGCCAGCGGTTCCAGTGGTCGGTGGCGCGCTCGGGGGTGGAGCCGTCCTTGATGGTGCCGGGCAGCTGGGCCCAGTCGTACCAGTTGTTGTTGCGGTCGCCGCCCTCGATCTGCAGCGCGGCGGTCGCGGTGCCGATGAGGAGGTCGGAGGTGGAGAACATCAGGTCGGCATCGCCCATGGCGCAAGTGTGCACCACGCGCCGTGGCACCTACAGAGTGTGGGCAAGTGTGGCTAGGGTGGCCGACGATGCTTTCCGAACTCCCGCTGGCCCTCGAGGTCGTGCTGAAGGCCGTCATCGTGGTGGCGGCCTTCCTCAGCCTGCCGTTGGCGCTGGGACAGCTCGAGCACAAGGTGATGGGCCACATGCAGGGGCGGCTGGGCCCGATGGAGGCCGGCCCGCACGGGATCCTGCAGCTGGTGGCCGACGGCATCAAGTTCGTCCAGAAGGAGGACGTCACCCCCGCGGCCGCGGACCGATGGATGTTCCGCCTCGCCCCGGCCGTCGCGCTGGTGCCCTACCTGGTGGCCCTGGCGGCCATCCCGTGGAGCGCCGCCTGGGTCGCCGCGGACGTGCCCGCCTCGCTCCTGTTCGTGCTCGCCGCCGCCAGCGTCGGCGTGATCGGCACGCTCATGGCCGGGTGGGGCAGCGGCAACAAGTACTCCCTCCTCGGCGGCATGCGCGCCGGGGCCCAGCTGGTGTCCTACGAGCTGCCGATGGTGCTGTCCGCGGCCTCCGTGGCGCTGGCGGCCGGCACGCTGTCGTTGACCGGGATCGTCCAGGAGTGGTCGTGGTGGTGGCTGCTGTGGCAGGCGCCGGCGGCCTTCGTCTTCCTGGCGGCCGCGGTCGCCGAGCTGCAGCGCACGCCCTTCGACGCACCGATCGCCGACTCCGAGGTCGTCTTCGGCCCGCTGACGGAGTACTCCGGGCTGCGCTTCGCCTTCTTCCTGCTGGCCGAGTACGCCGGAATGGTCGTCATGGCGCTGCTGTTCACCGTGCTCTTCCTGGGCGGGTGGCGCGGCCCGTGGGGCGACATCGGCTGGGTCGGCGCGCTGTGGACGCTGCTCAAGGCGACCGCCGTGGGCGTGCTCTTCCTGTGGTTCCGGGTCGCCTGGCCCCGGGTGCGCGAGGACCAGCTCCAGCGCTTCGCCTGGCTGGTGCTCCTGCCGCTGGCGCTGGTGCAGCTGGCGATCACCGCGGTCGTGGTGGTGGCCGCGTGAAGGGTCTGCTCAAGGGGCTGGCCACAACGGCCAAGGTCCTGGCGCGCGGATCCCACACCGCGCAGTATCCCCATACCGAGCCAGAGCTCCCCGAGCGCAGCCGGGGAGTGATCGCGCTGCTGGAGGAGAACTGCACCTCCTGCATGCTCTGCGCCCGCGAGTGCCCGGCCTGGTGCATCACGATCGACTCGCACAAGGAGACGGTGCCCGCCGCGACCGAGGGGGGCCGCGACCGGCAGGTCAACGTGCTGGACCGCTTCGACCTCGACTACTCGCTGTGCATGTACTGCGGCATCTGCATCGAGGTCTGCCCCTTCGACGCGCTCTTCTGGGCGCCGGACTTCGCCTACGCCGAGGGGGACATCCGCAACCTGCTGCACGACAAGGAGCGGCTGGGGACCTGGATGGCGCGCGTGCCGGGGCGTGACGCCGACGAGCCGCAGGAGGACGAGGGGTGAGCGGGCTCGACGTGCTCTTCCTCGTCCTGGCCCTGCTCACCGCCGGTGCCGGGCTGCTCGCCGTGAGCAGCCGCCACGTCCTGCACTCGGCGCTGTGGCTCGTGGTGGTGCTGGGCGGGCTCGCGGGCTGCTATCTGGTCCTGGGCGCCGAGCTGGTGGCGCTGGTGCAGCTGCTGGTCTACGTCGGTGCAGTGGTGATCCTGGTGCTCTTCGCGCTCATGCTCACCCGCTCCGGCGGTGTGCCCGTGGTCACCTCGCGCGGCCAGCGGGTCGGTGCGGGGCTGGTCGGTGCGGCCACGACGGTCGTGCTCGGCGGCGCCCTCCTCTCGGCGTTCGGGTGGGGGAGCGTGCCGCTGGACGGGCCGACCAACGCCGAGGTGGCGACCGGGATCTTCGGGCGCTTCGTCTGGCCCTTCGAGCTTCTCTCCGCGCTGCTGCTGCTGGCCCTGGTGGCGGCGGTGGCCGTGTCCCGCGCGCCCGTGTCACCCGAGGGCGTGTCACCCGAGGCGGGAGGTGAGGACGAGTGATCCGCCCGGCCCTTCCCTACCTGCTCGTGGCGGTGCTCGCCGGGCTCGGGGTCTACGGCATCCTCGCCCGCCGGCACGCCGTGCTCGTCCTCGTCGGTGTCGAGCTGCTCCTCGGCGCGGCCGGGCTCCTCCTGGTGACGGTCGGGCAGACGGCCGGGGTGGTCGACGCGCCCGTCTTGACGCTCTTCCTCATCACCATCGCCGCGGCCGAGGTGGTCATCGCGCTCGCGATCATGCTCGCGCTCTTCCGGGCCCGGGGACATGTCGACCTCCATGCAGACCTGGGGGTGGACGAGGGATGAACCTGCCCGAGCTGCCCGACCTGCCCGACATCAGCTGGTCCGACCTGGCCCTGCCCTCCGTCCAGGTGCCCGCGCTGCCGCTGCCCGACCTGCCCGGCACGACGACCCAGTGGGCCATCCTCCTGCCGGCCCTGGCCGCGCTCCTGGGCATCACCCTCGCCGGCCGGTCCAACCGGCTCGCGGCCTGGATCGCGGTCGGGGGCGGCTTCGGGGCCTTCCTGGCGGCGGCCCTCCAGCTCTACGGCCTGTCCCAGGCCGACCCCACGCGCTGGACCTCCAGGACGATCGGCCCGCTGCCCCTGGGCGAGCTGCATGTCCCGCTGGGGCTCGTGGTCACCTGGCCGCTGGCACTCATCTCGGTCACCGTCGCCACGGTGGCGCTCGTGGTGCAGGTCTACTCCCGCTGGTACCTCTGGTACGACCCCCACTACAAGACCTTCTCCTCGACCGTCTCGCTGTTCGCGGCGGCCATGCTGCTGACCGTGCACGCCGGCGACGTCATCCTGCTGCTGATCGGCTGGGAGGTCATGGGCTGGTGCTCCTTCCTGCTCATCGGGCACCACTCGACCAAGCTGGCCGCGCGGCGGGCCTCCGGCAAGGCGCTGCTGGTCACCCGCACCGCCGACGTCGCCTTCGTCCTCTCCCTCGTCGCGCTCGCCGCCGGGGCCGGGACGACATCGATCGCGGGGATCATCGACCACTGGGCCGCCGCGGACGACACCGTCGGGCTGACCGTCGCGGTCGTCCTGCTCGTCATCGGGGTGGCCGGCAAGTCGGCGCTGTTCCCGTTCCAGGACTGGCTGCCCGATGCCATGGAGGGCCCCACCCCCGCGTCGGCCCTCATCCACGCGGCCACCATGGTGGCCGCGGGCACGGTCGTGCTGACCCACCTCTTCGACCTCCTCGCGGTGGTGGAGCCCGCCCGGCTCCTGCTGGCCGTGATGGCCTCCCTCACGATGCTCTTCGCGGCCCTGCTCGCCTTCGCCCAGGGCGACCTCAAGCGGCTGCTGGCCTGGTCGACGGTGTCCCAGGTCGCGCTCATGCTGGCCGTCCTGGCCGCGGCCACGCCGGCCACCGGCCCGGACGCCGCGGCCCAGCACCTCATCGCGCACGCCTGGTTCAAGGCGCTGCTCTTCCTCAGCGCCGGCTGGCTGGCCGTGCTGGTGGGCGGCACGGCGATGGCCGTGGTGGCCTCCGGCGCGCGGCGCTACCGCGTCCTCCGGCGCCGCTTCGCGTGGGGGCTGCTGGCGCTGGCCGGCGTGCCGCCCTTCGTGGGCTTCTTCTCCAAGGAGTTGGTCCTGGGCACCGCGGAGGTGGCCGCGATCGGTGACGGTGGTCTGCCCTCGGTCATCGTGCTCTCCTGCGTGGGCGCGGCCGCACCGCTGACGGCGGCCTACTGCATGCGGGCCTGGCTCGTCCTCGACCGGCCCACCGAGCTGGAGCAGTTCGCCGCGGACTACCACCACGGCGCCGTCGAGCGGATCGACGACTTCTTCGACGAGCCCCAGGTGGTGCACGCCGCCGAGGGCATCGAGCGGGCCGAGTCGGCCATCAGCTCCTCGGCCCGGCTGGGCACCACGGTCCTGCTGGTGATGTCGGTCCTGGGCGGTGCGGTCGCCCTGATGCCGGTCTGGCGCACCACGGCCCACCTCAACCTGGAGCTGCTCATCGCCACCCTGCTCCTCATGCTCGTCGCCGCGCTCGCGGTCGCCTTCGCGGCCCGTGGGGTCCGCACCCGCGACGCCGCGGCCCGCGTCCCCGCAGGCCTGAGCATCGCCGCCGAGCAAGGACTGGGGACGGGCACCGCATACCAGATCCTCGCCGTGCGCCCGGTCCTCGCGCTGGCGAGGGCCGTGAGCTGGTTCGACCGCGAGGTGCTCGACGTCTGGGTGCGGGGAGCGGGCACCGCTCCCCGGATGGTCGGCAGGGTGGCCGAGCTGGCCACGCCGCGGCGCGCCACCCCGGCGATCGGGCTGGTCCTCGTCGGGGTGCTCGTCCTGGCCGCGATCGGGGTGATCACCGCATGAGCGGCACGCTGCGCGACATCCTCGACGACGCGGTCCGCCTGGTCCCCGACCTGGGGACGCTCTGGTTCGTGCTGGCGCTGGGGCCGCTGCTGCTGGCCGCCATCACCCTCTTCACCGCCGGCCGCTGGCCCGAGGCGCCCGGCCACCGGGCGATCCGCGCCGTCTCCGTCAGTGCCGCCGTGCTGTCCTCCGTCGGGGTGGCCGGGATCGCCCTGCACCGCCCGGTCCTGGAGCTGTCCTGGATCCCCAGCCTCGGGGTCTGGCTGCGGCTGCAGGCCGACGGGCTCAGCATCCCCCTGCTGCTCCTCACGGCGGTCGTCGGCGTCATCGCCACCATGCTCCACCTGCACGTCCCCCCGCCGGCCCGCAAGCACCCGGCGGGCGACGAGGGCATCGCCCGCACCGCGCCCATCCCGCTGGTGCGCAGCGTCGACGTGCCGGGGCTGGCGAGCTATCACGCCTGCCTGCTGCTCGTCGTCCTCGGCGCGGTGCTGACCTTCCTGGCCGGCGACGCCATCGTCTTCTTCATCGGCTTCGAGATCGTGCTGGTGCCGATGTGGGTGCTCGTCGCGCGCTACGGCGACCCCGACAGCGACCGCGAGGGTGCGGCGCTGCGCTTCCTGATGGTCACCGTCATCGGGTCGACGCTCATGCTCGTCGGGCTGCTCGGGATCGCCACCGCGACCGGCACCACCGACCTGGCGCGCTGGGCCGAGCTCGGCGGCACCGGGATCGCCGGGCCGCTCCAGGTCGTCCTCGCGGGGGTCCTGCTCGTCGGCCTGGGGCTGAAGATCCCCCTTTTCCCGCTCCATACCTGGCTGCCGTGGGTGCACGCCACCGCGCCGACCGCAGGCTCGGTGCTGCTGGCCGCGATCCTGCTCAAGCTCGGCACGTACGGCATCGTCCGCCTCGTCATGCCCGTCCTCCCCGACGGCTTCGCCACCTGGGCCCCGCTGCTCGCTGGGCTCGCCGTCACCGGGATCATCTGGGCCGCGCTGGTGTGCCTGGTCGAGACGGACCTGAAGCGGCTCATCGCCTGGTCCTCCATCGCCCACCTCGGCTTCGTCGTCCTCGGCCTGGCCACCGGCACCGAGACCGGCCTGCAGGCGGCGCTCTACGGCAACGTGGCGCACGGGCTCATCTCGGCGCTCCTCTTCGTCGTCGTCGGCGGGCTCAAGCACCGCTGGGGCAGCGCCGACCTGAGCGCCGTCCGCGCCGCGCTGCGCGAAGCCGCGCCCGGGCTGGGCGCCGCGCTCGTCCTGGGCATGGCGGCGTCGATGGGACTGCCCGGCCTGGCAGGCTTCTGGGGAGAGATCGGCGCGATCTACGCCGCCTGGAATCCCGCCCCCGACCGCCCCGGCGGATGGTTCCTCCTGTATGCGGTGCTCGCCGCCCTCGGTGGTCTGCTCGCCACCGCCTACGGCGTGCGCGTGCTGCGGGAGGTCTGGTCGGGCGACCGGACCGAGCCCCGCATCCCGGACGCCGTCCGCACCGAGCGGTTCGCCCTGCGGGTGCTCGGGGCGCTCGTGGTGGTGCTCGGCGTGCTTCCCGTCCTGCTGCTGACCATCACCGCGCCGGTGACGCAGGCGGTGATCGGCCGATGAAGCTCACCCTCGAGCTCGTGGCGCTCCTGCCGGTCCTGGCGCCGTTGATCGCCGCCGTGCTCGTCCTCGTCGTCGACGCCGCCCTGCCGAGGCAGCGGCTGGTCCATCTCGTCATCACGGCCGCCGGTCTGGCCGTCGGTGCTGCCGCGGCTCTCCCCGGGTTGGGGCTGGGCGCGGGTGATGCGCGGTCGTCCTTCTGCGGGGAGGCGGGGGAGTGCTGGTACTCCGCCGACCGGCTCGCCAGCGCCCTCCAGATCGGCGCGCTCGGCGGCGCCCTGGTGGTCCTCGTCCTGGCCTGGCGGGAGTGGTCGGCCACCTCGCCCACGGACCGCACGCCGGTGGTGGTGTCCCTCCTGCTGGGTGCCACGGCCGGCACCGCCGCGCTGCCCACGGCCGGCGACCTGGGCACGCTGCTCGTGTCCCTCGAGCTGGCCACCATCCCCACCGTCGCGCTGGTGGCGCTCACCGACCACCGGTGGAGCGCGGGGCGTCGGGCGGGGGCCGTGGACGGTGCGATCGCGCTGCTCGCCACCTCGTTGGTGTCCTTCGCGCTGCTGGCGATGGGCGTGGCGCTGTGGGTCGCCGCGACCGGCTCGGCGATGCTCTCCGGCGCCCTGGGCGGGTCGGAGGTGGCGCATCCTGGTCTGCTCGCCCTCGCGGCCGTCTTCGCGCTGGCCGGCCTGGCGTTCAAGCTCTCCGCCGTGCCCTTCCACGCGTGGACGCCGTTGACCTATGCCACGGCTCCGCTGCCGGTGACGGCCTTCCTGGCCACGGTCTCCAAGATCGCTCCGCTGGGTGCGCTCGTGGTGATAGTGCGGGCGCTCGGCACGGTCGAGGGCACCACCTTCGTGGCCGTCGCCGCGCTGGCGGCGCTGTCGATGACCGTAGGCAACGTGGTCGCGCTCGTCCAGCAGGACTCGGTGCGACTCCTTGCCTGGTCCACCGTGGCCCAGGCCGGCTGGGTGCTGCTGCCTCTCGCCTCGGTCTCCTCGCGGGCTGCCCGGGCGGCGGGGTCCTACCTGCTCGTCTACGTCGTGGCCACACTGCTCGCGTTCGTCGTGGTCGTGGTGGTGGCCACGTCCCGGGCGGCGGGCGCTTCACATCCTCCGGCCACCTCCCTCGAGGAGCATCGAGGTCTGCTGCGCACCCGACCGCTGCTCGCGATGCCGCTCGCGCTCGCCCTGCTCACCCTGGCCGGCTTGCCGCCCGGTATCGCCGGACTGGTCGCCAAGGTCGTGGCCCTGCGCCCCGTCGTCGGTGACGAGACCTGGTGGCTGGCGATCATCGCTGTGGTCAACGTCGCGCTCGGCATCGCCGTCTACCTCCGGTGGCTGGTGCTCATGCTGGCACCCGCCCCTGCCTCGACCGCTGCCGTCACCGGGACGGATGCGGGGGACGGCGAGGCCGCAGGCCTGTCCGCCACGCGCGTGCCTCTCCACTGGTGGGTCCTCGTCGCCGTTCTCTCAGCCCTTCTCGTGCTCGGGAGCGTCGCGCCGATCGGCGTGATCTGATCGAACAAAGTTATCAACACGCTGCCCCAGGAGCCTTCTGCAGATCGAAAGTGTGTGCTAATCTTGAGTTATCGGGAAGGACACACCTTCTAGGTATGGGGTGACTCCAGTTCCCGAGTCGTGCGGCCGGATCTGCGGCTGGGGAGGAGGGGAGCGGGATGAGTGTCTCGCCGATCGAAGAACGCTGGGGTCAGTTCCTCGGCGTCACCCTCGACCAGCGTGCGGCCCAGGCTGGGGCCGGGGACCCTCCGTGGAGCACGGGGGTTGAGCGTCGACCTCCGCTCCATGTCGTGCCCAAGGACCAGTGCCATGGTCTCAGCGTGATCGTCGCTGGAGCGCCGTCCGATGGTGCCGAGTTGCCCGATGCTGCCGCGTCCGGCTCTGCTCCGTCCGGCTCTGCTCCGTCCGGCTCTGCTCCGTCCGACTCTGCTGCGTCCGGTCCCTGCCGTTCTGTCTCTGCGCCTGCTGGGGGGCCGGCCGCCATCTCGGCGCTGAAGACCGCTTGGCGAGACCGGGCCGTGGCCGACGCCGGGCTGGTCAGGGCCGCGGTGGAGATCGTGGGGGCCACCGATCCTGTCGTGCGGGAACGGCGCGGCTGGGTGGACGAGGACGTCTCCGGCACGCAGCGACGTTCCCTGACCGCGGAGGTCAAACGTTCGTCGATCACCGAGGTCCAGGTGGCGACCGGCCTGTCCACCGTCGAGGCGACGTCGCTGATCACGCTGGCGATGGGTCCGCGCGACCTTTTCGGGATAGTCGTCTCGGCCTTGGAGCGCGGCGAGACCTGCTGGCCGCAGGTCCGTCGCTTCGTCGACATGGCCTTCTCCTCGACCCGTGCCCTCACCGACGACCAGCGGCTCCTGGTGGCGACGGTCCTGTTCGGCCGCGACCCTGAGATGGCAGCCCCGGAGAAGCTCGACGAGAGCGGACAGCTGCTCGAGGGTCATCCGTGGCCGCATGCGCTCTACGGGCCTGCCCTGCTCAGGGAGATCACCGCCTGCGAGGGCATCGACGTCGGTGCCGAGCGCGAGCGCCGGGCCAGGGCACGGGCCGAGCGGCGTGCCTGGATCCGCGCCCATGACGATGGCACCGCCACCTTGACGGTCCGTGGCCCGTTGGTGCCGATCCTGGGGGCGTGGGCCCGCTTCGACCACATCGCCCGCAACCTGCGCGCAGGTGGCGCGGACAACACGTTCGACCAGCTCGTGGTCGACTCGATGCTGGCCGTGCTGGGGCATGGTTCTCTCGATCTTCCCGAGCCCAGCACCCTGGGCGACCTCTCGCCGGAGGAGCTGGACGACCTCATCGCCGTGGTCAACGGCACGCCGAAGGTCACCCTCCAGGTGGTTGTGCCCGTCGACGCGCTGGGGATCGGGCACCCCGTCTGTGGATCGTGCTTCTCCGACCTGGACGGGGCGGACCCGGGCCAGGCGGGGGTTGCGGGCCAGGCGGGGGATCAGTGCGAGACGGGGGATGCGGGTGACCAGGTTGAGCCCACAGCTATCCCGGAGAAGACCCTGGTCCCGCCGTCAGGTGCGGGACGAGATGGGCCGGTGCCGGGGCGGGGGCTCGTGGCGGAGATCATCGGGTCTCATCCTGCGTTCCTGACGCCGGGGCACGTGCGCGAGCTCTTCTACGGCCCGGACACGACCATGTTCAGAATGCTGGTCAACCCTCCGGACGGCAGGATCGTGGAGCGCACCATCAAGGCCTACCGTCCCGACCCTGACATGCGCCGCCAGGTGAGGGCCGCCGACGTCTACTCCCGCGCACCGTGGTCCCGCCTCACGGGGCGCTCCTTGGAGATCGACCACGTCGTCCCCTACCTTCACGCGGACCCGGCAGCCGGTGGGCCGACCGGCGAGCTGCACCTGGCCAGCCTGGACAAGAGGACCCACGTCACCAAGACCCTCGGTCTGCTGGCGCTGTCGATCAACGAGCGCAGAGACCTCACCTTCACGACCCTGCTCGGCCAGATCGCGGGCAGCAGGGTGCACGACTATCGGCAGTACACCGCCACCCTCGACCCCGACGACCTCGCCTCCGGGGACCCACCGGCTAGGCCAGGACCCGTGGCCGATGGGTCACCAGATCATCCGGCACCCGGCGGCCACGATCCCGAGGGCCACAGCCCCGAAGACCACAGCCCCGGAGATCACAGCCCCGAAGAACGGGACGTCCGGCGCGACGATGATGCCCGAGCGCTCTACGGCGCCCTGGCCCGCGACCCGCGATTCCGTCGACGGCCGGGATGCCACGAGTGGCTCACCATCGACCACACCGAGGACGGCCGTCGTCGCCCGGGCCCACCGCCAGGTGGTGCCGGAGACGGTTAGACGTCGCCGCACCGGCTCCTGAGGCTCTTGAAACTCCTCAACTCCTGAGCTGGTCGCGGCACGTGGCAAGATCCTCGGGTCGACAGCGATGAGTCAGTGCCCCGGGATCGGTCAACCCCCTCAGCACACGCTTCATCCCACCCACCCCATCCCACCCACCTCATCCCGCCCACCCATTCGCGACAGGGACGATCCCGCTGTCGACCAGCGAAAGACCGAGCAAGCCATAGGCAAGATCGCCGCCAACCTCTTCACCACCCTCGACGGCTCCGCGGAGCGTCCCGACCAGTGGCACTTCCCCTACTTCGACGACGAGATGGGCAAGGCGGTCGACGCGCACACCGGCCGGTGCGAGGCCTATCTCATGGGCCGGGGTCTTTACGACCTGTGGTCCGCCTACTGGCCCACCGCCGAGGACGATGACTTCAAGGACTTCATCAACCCCATTCAGAAGTACGTCCTGACCACCATCCTCGACGCGGCCACGTGGGACAACACCGATATCTTGCGTGATCTCGACCAGGTCCGGCAGCTCAAGGAGCGCACCGAGGGATGGATCGGCATGTCCGGATCGCTCACCACGGTCAGGTCGCTGCTGCACGCCCGCCTCCTGGACGAGCTCGTCGACTCACGCGCGCTGCCCGCAGGCGCCCTCCACCTCACCTACCGCCCGGTCTACGAAGCCTGACGTCGGCCAGGTGGGCGGGGGCCGGGAACAGCGCGATGCCCATCGCTCGTTGACCGGTCATGCACAACCACTTCAACGGTCTCAAGACGGCGCTGCTGTTCGGCGCCATCTGGGCGCTGTTCCTGGCCCTCGGGGCCGTCATCGGCAACGGCCGCTACATCTGGCTGTTCGCTCTGTTCGGCCTGGCCACGACCTTCTACAGCTACTGGAACTCCGACAAGCTTGCCATCCGGGCCATGCGCGCCCAGCCTGTCACCCGTGAGCAGCAGCCGACGATGTACAAGATCGTCGAGGAGCTCTCCGCCACTGCTGGCAAGCCCATGCCGCGCCTCTACGTCAGCCCGACCGCCGCGCCCAACGCGTTCGCGACCGGCCGCAACCCGGACAACGCCGCGGTCTGCTGCACCGAGGGCATCCTGCACATCCTGGACGAGCGCGAGCTGCGCGGGGTGCTCGGGCACGAACTGATGCACGTCTACAACCGCGACATCCTGACCAGCTCCGTCGCTGCGGGAATCGCCGGGGTCATCACCTCCGTCGCGCAGATGATGTTCTTCTTCGGGGGCACCAACCGCAACAACGGTGGCAACCCGATCGCGATGATCGCCATGGCGCTCCTGGCGCCGTTCGCCGCGACCGTCATCCAGCTGGCCATCAGCCGCACCCGGGAGTTCGACGCCGATGAGGATGGCGCCGAGCTGACCGGTGACCCGCTGGCCCTCGCCTCCGCGCTGCGCAAGCTGGAGGCCGGCACGGCCCGCGCCCCGCTCGCCCCGGAGCCGGCCGTGGTCAACGCCAGCCACATGATGATCGCCAACCCGTTCCGCGCCCGTGACGCTGGCCGGATGTTCGCGACCCACCCGCCGATGGCGGCGCGCATCGAGCGCCTGGAGCGGATGGCCGACTCACGCCAGCCCGGCATCGAGCGCTACTGACCGAGCGTGACCGGCGTCACCGCTGCGACGCCGGCTCACCCCGGATGCTGAGCACCGGGGGACGGTCCCCGCGGATCGAGGCGACCATGTCCACCACCCGTCGGGTCGCGCGCACGTCGTGGGCACGGAAGACGGTCGCGCCCAGCCACGCCGCAACGGCGGTCGCGGCCAGCGTGCCCTCGAGCCGGTCGTCGGCCGGCAGGTCGAGCGTCTCACCGACGAAGTCCTTGCGTGACAGGGCCTGCAGCACCGGATAGCCCAACCCGGCCACGTCGGCGGTATGCCGCAACGTCACCAGCGAGTGCCGTGTGGTCTTCCCGAAATCCAGCGTGGGATCGATGAGGATCCGCTCCGCCGGCACGCCCGCCTCCAGCGCGTGCTCGGCACCGGCCGCCAGCGTCCGCAGGACGTCACGCACCACCGCCAGCTCGTCGTCCCCCTGCTCGTCCGCATAGCGCATCCCCACCGGGTCGGTCCGGGGCGGCAGCCCGCCGGTGTGCGAGCAGACCACCCCGGCACCGATCCGCGCCGCGACGTCGACCAGCTCAGGATCGTGGCCCGCCCAGGTGTCGTTGACGAGGTCCACCAGACCGCCCGCGGCCACGGCCACCTCGCTGCGCCAGGTGTCGAGGGACAGGATGATCTCGGGGTATGCGGCACGCGCCGCCTCCAGGAAGGGCACCACGCGGTCGATCTCCTGGGCAGCGGTCACGGCCTCGCCCTCCTGCCCGGCCCGCACCCCGCCGACGTCGACGATGTCCGCCCCGTCCGCCACCGCCGCATGCAGGGCCCCGAGCGCGTCCTCGAGGGCGGCGTGGCGGTTGCCGGACCAGAACGAGTCACGGGTCCGGTTGACGATCGCCATGACGGCGGGCCGGCCGTGGTCGAAGACCTGGCCCCGCAGGACCAGAGGTGCCGAACGCTGCAGGGTGAGCGGCACGGGGGAGGGGCGTGACCTCATACCGTGCATCGTCCCATCCGGCGGGCAGCAGCCGTCCGGTCCCCGCCTCCGGACGCCCGCTGCCCGACGGGACTACTGCCAGCCGACCCAGTCGATCGACTCATCCGCCACCGCCAAGACGGCGTAGTGGGCGCCGTCGGTGGTGACGAGCTTCCAGGCGGGCACCTCGAGAGTGCCTCCGCGGGTCCAGAGCGTGCCCTGGACCAGCTCGGCCTCGGTCACGATCTTGTCCTGGCGCAGCAGCTGGAGCTTCATGCCGGGCACGGGCGTCCCGACCTGCGGGAGCTCGGGCTCGACCGCCATGGGGCTCTCGTCGGCCCCGGGGTCCATGTCCTCGTTCAGAGCGACGCTGTAGTCGGTGCTGAACTCGCGGCTCGCGTATCGCTCGACCGCCTCCTGCGCCGAGATCACCGGGTAGCCGCCGAGGGAGGTGAGCTCGCCCACGCTGCCCCAGGCGCTGATGACCCCGCCGGGGCCGACGCTGGCGCTGACCGACACCTGGCCGGGCTCCAGGCCGGGCGGGAAAGCCTCCACCTGTGCGGTGACCGCCTCGGGGTCGTCGGCGTTGGTCACGCTGAACTCGAACTCGTCCAGATCCAGACCGGTGCTCGCCAAGAAGTCCTGGGTCATGGAGATGGCCTCCTGCTGGGAGGGGCGGTCTCCTTGCGCCGGGGTGCAACGTGAGGCGTCGGGGAACGGGACCTGGCCGTCGACGCTGCGCTCCCACTCCTCCTTGGCCGACTCCAGGTCGCTGCCGAGCACCGCCGAGAAGATCTCCGTGCAGGAAGGGCTGCCGAGGATGTCCTCGTAGTTGAAGTTGAGGGCCCCCGTGTCCGACCGGTACGCCGTCACCACGCGCAGCTTGTCGGCGTCGAGCAGGGCGTTGGGCCCGAACCAGGTTTGGGCGCGCTCATCCAGCGCGGTCACGGTCATGCCCAGCTCCTGGGCCCATTCCTCGGCGAACTCGACCGGGTCGGTCCCGCTGACGAGCGCCTTGACCTCGCCGGTGGTCCGCTCGTCGGACAGGCCCTCGCTGGCCACCAGCCGGACGGGACCGGGATCGTAGTAGGTGCCGTTCATCCCGCCACCGCCGCCCATCCCGGACTTGTCGGGGACGATCTCCTCGGCGTCGGCGTCGGCGTCGGCGTCGGCGGCGACGGTCTGGCTGGCGGTCTGGCCGGCGTCGTCGGCGCCACCGGCTGCCGGGGTGGCCGTCGTGGACTGGGCGCCGAGCGCGTAGCCGCCCGCACCCATGCCGATGGCGGCGACGGCGGCCGCCGCGATCCAGGGTGCCCGCACCCGGGGACCGCGCAGCAGGTCGTCGTCGATGCCGGTGACGACGTCGGCGTCGTCACCCTGGCTGGTGGGAGCCTTGGCAGCGATGGTGCGCCGCAGCGAGTGCAGGTCGGGATGGGACCCGGTGGCCGGATCGCTGGCCCGCAGCCTGGCCAGGGCCTCGTCGTCGTGGTGGTGGTTCATCGTGTACTCCTCGCAGAACCGTGATCGGACAGGGATGACATGGGGGTCGACCTAGTGGTCGTCCTCCCACGCCTGACGCAACCTGGCTCTGGCCCGCGAGAGCGCGGCGGCCGCGCCTCCTCGCGTGAGGCCCAGCGCGTGCGCCAGGCCCTCCCCGTCCAGACCTTCCCAGGCATGGAGCATCAGCACCGAGCGGTCCCGGGCGCTGAGTCGTGACATGGCCCGCCGCACCTCGTCATCGACCATGACCAGCTCGGCCGGGTCGACGCTGCGAGAGGGATGACGCGCGCCGCCGCTGTCGTCGTGGCCGTAGTCGGCCAGCAGCGTCAGCGTCGGCTTGCGCCGGTGGTTGGCGAGCACGAACGACGCGGTCTTGTAGAGCCAGGGCAGCTCGAAGTCCGCCGGGACCTTGTCCCTGCGCCGCCACGCCGTGGCGAAGACCTCGGCCGTGAGGTCCTCGACGTCGTTGGGGTCGGCGCGTCGCACGAAATAACGGTGGATGGAAGTGGCGTGGTCGGCGAAGAACCTGTCGAACCAGACGGTGTCCCGCTCGGTCCGCAGGTCGCCGGCCGTGGGGTCGCCCCCAGCGAGGCGCAGGGCCATCGCGGCCTCCTCCGGAATGTGTCGTCGTGATGTGTCGTGATGCATCGGACACCATCACTATGTCGGTGAACACCGGCCTGTTGCACCATCCGACCGAACTACGGGCCCCGACAGCACGAGAGGCACCGGGGATCTCCCGGTGCCTCTCGTGATCGCGTGGCAGGTGCAGGATTCGAACCTGCGTAGGCGTACGCCGACGGATTTACAGTCCGCTTCCATTGGCCACTCGGACAACCTGCCGCTGCGCCTCGAGCGAGGCGCGGATGAAAGGATAACAGCCAATCGACCGCCGACCGAACCAGGAGACAAGCACATGGCCGACTCGTCCTTCGACATCGTCAGCAAGATCGACCACCAGGAGGTGGCCAACGCCGTGAACCAGGCGGCCAAGGAGATCTCCCAGCGCTACGACTTCAAGAACGTGGGCGCCTCCGTCGAGCTCTCGGGCAGCTCCATCAAGATGGCCGCCAACAGCGAGGAGCGCTGCCTGGCGGTGCTCGACGTGCTCCAGACCAAGCTGGTCAAGCGAGGGGTCTCCCTCAAGCACCTGGACTACAGCAACGACGGCGAGCCCAGGGCCTCGGGCAAGGAGTACCGTCTCGAGGCTGCGCTGACCGAGGGCATCTCGAGCGAGAACGCCAAGAAGGTCTCCAAGATCATCCGCGACGAGGGACCCAAGGGCGTCAAGCCGCAGATCCAGGGCGACGAGCTGCGGGTGACCTCCAAGTCCCGCGACGACCTGCAGGCCGTCCAGCGGCTCCTCAAGAGCAAGGACCTGGACTTCGCGATCCAGTTCACCAACTACCGTTGAAGGGGCGCGAAGGTGAGGTTGACCTGCGCGTTCGCACCCGATGGAGCGGTGGGACAATGGTGGTCCACCGCTCAACGAGGAGAGGACACATGGAACGCGTCACGTTCGCCGGAGGACTGGCCGAGGCCGACCGCCCCGAGGTCGAGAGGACCTTCCGTCAGCTGCTCAACCGGCTGGAGGACCGCAGCGCCGAGCTGGAGCTGTCGGTCAAGGATCGCGACCAGCCCGGGATGAAGACCACCCTGGAGGCGAAGATCCACGGACTGACGCGTCTGGTCGCCACCTCGTCCGAGGCCGGCTTCACCGACGCCCTCCAGGACGTGAGCAGCGACGTGCTCCGGCAGGTGAACGACCGCGTCCGGAGCCCGCGCGGTTAGCCGCCGGCCGTCAGGCCCTGGGCCCCGGCAGGTCGGGCCGGTCCACGATCGCGGTGACCACGTTGCGGCTCCCGCTCAGGTCGGCCGTGCCGGCGTCCAGGGTCTTCTCGTGCTCATCCCAGGGCTCCAGGAAGGCGAACCCCGCCACATCCGCAGGCTCCAGCCCATGGCGCTCCAGGGCGTCGAGGACCGCCTTGCGGCACACGCCATACCGGACCGGCTCCTCGGCGAGGCCGTAGGCGCGGATCGCCGGGCCGGCCGTGGCCCAGCCCTCATCGGTCTTCTGCAGGCGCTCGCCGGTCACCGTGACCCGCACGCGCACCTGACGACGGACGTCCGGCTCGGAGACGTGGTCGGTGTGCACCGTGATCCGGCGGGCGCGGATCGGCGGGTGGTCGACGAACGCGTCGAAGAGCACGTCCGTCAGGTAGGTGTCGGAGTAGGCGGCCTCGAAGTGCTGGAGCGTGGTCACCCTCCCATCCTGGCACCGTCCCCGAGCCTTCGGTTCGGCAGGCCCCGGCAAAGGCATAGCATCCCCCTCATGTCTTCTACCGACGCGCCGACCCGCCCGGAGCGGATGGGCCGACTTCCCTACACCCGCAAGCACACCCAGGTGCTCTTCGGGTCCGGCACCGGCTGGGCCCTGGACGCGATGGACGTCGGGCTCATCTCCTTCGTCGGGCTCGCGATCGCCACGGAGTGGGACCTGACCAAGACCGAGCAGTCCTGGCTGCTGTCGATCGGCTTCGTCGGCATGGCCCTGGGGGCGACCTTCGGCGGGATGCTCGCCGACCGCTACGGCCGCCGCACCGTCTTCGCCCTGACCCTGGTCGTCTACGGCCTGGCGACCGGCGCGAGCGCGCTGGCGACGGGGCTGGCGATGCTGCTCCTGCTGCGCTTCCTGGTCGGGATCGGGCTGGGCGCCGAGCTGCCCGTGGCCTCGACGCTGGTGAGCGAGCTCTCGCCCACGAAGATCCGCGGGCGCATGGTCGTGGCGCTGGAGTCCTTCTGGGCTGTCGGCTGGCTGCTGGCCGCCCTCATCGGGTTCTACATCGTCCCCAACTTCGAGAACGGCTGGCGGATCGCCTTCGCCGTCGGCCTGGTTCCCGCGCTGTGGGCCGTCGTGATCCGGTGGGGGATGCCCGAGTCGCCGCTCTTCCTCGAGCGCCGCGGTCGGGTCGAGGAGGCCGAGGAGGTCGTCCGGTCCTTCGAGCGCTCCGCCGGCCTGGACCACCCCGAGTCCCGCGCCCTCCCGCCGACTCCGCCGCGCACGCCGGGCCAGCTCTGGTCGGCCGCCTACCGCGTCCGCACCGCCGGGATCTGGCTCGTCTGGTTCTGCGTCAACTTCTCCTACTACGGCGCCTTCATCTGGTTGCCCTCGCTGCTCTTCGCGCAGGGCTACGACCTGGTCAAGAGCTTCGGCTACACCTTGATCATCACGCTCGCCCAGCTGCCCGGTTATGCGGCGGCGGCCTTCCTCGTCGAGGTCTGGGGCCGCCGGCTGACCCTGGCGACCTTCCTCGTCGGCTCGGGCGTCTCGGCCGCCCTCTTCGGGCTGGCCGACGGCCCGGGGCAGATCATCGCGGCGGGCATGGCGCTGTCCTTCTTCAACCTCGGCGCCTGGGGTGCCCTGTATGCGGTCACGCCCGAGATCTACCCGACCACCGTGCGTGGTTCCGGGGCGGGTGCGGCCGCCGGTTTCGGGCGCATCGCCTCGATCCTGGCGCCCCTGTCGGTCCCGGTGATCCTCGGGGTATGGGGCAACGGTGGACTTTTCGCGCTCTTCGGGGTCACCTTCCTGATCGGTGCCGCCGCGGCCTTCTTCCTCCTGCCCGAGCAGGCCGGGGACGCCCTCGACGCGAGCTGATCGGCGTGGCCCGCAGCACCGCCGCGGATGCTGCATACTTATGCGTGACCGTGTATGAATTGCCGTGCCCCCTGCCCTCCGGGGGTCGGCGCCGCACCCTAGGATGACGCCCATGACGAACGCCTCCGCGAACGCGAACCTGTCCACCAACCAGGACTACATCAACCTCGAGGACGAGGTCGCCGCCCACAACTACAGCCCGCTGCCGGTCGTCGTGGCCAGCGCCGAGGGTGCCTGGGTGACCGACGTCGAGGGCAACCACTACCTGGACGCGCTCGCCGGCTACTCCGCGCTGAACTTCGGGCACCGCCACCCCGAGCTGATCAAGGCCGCCAAGGACCAGCTCGACCGGGCGACGCTGACCAGCCGCGCCTTCCACAACGACATGCTGGGGCCCTTCTGCCGAGACCTGGCCCAGCTGGTCGGCAAGGACATGGTCCTGCCGATGAACTCGGGTGCCGAGGCCGTGGAGACCGCGATCAAGCTGGCCCGCAAGTGGGGCTACCGGGTCAAGGGTGTGGAGGCCGACGAGGCGCACATCATCGTCATGGAGAACAACTTCCACGGCCGCACCACCACGATCGTGTCCTTCTCCAACGACCCCGAGGCGCGCGATGACTACGGCCCCTACACCCCCGGCTTCACCAGCGTGCCCTACGGCGACCTGGCCGCGATCGAGGCCGCGATCACCGACAACACGGTGGCGGTGCTGCTCGAGCCGATCCAGGGCGAGATGGGCGTCCAGATCCCCAAGGAGGGTTTCCTGCCGGGCGTGCGCGAGCTGTGCACCGAGCGCAACCTGCTGATGATCGCCGACGAGATCCAGTCGGGCCTGGGCCGCACCGGCACCACGCTGGCCTGCGAGTACGAAGGTGTCGAGGCCGACGTCTACACCCTGGGCAAGGCCCTGGGCGGTGGCATCGTCCCCGTCTCCGCGGTCGCCGCCAACAAGGACGTCATGGAGGTCATCACCCCCGGCACCCACGGCTCGACCTTCGGCGGCAACCCGCTGGCCGCCGCCGTCGGCCACGCCGTGGTCAAGCTGCTGGCCACCGGTGAGTTCCAGCAGCGCGCCAAGGAGCTCGAGCCCCGCTTCCGCGAGCACCTGGAGTCGCTCATCGGCAAGGGAGTGCAGGAGGTCCGCGTCCGTGGCCTGTGGGCCGGGATCGACATCGACCCCGAGCTGATGACTGGCAAGGAGGCCTGCAAGGGCATGGCCAAGCGTGGCGTGCTGGCCAAGGACACCCACGGCTCGACGATCCGACTGGCGCCGCCGCTGTCCATCTCCGCAGAGGACCTGGAGCAGATCGTGCAGGCGCTGGAGGACACCCTGGAGCACGCCCGCGCGGCCAAGGGCTGACCGCCCCAGGAGGACCTACTCCGCCCGGGCGACCTCGAGGATGATCTCCGCGAGGTCGCCCGGGCGGCTCCACATCGGCCAGTGGCCGGTGGGCAGGTCGACCAGCCGCAGCTGGCGGTGCTCCAGGATGCCGGCGAGAAGGTCCATCCCCTGCTCGGCGTAGGAGCGGTAGGAGTCCGCGTCGAAGGCCGTGCAGACGACCGTGCCGGGGACGTCGAGCCGGCGCTCGTCGCGCAGGGCGGCAGCGTCGCGCATGGTGCCCGTCGGCTGGGGCACGGCCCGCTCCCGGAAGGTCGTGAGCTGCTGCTCCGTGAGGCCCTCCATCGCGCCCATCTCGAACTCCTCGTCCCACTGGGCCGAGAGCGGGTGCTCACCGCCCTCGACGTCGGGGGCGAGGGCGAACCCGTGGACCACCGGTGCGGTGTCGACCCAGACCACGTGGTCCACCCGCTCGACGTGCCGGTCCAGCGCCACCGTGGCCGGGATCGCCGCCCCGCTGTGCGCGACCAGGATCGTCCGCGCGCCGGCCGGGGCCGCAGCGAGGGCGTCCTCGATCGCCGTCACGTGGTCCTCGAGGGTGATCGCGCCCCGCCCGGTGCTCGTGCCCTCGGGGTCGAGGCCGGGCAGCGTCAGGACGAGCGGTTCGAGCCCGCCGGCGCGCAGGTGGCCGACGACATCCTCCCAGGCCCAGGCCCCGAGCCAGAAGCCCGGGACGAGCACGACATGGGCCGGCTGGCCGGCCGTGTCCGGGGCGGTGTCGTGCGAGCTGTCGTGGGCCGTGCCGTGCGCTGTCTGAGTCATGGCCCCAGCGTCCACCCCCTCGCGGACAGAATTCGTCCTCGATCGGTGCAAGAGTGGGGCCATGAGCGACACGACCGCCCGGGTGCTGAAGCTGCTGGGGCTGCTCCAGGGCCGCGCCCTGTGGACGGGGGAGGAGCTGGCGGACCGGCTCGGGGTCACCACGCGAAGCGTCCGCCGGGACGTCGAGCGGCTCCGCGACCTCGGCTACCCGGTGCGGGCCAGCTCGGGGACCGGTGGTGGATACCAGCTCGGCGCCGGCGGCAAGCTCCCTCCCCTGCTGCTCGACCCGGACGAGGCGGTCGCGGTCACGGTGAGCCTGCGCCTGGCGGCCGGTGGCTCGGTCACCGGAGTGGAGGAGTCGGCGCTGCGGGCGCTGGCCAAGCTCGACCAGGTGCTGCCCGGGCGGCTGCGCGCCGAGGTCGAGGCGCTCTCGGAGGCGGTCGTCTCCGTCGAGGGGCCCGGCGCGGCGGTGGAGGCAGGGGTCCTCAGCGGCGTCGCCCGCGCCTGCCGCGACCGCGTGCTGGTCGACTTCGACTACCTGGCCCGCGACGGGACCGCCAGCGCCCGCCGCGTCGAGCCCTACCGGGTCGTCGCGATGGGGCGGCGGTGGTATCTGCTGGCCCACGACACGGACCGCCAGGACTGGCGCTCCTTCCGGCTGGACCGGGTGGCGCCCGACAGCCTGCACCTCACCAGCTTCCGCTTCACCAGGCGCGAGGCCCCGGACGCGGTCGCCTACATCCGCGAGTCCGTGATCCGGTCTCCCTACCGGTATGTGGCGCGCCTGCGCCTCCACGCGGAGGCGCAGGAGATGTCCGTCAAGATCCCGCAGAACGCCGGCACCCTCAGCGATCTCGGCGACGGCACCTGCGAGCTGGAGACGGGTGCCTCGACGCTGGACCACCTGGTCGGGGACATCCTGTGGCTCGACGTGCCTTTCGAGGTGCTGGAGCCGCCCGAGCTGAAGGACCGGATGCAGGAGCTCTCCGGTCGCCTCGCCGACGCGGCCGGAGCATGAGGGGCCGCCGGCCCTCCTGATCACCCGGTGGAGGACACTGGGCCGCGATGGACATCGTCATCGAGATCACGGTCGGCCTGCTGGTCGGTCTCGTCATGGGTGCCCTCGGCGGGGGCGGGGCGATCATCACCGTCCCGGCCCTGGTCTACCTGCTGGACCAGCCGCCTGCCGTTGCGACGACCACCTCGTTGATCGTCGTGGGGCTCACCGGGATCGTGGCCGTGATCCAGCACGCCCGTCACGGCAGAGTCCGCTGGGCCGACGGCATCGCCTTCGGCCTGCTCGGCACCGCGGGTGCGGTCCTGGGGGGTCGCGTCGGGGCCGAGGCCGACCCGGACCTGACCATGGGGCTCTTCGCCGCCCTGCTGCTGCTCGTCGCCGGGGTGATGTGGCGCCGGTCAGGCGTGCAGGAACGGACCGACCCCAAGGAGCACGGCGCGCCCTGGGTGACCTGGCGGCCGTTCTCGGTCCGCTGGGTCCGCGCCTGGCTGGTGCTGGTCGTGGCCACCGGTGTCGGGGTGCTGACCGGCTTCTTCGGCGTCGGCGGCGGGTTCGCGATCGTGCCCGCGCTGGTCCTGGTCCTCCGGCTGCCGATGACGCAGGCCGTCGGGACCTCCCTGCTGGTCATCACGCTGAACTGCGCCACCGGCCTGCTCGGTCGGCTCGGCACGGACCTGTCGGTGGACGTCCCGCTGGTCGCCGTCTACGTCGCCGCCGCGATCGTGGGGACCCTGCTGGGCGGCTGGTGGGGGCCGAGGCTGGACCCGACCCTCCTCCAGCGCACTTTCGCCGTGCTCCTGGTGCTGACCGCCGTCTACTCGGCGGTGGCGACCGCGCTCGGCTGAACCTGCCCGGTGTCGGCCTGAGCCTGCCCGGCACCCGGCGTCCACCGTTCCGGCTCGCGCAGCATCGCCGAGTTGAGCCAGGCCTCGGGCACGCCCATGCCCTCCACGATCGCCAGCGCGTCAGGACGCAGCTCGGCGCACAGCCGGTTGATCTGGGCGGTGACGGCCTTGGACCGGGCGGCCGACATGCGGTTGTGCTCCTGGAACCAGCCGGAGTCGGCCTCGATCGAGCTCAGGGCGTAGAGGGTGCACAGGCGCTCCAGCACCGTGCGGGCCTCCTCGTCCTGGCACTCCTCGATGCCGGCCACGAAGGCCTCCAGGATGACGCGGTCGACGTGGGTCCGGGCGGCCAGCAGGACGTGGTCCTGGGCCTCGTTGAACGCGCGGAAGGAGTCGGAGTCCTTGGCGTTCTTGCGCAGCCGGTTGGCGACGGTCTCCAGGACGTGCTTCTCGCGGTCGGCGAACATCGACAGGTGCCAGCCGCGCTCGAGCAGCGTCTCGTCCTCGGAGCGGCGGGCCGCCGTGGCGATGAGGCGGGAGACGAAGGGCCGGGCGGCGGTGACCTCGATGAACTGGTCACCGATGGAGCGCGCGGCGAACTGCACCATGCCGCGCATGTCCAGGTCGCCGAACATCTCCTTGTAGTTGCTCAGCAGGCCCTTGGCGACCAGCTGCAGGAGCACCGTGTTGTCGCCCTCGAAGGTGGCGAAGACGTCGGCGTCCTGGCGCAGGACGGTCAGGCCGTTCTCGGCCATGTAGCCCGCGCCGCCGCAGGCCTCGCGGGCGACCTGGTTGGTGTCGTTGGCGAAGCGGGTGATGACCGCCTTCAGGCCGGCGGCGCGGGTCTCCAGCTCGCGCTGGGCGACCTGGTCCTTCTCCGGGGCCTCGTGCAGCTCCTGGAGGCGCTCGAAGACCTCGTTGAGGGCGAAGGTGTGGGCGTAGCAGGTGGCGATGGCCGGCAGCAGCTTGCGCTGGTGGGCCAGGTAGTCCAGCAGCGTGACCTCGCCCTCGTGGCCCGGGGCGTCGAACTGGCGGCGGCGCAGGGCGTAGCGGGTGGCGATGGACAGCGACTTGCGGCTGGACACGGCCGCCCCGGCGGCCACGCAGATGCGGCCACGCACCAGGGTGCCCAGCATGGTGAAGAAGCGCTTGTTGTCGCCCTCGATGTCGGACTCGTAGCGGCCCTCGTCGCTGATGCCGCCGTAGCGGTTGAGCAGCATCCGACGGGGGACCCGCACCTGGTCGAAGGTGATGGTGCCGTTGTCGACCCCGGCCAGGCCGCCCTTGAGGCCGTGGTCGCCGAGGGTGACCCCGGGCATCGGGTTGCCGTCCTCGTCACGGACCGGGACCAGGGCGACGTGGACGCCGTGGCCCTTGCCGTCGACGATCAGCTGGCCGTAGACCGCGGCCATGCGGGCATCGGCGGCGGCCGCGCCGATGTAGGCCTTGGTGGAGGACGGGGTGGGGGAGTGCACCACCAGCTCGTCGCTGCCGGCGTCGTATGTGAGGGTGGTCTCCAGCGACGAGACGTCCGAGCCGTGGCCGTACTCGGTCATCGCGTAGCAGCCGATCTGCTCCAGCGACAGGGTCGGGGGCAGGACGTTCTCGTGGTGCCAGGCGGTCCCCAGCGAGGTGACCGCGCCGCCGAAGAGCCCGAAGTGCACGCCGGACTTGACGGTCACCGACAGGTCGCCGTGGGCGGTCAGCTCGAAGTCGACGCAGGAGCGGCCGACGTCGTTCAGGCCTCCCTGCTCCAGCGGGAAGCCGCTGCCGGCCGCGCCGTGCTCGACCATCGTGGCCAGCGTGCGGCGGGTCCACTCCCGGGCCTCGTCCAGCGACATGTCGGGGTCACGGACCATGGCCTCGGCCGGGAGGGTGGCCCTGGCCAGGTCGCGGACCTCGCCGTAGCGTCCGCCCGTGGCGGTGCGCAGGCTCTGCCCGAGGTCGCTGATGCGCTCGCGGGTGCGCTCCTCGGTGGCGGCGTCGCCGGCGACGGCGGGCATCTCGACGTCGGTGGAGGGGTGCGGGACATGGGTGTCGGTGCTCATGGCGTCTTCCTCGCGGGGTCGGGGGGCAGGTTGGGTCCGGGGGAGATGTTCAGGCCGGGGGAGATCAGGGCGACGACCGCGTCGCTGACCTCCTGGATGCTCAGGGGTTCGGGGCCTGGCTGGCGGGCCAGCCAGTGGTCGGCCGCCGACTGGACGAAGCCGACGATCCCGTGGCCCCAGACGGCGGCCAGGGTCGTCGGGCCGGGGCGGCCCAGCTGGTCGAGGTGCTCCCGGAGGGACTCGGTCAACTGCTCGGCGATCCGGTCGGTGATCTGGTGGACGGGGTCGGCAGAGCCGCTCTCGGGCGCCTCCAGCGGGCGGGTCATCACGAAGCGATAGATCTCCGGGTCGCGCTCGACCATCGACAGATAGCTGGTGACCATCGCGGCGAGCCGGGCGACGATGTCCTCCTCGCGCTGGCGGGCGGCCTCGAGGTCGGTCAGGATGGTCTCGTCGACCGCGGCCACCACGGCGCGGTAGAGGCTGGCCTTGTCGCCGAGGTGGCGGTAGAGGACCGTCTTGCTGGTGGCGGCCTCGGCCGCGATCTCGTCCATCCCGACGCCGGCGCCATGCTTGCGGATCGCGCGCAGGGCCGCCTCGACCAGCTGGCGACGACGACGGGTGCGGTGCGCCTCCCACCGGGCGTCGCGGCCGTCACGCACGACCGCGGGCAGCAGGCCGGAGCCGCGGGGCGACGCGGTGCCAGAGCTCGAGGCGGAGGTGGTCATGGATTTCACAGTACCAAGTACCCGCCGTATCGGCTACAGTCGGTATCGGATAGTTTTCCCGCGATGACGCACGCCCTGCACGAGGAGTTCTCGATGACCCAGCAGCCGACGACCCAGCAGTCGACCCCGCAGACCCCGTCCCGATCCCTCACCGACGCAGTGATCGTCGGCGGCAACCGGATCCCCTTTGGCAAGGCCGGGGGTGCCTATGCCAGCGCGTCCAACCAGGCGATGCTCACCGCCGCCCTCGACGGCCTTGTGGCCCGCTTCGGCCTGGCCGGCCAGCGCGTGGGCGAGGTGGCTGCCGGCGCCGTGCTCAAGCACGCCCGCGACTTCAACCTGACCCGTGAGTCCGTGCTCGGCTCGGCGCTGTCGCCGACGACCCCCGCCTACGACCTGACCCAGGCCTGCGGCACCGGCCTGGAGACCGTCATCCAGGTCGCCAACAAGATCCAGCTCGGCCAGATCGAGTCCGGCATCGCCGGTGGCGTGGACTCCGCCAGCGACGCCCCGATCGCCGTCGGCGAGGGCCTGCGCAAGGCCCTGCTCAAGGCCAACCACGCCCGCACCCCGATGGCCCGGGTCAAGGCGCTGGCCTCGATCCGCCCCGGTGACCTGGCGCCCGAGACCCCCCGCAACGCCGAGCCGCGCACCGGCCTGTCCATGGGCGAGCACCAGGCGCGCACCGCCAAGGAGTGGGGCATCACCCGCGAGGCCCAGGACGAGCTGGCCGCCGCCAGCCACCACAACCTGGCCCGGGCCTGGGACTCCGGCTTCTTCGACGACCTGGCCACCGGCTTCCTCAAGCTGTCCCGGGACCAGGGCCTGCGCGCCGACACCTCGGTGGAGAAGCTCGCGAAGCTGTCCCCCGTGTTCGGCAAGGGCGAGGGCGCGACCATGACGGCCGGCAACTCCACCCCGCTGTCCGACGGCGCGGCCCTGGTGCTGCTGGGCTCCCAGGCCTGGGCCGACGAGCACCACCTCCCGGCCCTGGCCCGTTTCGTCGACGCCGAGGTCGCCGCGGTCGACTACGTCTCCGGCGACGAGGGGCTGCTGATGGCCCCGGCCTACGCCGTGCCGCGCCTCCTGGAGCGCCAGGGCCTGACGCTGCAGGACTTCGACTACTACGAGATCCACGAGGCCTTCGCCTCGACCGTCCTGGCCACGATGACCGCCTGGGAGTCCGAGGACTTCTGCCGCGACCGCCTCGGGCTAGACGCCCCGCTGGGGTCCATCGACCGCAGCAAGCTCAACGTCAACGGGTCCTCGCTCGCCGCGGGCCACCCGTTCGCCGCCACCGGCGGCCGCATCGTGGCCAGCCTGGCCAAGATGCTCCACGAGAAGGGCGCGGGCAGCCGCGGCCTGATCTCCATCTGCGCTGCCGGCGGCCAGGGCGTCGTCGCGATCCTGGAAGGGTGCTGACATGGCCGACCTGATGACGATGCTGACCACCAACCCGCTGGCCAAGCAGTTGGGCGTCCCGCAGGCCGCCCGCCTGCGCCGTGGCCGTGAGCTGCCCAAGGGGGCCGTCGCCCTCGGCACCGTCGGGGGTGCCCCGCGCCTGACCCGCGAGAGCCTCGAGCTGCTCGGCGTGCAGGTCCAGGATGCCCTGGTCGACACCCCGGCCACCCGGGTCACCGAGACCACCGAGGACGGCCGCACCCGTGAGGTGCCCGCCCCCTACGAGGCCAAGATCGGGGCGCTCGTGGTCGACGCCACCTCGGCGACCTCCATCGCCGACCTGGAGACCGTCCGCGGCCTGCTCCGTCCCGCCATGAAGGGGCTGGAGCCCTCCGGCCGCGTGATCGTGGTCGGCGTCGAGCCGGAGTCCGCCGGCGCCCCGACCGCCGTGGCCGTGCAGCAGGCGCTGGAGGGCATCGTGCGCAGCGTCGGCAAGGAGCTGCGCGCCGGCGCCACCGCCAACCTGGTCCGCGTCGACCTGCTCACCGACACCCCCACGACCGCCACCGACCTGGCCTCGACCCTCGGGTTCTTCCTCGAGGGCCGCTCGGCCTACGTCTCCGGCCAGGTCGTCCACGTCGGTCATGCCGCCGAGGGCCGCGTCGCCGAGGTGGGCGCCGCGCGTCCGTTCGAGGGCCAGATCGTCGTGGTCACCGGCGCCGGCCGTGGCATCGGTGCCGGCATCGCCGAGGTCTTCGCCCGCGACGGTGCCATGGTCGTGGCGGTCGACGTCCCGGCCGGTGGCCAGGGCCTGGCCGCGGTCGCCAACAAGATCGGCGGCACCGCCCTGCAGCTGGACATCACCAGCCCGGACGCCGGGCGGCGCATCGCCGCCCACGTGGCTCAGCGCTTCGGCGACTCCGCCCGGATCCACACGATCGTGCACAACGCCGGCATCACCCGCGACAAGCTGCTGGCCAACACCGACGAGGACCGCTGGGGCAGCGTGCTCGAGGTCAACCTGGCCGCCCAGATCCGGATGAACGAGATCCTCCTCGACCCGGCGCTGCCCGGTGGCCTGGACGACGGCGGCCGGATCATCGGAGTCGCCTCGACCTCGGGGATCGCCGGCAACCGCGGCCAGACCAACTACGCCGCATCCAAGGCCGGCGTCATCGGCCTGGTCTGGGCCATGGGTGCCGACCCGCGCCTGGCCGGGCGGGGCATCACGGTCAACGCCGTCGCCCCCGGCTTCATCGAGACGGAGATGACCGCCAAGATGCCGATGGGCACCCGTGAGGTCGCCCGCCGCATCAACTCGTTGCAGCAGGGCGGCAAGCCGGTCGACGTCGCCGAGACGATCGCCTGGCTCTCCGAGCCCGCCTCCGCCGCCGTCACCGGCCAGGTCGTGCGGGTCTGCGGCCAGTCCCAGATCGGGGCCTGAGATGACAGACCTGGACGTCCGTCTCCTCGACGGGCCGCCGGCGATCGCTCCGATGTTCGCCCGCGGCGTCGCGACGGGTTTCTCCCGCCCCGGCGCCAAGGGCACGCTGCCCCAGACGCGGCTGATGATGACCGGCGTCGAGCAGGACGTGCGACGGCTGACCGACTACTGCGAGGTCACCGGCTCCGTCCTCTCCGACCGGGTGCCGGCCACCTGGCTGCACGTGCTGACCTTCCCGATGCAGGTGGCGCTGATGTCGGGCAAGGACTTCCCCTTCCCGATGATGGGCATGGTCCACGTGGCCAACTCGATGACCCAGCACCGCCCGGTCCGGGTCGCCGAGGACCTCACGCTCTCCTCCTGGAGCGAGCGCCTCGCCCCCCACCGCAAGGGCCACACCGTCGACCTGGTCGGCGAGGCCCGTGTGGGCGACGAGGTCGTGTGGGAGGGGCGCAGCACCTACCTGGTCCGTGGGCGCTCGGAGGAGTCCGGCGGAACGGCCGGCTCCGGCACCCCCACGACCCCGGGCGGGGCCGCACCCTCGACCGACGCCTCGCCGCTGCCCGGGACCGAGCTGGCCACCTGGCGCCTCCCCAAGGATCTGGGCCGCCGCTACGCCTCGGTCTCCGGCGACGCCAACCCCATCCACCTGACCGCGCTGACGGCCAAGGCGCTGGGGTTCCCGCGCGCGATCGCCCACGGCATGTGGACCCACGCCAAGGTGCTCGCCGCCGTCCAGCCCCGCCTGGCCGACGCGTTCACCGTTGACGTGCAGTTCGTCAAGCCCATCCTGCTGCCCTCGACCGTCGTCCTGCGCGGTGACGGGGTGGAGGAGGACGGTATGCGGCTCGCCGTCACCTCGCGCGACGCCTCCCGGCTGCACCTGACCGCCCACGTGCAGCCCGTGGAGATACGGGAGCAGCACTAGCCGACGCGGATTTTGTCGGTGCGCCCTGTGGCGTGTAAAGTTGCTTCTCGCTGCCTGCGGGTAGCAGGCCCCTATAGCTCAGTCGGTAGAGCGTCTCCATGGTAAGGAGAAGGTCAACGGTTCGATTCCGTTTGGGGGCTCTGGCAGGCCGGCCAGAGCGTCGGTCGCCCGAGGCGGGATAGCTCAGCTGGTTAGAGCGCACGACTCATAATCGTGAGGTCGCGGGATCGAGCCCCGCTCCCGCTACCACGTACCATCCCGGTACCCCCGTCCAGACCGAGAACCACCTTCCGAGAGCAGGTTGCACCGTGGCCAGCAAGTCCGCTGACATCCGCCCCAAGATCACCCTGGCGTGCACGGAGTGCAAGGAGCGCAACTACATCACCAAGAAGAACCGTCGGAACAACCCCGACCGGCTCGAGATGGCGAAGTTCTGCCCGCGCTGCGGCAAGCACACCGCGCACCGCGAGACCCGCTGAGGCACCAGCCGCAGCATCACGCGTGAGGCCGTCACCCACCCGGGTGGCGGCCTTCGTCGTGCCCGGGCGGCGTTAGGCTGGCCGGCATGCCCGTCAACCCAGACTTCGCCGGCCGGGAGTACGCCCCCGCCGGCCCGTTCGAGGTGACCCGCGAGCAGGTCGTCGCCTTCGCCGACGCCGTCGGCGCGACCTCCGCCGCCCACCGTGACCCCGTCGTCGCCCAGGGCCTGGGCCACGCCGACGTGGTGGCCCCGCCCACATTCGCGGTCACCCTCGCCCAGCGCTGCGAGGCGCAGCTGGTGCAGGACCCGGAGGCCGGGATCGACTTCTCCCGCGTGGTGCACGGCCAGGAGGGCTTCGTGCACCACCGCCCTATCGTGGCCGGCGACGTGCTGCGCGGCACCCTGCACGTCGACACGGTCCGTGAGGCCGGCGGCCACGGCATGGTCTCCACCCGCGTCGAGCTGACCGACGCGGTCGACCGCCCGGTCACGACCGTGACCTCCATGATCGTGGTCAGGGGTGAGGGCTGATGAGCCAGGCCCCCCAGGACCGTGCGACCCGGCTGCCCGTGGACGAGCAGGCTCTCACCCGCACCCTGACCGTCGACCGCGACCGGCTCGTGGCCTATGCCGACGCCTCCGGTGACCAGAACCCCATCCACCAGGACCCCGAGGTCGCCCGCGCCGTCGGCCTGCCCGACGTCATCGCGCACGGCATGTGGACCATGGGCGCCGCGATGGACGTGGTGACGGCCTACGTCTGCGGCGACCCGGGCCGGATCCTGTCCTGCTCGACCCGCTTCACCGGCATGGTCGTCGTCCCCGAGGGCGCGACCGTGGAGGTCCTGGTCGAGGGCGTGGTGAAGAAGAGCGGCGAGGACGAGCACGGCCCCACCCAGACTCTGGAGCTGACCGCGACCTGCGCCGGTGAGAAGGTCCTGGGCCGGTGCCAGGCCGTGGTCCGCGCGTGACCGCTGCGCTCGCGACCCTGACGACGATGCGCGTGGGCGGTCCGCCGCGCGCCATGGTCACCGCCACGACCGAGGCCGAGCTCATCGAGGCCGTCCGCAGCGTGGACGAGGCCGGCGAGCCGCTGCTCGTCGTCGGCGGCGGGTCCAACCTGCTCGTGGCCGACGAGGGCTTCCCCGGCACCGTCGTGCGCGTGGCCACCCGCGGCATCACCGTCCCGTCGGCCTCGGCCTGCGGCGGGGTGCTCGCGACCGTCGCGGCCGGGGAGACCTGGGACGACGTCGTGGCCCACGCCTGCGAGGAGGGCTGGTCCGGGATCGAGGCCCTCTCCGGCATCCCCGGCGCGACCGGCGCCACCCCGGTGCAGAACGTCGGCGCCTACGGCCAGGAGGTCGCCCAGACGATCGCCTCCGTGCGGGTCTGGGACCGCCACGAGAAGCGGGTCCGCACGATGTTCAGCGCCGACCTCGACTTCTCCTACCGCCACTCCGTGCTCAAGGAGTCCATGCTCGGCCCCGACGCCGACGCCGGTGCCGTCACCCCGCGCCACGTGGTCCTGGACGTCTCCTTCCAGCTCCGGCCGACCGAGCTCTCACAACCCATCGGGTATGCGGATCTCGCGCGCGGTCTGGACGTCGCCGTCGGCGACCGGGTGCCTCTGGCGCGGGCGCGGGAGGCCGTGCTGGACCAGCGCCGCCGTCGGGGGATGGTGCTGGACGCGCAGGACCACGACACGTGGAGCTGCGGCTCCTTCTTCACCAACCCGATCCTGCCGGTGGCCCAGCTCGAGGAGCTCGTGGCGCGGGCGGCGGACCGGCTCGGGCCCGACGGGCCGGTGCCCCCGCAGTTCCCCTCGGCCGACGGCGCCACCGTCAAAACATCGGCGGCCTGGCTGATCGACAAGGCGGGCTACACCAAGGGCTACGGCACGCTGGAGGGTCGGCCCGCCGGGCTGTCGACGAAGCACACGCTCGCGCTGACCAACCGGGGTTCGGCGACCGCCGCCGACGTGCTGGCCCTGGCGCGGGAGATCCGCGACGGGGTGGAGGAGGCCTTCGGCGTCCGGCTGGTCAACGAGCCGGTGCTCGTCGGCCTGCACCTGTGACCGTGCTGCGAGGCTGTGAGGGAACGAGCCGGCCGGTCCGGGACGTCTAGGTGGTAGACCAGTGACGGATGGCGGCCGCCGACCGCCGCCACGTGGGCACCGCTGGAAGGATGGGCGACCATGAGGATCCTCCGACTGACGATGGCAATCGGCCTGACCGCGGCGCTGGCGGCCTGCGGCTCGGTGGGTGCGCCGGGCAGCGACACCACGACCGACGCGCCCGAGGACGGCGCCGCCCTGACCGGGCCGGCGGTGGTCGACCTGGAGGACGAGCTCGCCGCCCACGGCATGATCATGCAGCGCAGCGCCGACGCCGAGCCCGAGCTGTGCGTGGGTGGGGTGGCCGAGTCCTACCCGCCCCAGTGCGGCGGTCCCGTCCTGGCCGGCGACTTCTCCTGGGAGGGGCTGGATGCCGAGGAGGAGGGCGAGGTCCGCTGGACCAACGACGCCTACTGGGCCGTCGGGCACCTCGACCTGTCCACCGGCGGTCAGGGCACCTTCACCCTCAGCAGGCCCCTGACCAGCGAGCAGCCCGAAGGGATCACCGTCCCGCCGCACGACGAGGACCCCTTCCCCCAGCTCTGCGACGACCCCACCGCGGACGTCCCGGACGTCGACCAGGCGGCCCGCACCTCCGACGGGACCGGCATGGCCGAGGAGCAGGAGCTGATCGCGGTCGCGAGCGGGCTGGAGGGCTACGTCCTGGCCTATCTCTCCGACGGCGGACCGACGATGAACGTGCTGATCAACGAGGACGGCGACCTCAAGGCGGCCCGGACGGCGTTGCGAGCCGTCTTCCACGGACCGTTGTGCCTCGAGCAGCGCGACCTGCCCTCCGAGGCCGACGTGGCCGCGGCCCAGGACGCGCTGAGCAAGCGTTTCCAGGAGCTCCGGCTCCTCTCCAGCGGCGGCGGTGGGACGAGCGGCATCCTGGAGGTCCAGGCCCTGGTCGCCGACACCACGACCGTCGAGGCGATCCACGAGACCGTGGCGCCCTGGCTCGACACGGCCCAGGTCTCCATCACCAGCGCGTTCCGGTCCGTGGAGCAGGGCGGCTAGTCGAGCCAGTCCTCGATCTGGGTCACCAGCTCGGCCTTGAGCGCGGCGGGTGCCGCCGAGCCCTCGACGGATCCGCGCGCGAGCGTGGCCAGGGCCGCGTCGTCCAGGCCGTGGTCGACCCGGGCGCTGGTGTACTGCTCCGCCAGCCGGCTCCCGAACAGCAGCGGGTCGTCGGCGCCCAGGGCCACCCGCGCACCGGCCTCCAGCAGGCGGGGCAGCGGCACCTCGGCCAGGCTGTCGTAGACCCCCAGCGCCACGTTGCTGCTCGGGCACACCTCGAGGGTGACCTGCTCCTGCACCACCCGGTCCAGCACCGACGCGTCCTCGACCGAGCGCACGCCGTGCCCGAGCCGGTCCGGGCGCAGGTGGTCCAGGGCCACGTGGACGTGGTCGGCCCCCAGCAGCTCCCCGGCGTGCGGGACGCTGGCCAGCCCGGCGCGCGCGGCGATGCGGAAGGCGTGGGCGAACTCGCTGGTCATCCCGCGGCGCTCGTCGTTGGACAGCCCGAAGCCGACGACCGTCCCGGCGCCCTCGCCGGCGTGCCGGGCCGCCAGCCGGGCCAGCGTGCGGGCCTCGAGCGGGTGGCGCATCCGGCTGGCCGCGACCACGATCGCGACCTGGGTGCCGGTCTCGGTGCTCGCGGCCCGCGCCTCGTCCAGCACGATCTCCAGCGCCGGCGTGATGCCGCCGACGAAGGGGGCGTAGGAGGTCGGGTCGACCTGCAGCTCCAACCAGCGCGATCCCTCCGCGGCGTCGTCCTGCGCCGCCTCCCGCACGATCCGGCGCATGTCGGCCTCGTCCCGGACGCAGGCCCGCGCGGCGTCGTAGAGCCGCTGGAAGCGGAACCACCCGCGCTCGTCGTGTCCGGAGAGCCGCGGTGGCCACTGCGAGGTGAAGGCGGCGGGAAGCCGCATACCGTGCTTGTCCGCGAGATCGCGCACCGTCTGCACGCGCATCGACCCCGTGAAGTGCAGGTGGAGGTGCGCCTTGGGCAGCTCGTGCACGGAGCGCGAGCTGGTCGGCGACGGCATGCAGACACCCTAGACGTTGGGGGGACAACCCCCTGCCGGGCGGGTCGTGCGCGGCCCTAGAGTGATCGCCATGGGGGTCATCACGACAGCCGCACTGAGCAAGAGCTACGGCCAGGTCCACGCGCTCGCCGACCTCACCGTCGACGTCGGTGAGGGGGTGACCGGGCTCGTGGGCGCCAACGGCGCCGGCAAGTCCACCCTGATCAAGATCCTGCTGGGCCTGCTCAGTCCCACCTCCGGGAGCGCGACCGTGCTCGGCCACGACATCGCCCGGGAGGGCGACCAGATCCGTCAGGTCGTCGGCTACATGCCCGAGCACGAGTGCCTGCCGCCCGACGTCCGCTGCATCGACTTCGTCGTCCACATGGGCCGGATGTCCGGGCTGCCCCCGGCGGCCGCCCGCGAGCGCGCCGCCGACGTGCTGCGGCACGTCGGGCTGGCCGAGGAGCGCTACCGCCTGATGGGTGGCTACTCGACCGGTATGAAGCAGCGCGCCAAGCTCGCGCAGGCCCTGGTGCACGACCCGGCCCTGGTCCTGCTGGACGAGCCCACCAACGGTCTGGACCCGGCCGCCCGCGACGACATGCTGGGCCTCGTCCAGCGCATCGGCGGGGACTTCGGCATCCCGGTCCTGGTGACCTCCCACCTGATGGGCGAGCTGGAGCGGATCAGCGACCACGTCGTCGTCCTCGACGGGGGCCGGCTGTTGCGCTCGGAGGCGACCGACACCTTCCTGGCCGACACGGGCGTGGTGCTCGTCGAGGTCCACGCCGCAGACGGCGACGACGACGCGGCCCAGCGGGCGCTGGGGGAGGCGCTGGCCGCGGCCGGGCTGTCCTGCCGGCCGCACGGCGCGCTGGTGGCGATCGACCCGATCGCCGGGGAGGGCGTGGACCCCGCGCTCGCCCACGACCGCCTGCGCGATCTCGTCCGCGACACCGCGGCCGACCTCGGCGTCGGCCTGGTCCGGATCCAGCCGCAGCGGGGCCATCTCGAGGACGTCTTCCGGGAGGAGGTGGCCTCGTGAGCAGCCCGACCTCGCCCCGCAGCGGCGTCATCCACGACATCGGCTACCGGCGCTACGACGGCCCTCGCCTGGGGCTGCCGGCGATCGTCGGCTCGCTCCTGTGGTCGGGGCTGCTGGCGACCTTCGGCTTCGGCCGCTCCGGCAAGGCCAAGGCGCTGCCCTTCGCGCTGCTGGGCATGACGCTCGTCCCGGCCGTCGTCATGGTCGGGATCATGGCCTTCATGGGCCTGAACGCCGGCCTGCTGGACTACAGCGGCTACCTGGCCGACAGCTCCTTCCTCGTGGTGCTCTTCGTCGCGGCCCAGGCGCCGGTGCTCTTCAGCCGCGACCTGCGCTCGGGGGTGATCAGTCTCTACCTGGCCCGACCCCTGGGGGCGACCGTCTTCGCGCTGACCCGCTGGGCCTCGCTCGTGCTGGCGATCTTCGCCTTCGTCCTCACCCCCGTCCTGGTGCTCCTCGTCGGCGGGCTCGCGGCCGGCGCCGATCTCACCGAGGAGCTGCCCGAGGTGGTCGTGGCGCTCGTCGGTGCCATCCTCCTGGCCCTCCTCGTGGCCACCGTCGCGGCGCTCGTGTCCTCCTGGACCCTGCGCCGGGGGCTGGCGGTCGCCGGCTCGATCATGGCCCTGCTCGTCGGGCTCGGGGTCACCGCCGGCCTGCAGGGCGGGGCGCAGATGGCCGGGCGGGAGGACCTGGCCCAGTGGCTGGCGCTGCTCTCGCCCTTCGTCCTGGTCGACTCCCTCCAGGTCGGGCTGGGGGGCGCGGCCGGGGGCAACTCCGTGGCACCGGTCGACGACACCGCCCGCGGCTGGCTGATGCTGGCGGTGGCGCTGGCCCTCATGGTCCTCGGCCTGGTCCTGCTCGTCCGTCGCTACCGCAGCAAGGGGGCCTGAGATGACCGAGCTCGTCCTGGAGAAGGTCTCCCGCTGGTACGGCAACGTCGTGGCCGTCAACGACGTCACCATGACCGTCGGCCCCGGCGTGACCGGTCTGCTCGGCCCCAACGGCGCGGGCAAGTCGACCCTGATCGCGATGATGTCCGGCTTCCTGGCGCCCTCCTCCGGCGAGGTCCGCCTGGGTGAGGTGCCGGTGTGGCGCAACGTGGCCGCATACCGGGATCTGGGCCTGGTGCCCGAGCGGGAGGTGAGCTTCAGCTATCTGACCGGGCGGCAGTTCGTGCAGGCCAGCGCCGAGCTGCACAAGCTGCGCGACGTCCGCGCGGCGACGCGGCGCACGCTCGAGCTCGTCGACCTGGTCGACGCGGCGGACCGCCCGATCAGCACCTACTCCAAGGGTATGCGGCAGCGCGCCAAGCTCGGATCCGCCCTGGTCCACGAGCCGCAGGTCCTGCTGCTCGACGAGCCCTTCAACGGCGTCGATCCCCGGCAACGGATCCATCTCATGGAGCTGCTGACGCGTATGGGGGAGGAGGGGCGCACGGTCCTGTTCTCCAGCCACATCCTGGAGGAGGTCGAGCAGATCGCCCGCCACATCGAGGTCGTCGTCTCCGGCCGGCACGCGGCCAGCGGCGACTTCGGTGCGATCCGGCGGCTGATGACCGACCGGCCCTCGCGCTATGTCGTCCGGACCTCCGACGACCGGAGGATGGCGGCGGCCCTCATGGGGCGCGAGAGCGTGCGGGGGGTGACCCTCGGACGCGTGGGCACGGGGGAGGCGATCACGGTGGAGGTGACCGAGATGGGGCAGTTCACGCTGGAACTCCCGCGCCTGGCGCGGGAGGCGGGGATCACGGTGCGCGAGCTCGTGCCGTCGGACGAGAGCCTGGAGTCGGTGTTCACCTACCTGGTGCAGTCATGAACCCCACGATCTCCCGCCTGGCGCTGCGGGCGCTCACGGGGCAGAGGCGGGGCCTGGTGCTCATCGCGCTGCCGGTGCTGCTGGTCGCCCTCGCCGGCACCCTCCGCGCGCTCGTCGGCGAGCCGGTCGCCCCGGGCGCGATCTTCCTCGAGGTGGGCCTGGCCCTCGTCGTGCCGCTCGTGGCCCTCCTGGCGGCCAACGGGGTGCTGGGCCCGGAGATCGACGACGGCTCGGTGGTCTACCTGCTCTCCACACCGGTCTCGCGGTATGTCGTGGCCTCCTCCAAGTTCGTCGTCGCCGCCGGCGTCGCGGTCTTGCTCTCGGTCGCCGGGCTGGTGGGGACGGTGCTGGCCGGCGGGATGGACGACTCGTGGCTGACGGTGGCCGTGGTGACCGGCGGGGCGGCGGCGCTGCTCTACGCCGCGCTGTTCACCGCGCTGTCGGCCGCGACGCGGCACGGGATGATCGCCGGCCTCGTCTACGTCCTGGTCGTGGAGGGCCTGCTGGCCCGGTTCCTGTCCGGCATGAGGCACCTGTCGGTGGGGTCCATCGCCCAGCGGCTGGGCGAGGCGGCCTCGGACCTCGACCTGCCGGTGGCGGAGATGTCCTTGAGCTATGCGGTGATCGCCTCCCTGGTCCTGCTGGTCCTGGGCGCCCTGGTCGCCGGCTGGCGGCTGCAGCGCTTCCAGCTGCGCGGGGACGAGTAGGCGAGCTGCCGCATACCTGCGGAAAAAGAGGGCCTGACCTGCGGATTGCATAGCTATGCCGATGAGCGCATACAATCCTCATCATGTCCAAGGTCTTGACGAGCATCCCTGTCGGTGAACGTGTCGGGATCGCCTTCTCCGGTGGTCTGGACACCTCGGTGGCGGTCGCGTGGATGCGAGAGAAGGGCGCCGTGCCCTGCACCTACACGGCCGACATCGGGCAGTACGACGAGCCCGAGATCGACACCGTCCCCGACCGTGCCAAGGAGTACGGCGCGCAGATCGCGCGGCTGGTCGACTGCCGCGCCGAGCTGGTGGAGGAGGGGCTGGTCGCCCTGGCGTGCGGCGCCTTCCACCTGCGCTCCGGCGGGCGGTTCTACTTCAACACCACGCCGCTGGGGCGCGCCGTCACCGGCACCATGCTCATCAAGGCGATGAAGGAGGACGACGTCAACATCTGGGGCGACGGCTCCACCTTCAAGGGCAACGACATCGAGCGCTTCTACCGCTACGGCCTGCTGGCCAACTCCAACCTGCGGATCTACAAGCCCTGGCTGGACGAGGCCTTCGTCCACGAGCTGGGCGGCCGCGACGAGATGAGCCAGTGGCTGACCGAGCGCGACCTGCCCTACCGGCAGAGCAAGGAGAAGGCCTACTCCACCGACGCCAACATCTGGGGCGCCACGCACGAGGCCAAGACGCTGGAGCACCTCGACACCTCGATGGAGATCGTCGAGCCGATCATGGGGGTGCCGTTCTGGGACGAGTCGGTCCACATCGCCGCGGAGACCGTGACGGTGGAGTTCCGCCACGGGCGGCCGGTGGCCATCAACGGCGACGACTTCGACGGGGACGCCGTCCGGCTGGTGATGAAGGCCAACGAGATCGGCGGCCGGCACGGGCTGGGCATGGCCGACCAGATCGAGAACCGCATCATCGAGGCCAAGTCCCGTGGGATCTACGAGGCCCCGGGCATCGCGCTGCTGCACGTCGTCTACGAGCGGCTGGTCAACGCCATCCACAACGAGGACACGATCCGGGCCTATCACGACCAGGGCCGCGCCCTGGGCCGGCTGCTCTACGAGGGCCGCTGGCTGGACCCGCAGGCCCTGATGATCCGAGAGTCGCTCCAGCGGTGGGTGGCCTCCGCGGTGACCGGCACGGTGACGCTGCGGCTGCGGCGGGGCGAGGACTACACGATCGTGGCGACCGACGGCCCGGCGTTCTCCTACCACCCGGACAAGCTGTCGATGGAGCGGGTGAGCAACGCCGCCTTCGGCCCGACCGACCGGATCGGTCAGCTGACGATGCGCAACCTGGACATCGCCGACTCGCGCTCGCGGCTGGAGCAGTACGTCTCGATGGGGCTGCTCGGCTCCGGCGGTGCGGCCGCCTCGGCGATGGGGCTGGCCACGACCTCGCTGGTCGGCGAGCTCACCCCTGGTGGTGCGGACCGCATCGCCGGCGGGGTCGGCCCGACCGAGGACGAGGAGGTCGCCCTCGACTGGGCGTCCATGGAGTTCGGCGCCGACTGACGCGCTTCCGTTGCGAGGACGCCCCGCCCGGTGCTGCACCGGACGGGGCGTCTCGTTCGTGGTCGCGGGGTGGTTGCCGCGGGGATGGTTGGTGCAGAGACGGCTCAGCGGGCCTCGCCGAGCAGGGCCTGGATCCGGCCGATGCCCTCCTTGAGGTCCTCGTCGCCCAGGGCGTAGGAGAAGCGCAGGTAGCCGCTGGGGCCGAAGGCCTCGCCGGGCACGCAGGCCACCTCGACCTCGTCGAGGATGAGCTCGGCCAGCTCGGCCGAGGTCTGCGGGGTGCGGCCGCGGATCGTCTTTCCGAGCACGCCCTCGACCGAGGGATAGGCGTAGAAGGCGCCCTGGGGGACCGGGCAGTGCACGCCCTCGATCGCGTTGAGCATCTCCACGATGAGCTTGCGACGGCGGTCGAAGGCGACCTTCATCTCGTCGACCGCGGACAGGTCGCCCTCCAGCGCCGCGATGGCGGCCCGCTGGGAGACGTTGGCGACGTTGGAGGTCGCGTGGCTCTGCAGGTTGGTCGCGGCCTTGATGACGTCGGTGGGGCCGATCATCCAGCCCACGCGCCAGCCGGTCATCGCGTATGTCTTGGCGACCCCGTTGAGCACGACGCAGGTGTCGGCCAGCTCGGGGACGACCACGGGCATCGACGGCGCGGTGGCGTCGTCATAGGTCAGGTGCTCGTAGATCTCGTCGGTGACGACCCAGATGCCGTGCTGGAGCGCCCAGCGGCCGATCGCCTCGACCTGCTCGGGCGGGTAGACCGCACCCGTGGGGTTGGAGGGCGAGCAGAAGAGCAGCACCTTGGTCTTCCCCGTGCGCGCGGCCTCCAGCTGCTCGACGGTGACCAGGTAGCCCTGGTCGGCGCCGGCGAAGACCTCCACCGGGACGCCGCCGGCGAGGCGGATCGCCTCCGGATAGGTCGTCCAGTAGGGGGTGGGCAGGATGACCTCGTCGCCCGGGTCCAGCAGCGTGGCGAAGGTGTTGTAGACGGCCTGCTTGCCGCCGTTGGTGATCAGCACGTTGGCCGGCTCGATCTCATAGCCGGAGTCGCGCCGGGTCTTGGCCACGATCGCCTTCTTCAGGTCCACCAGGCCGCCGGCGGGGGAGTAGCGGTGGTTGGCGGGGTCGTGGGTGGCCGCGGCGGCCGCCTCCACGATGTAGTCGGGGGTGGGGAAGTCCGGCTCGCCCGCGCCGAAGCCGACCACCGGTCGACCCTGGGCCTTGAGGGACTTGGCCTTGGCGTCGACCGCCAGGGTGGCGGACTCGGCGATGGAGCCGATCCGCGCGGAGATCCGGGCCCTGCTGCTCTCTGTCTGCTCGCTCACGCTGCCCATCTTTGCACCCTGGCGCGTGCGTCACGTAGACTGCCTCCTCGGGTGTTCGCACCGTGCGCCAGCCTGCCCCCCAACGGCAGGTCGGACGCGGGGCACGCTGGCAGCAGCACAGGGCACCCGTAGGGCATTAGCTCAATTGGTAGAGCACCGGTCTCCAAAACCGGCGGTTGGGGGTTCGAGTCCCTCATGCCCTGCGCGAGCGGTGAGGTCGACGATCTCGTCAGCGACCACATACCGGCACGAAGGAAGGCGACCTGTGGCAAACCCGGCACACGACACCGAGGGTGTCGCGCGCAGCCAGAGCGGCGCCGGCCAGCCCCCGCGCCCGGCGACCTTCGTCGCGCAGGTCATGGCCGAGCTGCGCAAGGTTGTCCAGCCGACCCGGCAGGAGCTGATCACCTACACCCTGGTGGTCCTGCTGTTCGTCTCGGTCGTGATGGGCTTCGTCTTCGGCCTCGACCAGCTGTTCCGGTGGGTGATGGGGCTGGTCTTCGGAGCCTGAGGCCCCGGCCGGTCACCTCACGACCATCACGAGCACAACCTTCGCTGGCCACGCGGCCAGACCAAACCTGAGGAAGTAGGGCATGTCCGAGCAGACCCACGAGCACGACGAGGCCGCCGAGCTGTCCGTCGCCGAGGCCGACCTGGCCGCCGCGCGCGAGTTCGACGGTGACGCGCCCGCCGACGACGTGACCGCCGAGGACGAGGTCTACGGCGAGGAGCCCCAGGTCGAGGCCATCGAGGCCGACGAGGAGAGCGACACCGAGGACACCGACGCCGACGAGCCGGCCGAGGCCGTGGACCCCCTGGAGGAGTTCAAGGCCAACCTGCGCGGCAAGTACGGCGACTGGTTCGTCATCCACTCCTACGCCGGCTACGAGAACCGCGTCAAGGTCAACCTCGAGAGCCGCATCACCAGCCTCAACATGGAGGACTACATCTTCGAGGTGGAGGTCCCCATGGAGGAGGTGCGCGAGATCAAGAACGGCCAGCCCAAGCTGGTCCGTCGCGTCCGGATGCCCGGCTACGTCCTGGTCCGGATGGAGCTGACCGACGAGTCCTGGGGCGCCGTGCGCCACACGCCCGGCGTGACCGGCTTCGTCGGCAACGCCCACCAGCCGGTGCCGCTGTCGATCGACGAGGTCGTCAGCATGCTGGCCCCCACCTTCGACGCCCCCGCCGCCACCTCCGGCGCCGCCGCGAGCTCGGGCGCGCAGGCCTCCGCCAAGCCGGCCGCCCAGGTCGACTTCGAGGTCGGCGAGTCGGTCACGGTCATGGAGGGCCCGTTCGAGACCCTTCCGGCCACCATCTCCGAGGTCATCCCCGAGAGCCAGAAGCTCAAGGTCCTCGTCTCCATCTTCGGCCGGGAGACCCCGGTCGAGCTGTCGTTCGGCCAGGTCGCCAAGATCTGATCCCGTCCGGCACCCTCCGCCCGCCGACCGGCGGGCGGGATGCAACCGGGTCATCGCCCACGGCGTCGGCCCACCAACAGGAAGAGGCATCATGCCCCCCAAGAAGAAGGTCGCAGGCTTCATCAAGCTGCAGATCCAGGCCGGTGCGGCCACCCCGGCCCCGCCGGTCGGTCCCGCCCTGGGTCAGCACGGCGTCAACATCATGGAGTTCGTCAAGGCGTACAACGCCGCGACGGAGTCCCAGCGTGGCAACGTCATCCCGGTCGAGATCACGGTCTACGAGGACCGCTCGTTCACCTTCATCACCAAGACCCCGCCGGCCGCCGAGCTGATCAAGAAGGCCGCCGGTGTGCCCAAGGGTTCCGGCGAGCCGCACAAGACCAAGGTCGCCAAGCTCACCGACGCCCAGCTCACCGAGATCGCCGAGATGAAGATGGCCGACCTGAACGCCAACGACATCGACATGGCCAAGCGGATCATCGCAGGTACCGCTCGGTCGATGGGCGTCACCACCGACTGATCACACCCTCTTCCGGTATGCGGTGCCGCACCTGACCAGGTGCGTCACCGCATACCGGGCCCGGGGCGCCAGCCCCACCTGTGGGAGGACCTGCGCAGGTCCGTTCACCACAGCTCCACCAAGAATCCAAGGAGTAGCACCATGAAGCGCAGCAAGGCCTACCGCGCCGCGATCGAGAAGATCGAGGACGGCAAGCTCTACACCCCGGTCGAGGCCGTCCGCCTCGCCAAGGAGACCACCTCCACGAAGTACGACGCGACCGTCGAGGTCGCCCTGCGCCTGGGCGTCGACCCGCGCAAGGCCGACCAGCTGGTCCGCGGCACCGTCAACCTGCCGCACGGCACCGGTAAGACCGCCCGCGTCCTGGTCATCGCCAACGGCGACAAGGCCGAGGCCGCCCGCGAGGCCGGCGCCGACTTCGTCGGCTCGGACGACATGATCGAGAAGATCGCCGGTGGCTGGACCGACTTCGACGCCGTCGTCGCCACCCCGGACCTGATGGGCAAGGTCGGTCGTCTGGGCAAGGTCCTGGGCCCCCGCGGCCTCATGCCGAACCCCAAGACCGGCACCGTCACCATGGACACCGCCAAGGCCGTCTCCGACATCAAGGGCGGCAAGATCGAGTTCCGTGTCGACAAGCACAGCAACCTCCACTTCATCATCGGCAAGGCCTCCTTCGACGAGAAAGCCCTGGTCGAGAACTACGGCGCCGCGATCGACGAGGTCCTGCGTCTGAAGCCGGCCTCCTCCAAGGGCCGCTACGTCACCAAGGCCACCATCGCCACCACGATGGGCCCCGGCATCCCGCTGGACCCCTCGCGCGTGGGCAGCCTGCTGGCCGACGCCGCCTCCGAGTGAGCGCGACCTCCTGACGGACCGACGGCCCCCGACGACCCTGTGTCGTCGGGGGCCGTCGCCGTTCCTGCTGCCCTGGCCCCACCCGCCACGCGGCCCGTCCGCCCCGGCCTCCGCCCCGCTGTGCACCGCGACGCCGGTGTTCCTTGCACATGTCGGTAAACCTGCCATGTGCCCGGGTCGCAACCTGGGCTCATCGCGGGTTTGCCGACACATCGCAGGTTTGCCGGCATCTGTGAGGTTCGGCGCCCATGTCCTCCCCGACGTGAGCCATCAGTGGTCGGCCGGCCCCGGCGGGACAGGATCTGGTCCGGATCGGCGTGCACGGGCGGGCCTGTGGACAACTTCTGCGCGAGCCGACGATCGCGGGGCAGAGTCGGGGCATGGCAGTTCGCACCGCGTTGAGGACCCTTCTGGCCGGGCACGCCGGTGTGTGCACGGCTGACGATCTGCGGGGACTCGGCCTGTCCGAGCCCGACATCCGTCAGCTGGTGCGGGATGGCGTGCTGCACCGGATCCGCCGCGGCGTCTTCGTCGAGGGTCGGACCTGGCGGGAGGCCAAGGAGTGGGACCAGCACGCGCTCCGGGCGAGGGCGGTCTACCGCGGGGTCCGAGAGCAGCCGCGTGCATTGAGTCACCACAGCGCGCTGGCGTTGTCCGGCATCGCTCTCTTCGGGGTGGACCACAGGGTGCATCTGGCGCGCACCGATGGGGGACGGTCGCGGCCGGACCCCCTCGCCCCGCTCCATGGTGGTGTGCCAGAGGCCTTCCTCACCAGGGTCGAGGGGTGCCGCGTCGTGGCGCCGGCCTTCGCCTGTCTGCAGGTGGCGGCGACCTTCGGTGTCGAGGCCGGGCTGGTGTCCGCAGAGTCCGGGCTGCAGCTCGCACGCTTCGCCGCCGAAGACCTGGTGGCGGCCGAGACGGCACTTGGCCCAGTGCCCGGCAAGCCCCGAGCGCGGCGGGTGCTGCAGCTGGCGGGCGGGCTGAGCGACTCGGCCGGCGAGACCCGCTGCCGCTGGCTGTTCATCCTGCTCGGCCTGCCCACTCCGCGGCAGCAGATCACCATCCTGGATCCGGACGGGGTGTTCGTCGGCCGGGTGGACTTCCTGTTCGAGAAGGAGAAGGTGGTCGTCGAGTTCGACGGCATGGGGAAGTATGCAGACGTCAAGGACATCCGGGCGGAGAAGGTGAGGGAGGACCGGCTGCGGACCCTGGGTTATGAGGTGGTCCGGCTGACCTGGGCCGACCTGGAGAACCCGCAGGAGGTCAATCACCGCATCCGGGCTGCCATGGCTCGCTCCGCCGAGCGTGCGGCCTGGGCCGGATGACGGCAAACCTGGCCGAAGCCGGCGAGCGCGACAGGCGCGCCTGCTGCAACCTGGGCAGATCCTCGGTTTGGCGACATCGAGGCGGCCATGCGACATCTGTGGCCATGGCCGACACGGACAAGGTGTGCAGCCGGTCGGGCAGCAGAGTGTGCCGGGGGCACGGACAGCGTGTGCCGCTGGTCGGCCAGCAGAGCGTGGCGTCGACGGGGTGGGGGCTAGATCGGGCAGCGGTGGGCGGTGCGGCCCGTGCGGCCGGTGACGGGGCGGGCCGCGCGCAGCGAGGACAGGACGGCCTCCTCGACGACATCGGCCACGGCGGCGAACCACGGCCGCAGCCAGTCGCCGTCGCGTAGGTGGAGGGGCGTGGCCGTGCTGAAGGCCACGACGAACTCCCCGGAGCCGTGGTCGGTGAGCACGCCGGTGCGGGCCAGGCCGTTCTGGGCGCGGCGGGCCAGCCGGCCGAGCTGGCGGGCGTCGAAGGGGGCGTCGGTGGCCAGCAGGACGATGACCGAGCCGTCCACGTCCTCCTCGAGCGGGTCGGGGGGAGCCACCTCCGGCCGCCGGCCGGAGACGAGCAGATCTTCCGGCCGCCCCATGTTGGTGAGGACGAGGGCGCCCAGGGTCCCGCCCCACCCGTCCGTCGTGGCCCCCTCGTCCTCGAGCTCCACCACCCGCGAGGCGGTGCCGATCCCGCCCTTCCAGCCGAAGGCGACCATCCCGTGCCCGGCCCCCACCGCGCCCTCCTCGACCGCGTGCCCGTCCCGGGCACGGCGCGCGGCTCCGATCGCCTCGACGACGTGCTCGGGACGCACGGCCAGGGCACGCAGGTCGTTGAGCCGGCCGTCGTTGCACTCCAGGACCACGGGGTTGACGGTGCGCGGACGGCCCAGGTCGGGGTCGCGGTCCAGCAGCTCCCGCACCACCCCCTCGTGGGCGGCGCCGACCGCCAGGGTGTTGGTCAGCACGATGGGCGTCTCGACCTCGCCCAGCTCGACCACCTGCTGCAGTCCGAGCGGCTTGCCGTAGCCGTTCACCACGTGCGCCGCCGCCGTCACCGGCTCGGCGAGGAGGTCGCGGGTATGCGGCAGCACCACCGTCACCCCGGTGCGCACCTGGGCGCTCTGCTCCAGGGTCACGTGCGCGACGCGCACACCGGGAACGTCGGTGATCGCGCCCCGGCGGCGAGCGCCCGGGGGGCGGAGGGCGCTCATCGAAGGTCCAGCAGCTCCCGGAGGTACTGCGGGAGCATCGCCCACCAGGTGGGCCACTCGTGCTCGTAGCCCGGCCCCCAGTCGTCGACGCGGTTGGGGATCCCCTTGGCCCCGAGGACGTCGGCCATCTGCCAGGACTCCTCGATGTTCTCCCACGCGCCGGTGCCGGAGGCCAGCAGGACGAAGCGGTCGCGCAGCCGCTCCAGGCTGGGCCCCTCCAGCCCGGGCAGGAAACGGCGCGGCGAGCAGTAGTAGAGGTCGTCGGCATAGCCGCCGATGAAGCGCTCGATCTCGAAGGTCCCGCTCATCGCGATGGCCAGCCGGAAAAGGTGGGGGAAGCGTGCGAGGAGGGCCACCGAGTTGAAGGCGCCGACGGAGGAGCCGGTGACCACGGCCTGCTGGTGGCCGGAGTCGCCGCGGATCGCGGGCACGACCTCGTGGGCGACCGCCTGCTGGAACTGGTTGAGCAGCCAGCAGCGGTAGGCGACGTCGCCGTCCTCGTGCATCATGGCTCGCCCGGCCACGCTGTCGCAGGAGTAGAGACGGACGTGCCCGGCGTCGATCAGCTCGCCCAGCGCGTCGACCAGCTTGTGCCGCTCGATCTCCTCGGCGTCGCCGCCGGCGGTCGGCAGCGCCAGCACCGGCACCCCCGCGTGCCCCCATCTGACCAGGGTGATGTTCTGCTGCATCCTGGGGGAGTACCACCGCTCCAGGGCCTTGGATCTGTCCGTGGGCCTGCTCGTCGCCTCCATGACCCATTGGTACCCCATCGGTGCACCGGGCGCCATCCCCAGATTTGGGCGAGGGAGCAGGTATGCCGTAACCTTGCCGCATACCCATTGACCGCCGGTTGTCGGCGTGCCCGGGGGCGAAAGCCCCGGGGGATGTCGGCCGAAGGTTCCCGAGCACGGGGCGACCAGCGCAGGAGTGTCGTAGCACGTCGCTGCACCGGCCATCGGCCGTGCGGAGATCCGAGCCCCGTCGCGCCTGCGCCGGGGCTCTCGTCGTGGAGGGGCCCGGGGGTATCCGGCACCACGACGAAGGAGGCCCATATGGCAACGCCTGAGAAGGACGCAGCCATCGCCGAGATTGCGGACAAGCTTCGCAACTCCGGTGCGGCCGTGCTGACCGAGTACCGCGGACTCACGGTGACCCAGCTCACCGAGCTTCGCAGCGGTATGCGCGAGCACGCCACCTACTCCGTGGTGAAGAACACGCTGACCAAGCGTGCTGCTGCCGAGGCCGGCATCGAGGGCCTCGACGAGCACCTGGTCGGCCCCACGGCCATCGCCTTCGTCACCGGTGACCCGGTCGAGGCGGCCAAGGGTCTGCGTGACTTCGCCAAGGCCAACCCGGCCCTGGTGATCAAGGCGGGTGTCCTCGACGGCAAGCCGTTGAGCCCGGAGGAGATCACCAAGCTCGCGGACCTGGAGTCCCGCGAGGTCCTGCTGGCCAAGCTCGCCGGCGCCATGAAGGCGAACCTGAGCAAGGCCGTCTACCTCTTCGCCGCTCCGCTGTCGCAGACCGCCCGGGTCGTCGACGCGCTGCGCGCGAAGGTCGAGGAGCAGGGTGGCGCCACCCCCGAGGCTGCCGCTCCCGCGGCGACCGAGGAGGCCGCCACCGAGGTCGAGGCTGCTGCCGAGACCACCACCGACGTCGCCGAGGGTGGCGACGAGAGCTGACCACCACGGGGCCACCCGGTCCCGGTCGGCTTGACCACAACACACGCCACTCACGGCACAAGAGAAAGGAACGCCATCATGGCGAAGCTGAGCACCGAGGAGCTCCTTGACCAGTTCAAGGAGATGACCCTGATCGAGCTGTCCGAGTTCGTCAAGGCTTTCGAGGAGACCTTCGAGGTCACCGCCGCCGCCCCCGTCGCCGTTGCCGCTGCAGGCGCCCCCGCCGCCGGCGGCGGTGCCGACGCCGGCGCCGGTGCGGACGAGCAGGATGAGTTCGACGTCATCCTGGAGGCCGCGGGCGACAAGAAGATCCAGGTCATCAAGGAGGTCCGCGCGCTGACCTCCCTGGGCCTGAAGGAGGCCAAGGACCTCGTGGACGGCGCCCCCAAGCCCGTCCTGGAGAAGGTCGACAAGGAGGCCGCCAACAAGGCCAAGGAGGCCCTCGAGGGCGCTGGCGCCACCGTCACCCTCAAGTGAGCCCTGTCCCGGCGGCGTGAGCCGCAGGGACACCTCCTCCGCCACGGGCGGGGTCGCATGCCTATCGGGTATGCGGCCCCGCCCGTTCGCATTCCCCATGCCCCCTGCTCGGTGCGCCCTGCTCGGAGCGCCCTTCTCGGGTCGCCTTCTCCGGGCGCCTTCTCGGCACGCCGCCTTGACGTGGGGGCCGGCAGGGGGCACAGTGGGCGCTGCCGTGCGGGGGAGGGGCAAGGGCGCCCTGGGACCGGAGCGTGGTCCGAGCGGGACCGGATCGGGCGCGGGATTGGACCCGTGCGGTAGATCTGTGTATGCTGTCGCTTTGCGCTGCCCCTCGCCTGCTCCCGATCACCGATGACCGACGGCATCGCGTGCCGCCCCCGCCGGGTCGACACGCTTGACACCGTCGCATGGCCGTGTCCGGAGGTGGGAAGGGGACGCCGACCTTAGCCGCCCACCAGGCCCATGGAAGGACCCATCCTTGGCTGCCTCGCGCACTGCGAAGAAGACTGTGTCCACCGCGAAGACGGCATCTGGCCGTCTGAGCTTTGCAAAGATCAGGGAGCCCCTCGAGGTCCCCGACCTGCTCGCCCTCCAGACCGAGAGCTTCGACTGGCTCCTCGGCAACGAGGCGTGGCAGGCGCGGGTCGCCGAGGCCACGGCCCAGGGTCGTGACGATATCCCCACCCGCTCGGGCCTGGAGGAGATCTTCGAGGAGATCTCCCCGATCGAGGACTTCTCTCAGTCCATGTCGCTGAGCTTCCGCGACCACCGGTTCGAGGAGCAGAAGTACTCCATCGAGGAGTGCCAGGAGAAGGACATGACCTACTCCGCGCCGCTCTTCGTGACCGCGGAGTTCATCAACAACACCACCGGTGAGATCAAGAGCCAGACGGTCTTCATGGGCGACTTCCCGCTCATGACCCCGCGCGGCACCTTCATCGTCAACGGCACCGAGCGTGTCGTCGTCTCGCAGCTGGTCCGCAGCCCGGGCGTCTACTTCGAGCGCAGCCTCGACAAGACCTCCGACAAGGACATCTACTCGGTCAAGGTCATCCCCAGCCGCGGCGCGTGGCTCGAGTTCGAGATCGACAAGCGCGACCAGGTCGGCGTCCGCGTCGACCGCAAGCGCAAGCAGAGCGTCACGGTCCTGCTCAAGGCCCTGGGTCTGACCGAGGCCGAGATCCTCGAGCAGTTCGGCGACTACGAGTCCATCCGGGCCACCCTGGAGAAGGACCACACCGCCAACCAGGACGAGGCGCTGCTGGACATCTACCGCAAGCTGCGTCCGGGCGAGCCCCCGACCCGCGACGCGGCCGAGGCCCTGCTGAACAACCTCTACTTCAACGAGAAGCGCTACGACCTGGCCAAGGTCGGTCGCTACAAGATCAACAAGAAGCTCGGCCTGCAGGCTCCCCTGGGCGAGTCGGTGCTCGGGGTCGACGACATCGTCGCGACCATCAAGTACCTCGTCGCGCTGCACGCCGGCGAGCAGACCCTGCAGATGCCCACCGGCGAGGTCATCCTCGAGGTCGACGACATCGACCACTTCGGCAACCGTCGCCTGCGCAGCGTCGGCGAGCTCATCCAGAACCAGGTCCGCACCGGCCTGTCCCGGATGGAGCGCGTCGTCCGCGAGCGGATGACCACCCAGGACGTCGAGGCCATCACGCCGCAGACCCTGATCAACATCCGGCCGGTCGTGGCCTCCATCAAGGAGTTCTTCGGCACCAGCCAGCTGTCGCAGTTCATGGACCAGAACAACCCCCTGGCCGGCCTGACGCACAAGCGTCGTCTGTCCGCGCTGGGTCCCGGTGGTCTGTCCCGTGACCGCGCCGGCATGGAGGTCCGTGACGTCCACGCCAGCCACTACGGCCGCATGTGCCCGATCGAGACCCCTGAGGGTCCCAACATCGGTCTGATCGGCTCGCTGGCCTCCTACGGCCGGATCAACCCCTTCGGCTTCGTCGAGACCCCCTACCGTCGTGTCGTCGACGGCAAGGTCACCGACGAGGTGGACTACCTGTCCGCCGACGAGGAGGACCGCTTCGTCATCGCCCAGGCCAACGCGCGCCTGGAGGACGACGGCTCGTTCATGGACGAGCGCGTCCTGGTGCGGGCCCGCGACGGCGAGGCCGTCGACGTGCCGGCCGGCGAGGTGGACTACATGGACGTCTCGGCCCGCCAGATGGTCTCGGCCGCCACCGCGATGATCCCCTTCCTCGAGCACGACGACGCCAACCGTGCGCTCATGGGCGCCAACATGCAGCGTCAGGCCGTCCCGCTGGTGCGGGCCGAGGCCCCGCTCGTCGGCACCGGTATGGAGCACCGCGCCGCCCTCGACTCCGGGGACGTCGTGCGGGCCACCAAGGCCGGCGTCGTCCAGGAGGTCTCCGCGGACCTGGTGACCGTCGCCAACGACGACGCGACCTACACCTCATACAAGATCAACAAGTTCACCCGCTCCAACCAGGGCAACTGCTACAACCAGCAGGTGCGGGTGGACGCCGGTGACCGCGTGGAGGTCGGCGCGCTCGTGGCCGACGGCCCCGCCACCGACGGTGGCGAGATGGCCCTGGGTCGTAACCTTCTCGTGGCGTTCATGCCGTGGGAGGGCTACAACTACGAGGACGCGATCATCCTGAGCCAGCGTCTGGTGCAGGACGACACCCTCTCCTCGATCCACATCGAGGAGCACGAGATCGACGCCCGCGACACCAAGCTGGGCCCCGAGGAGATCACCCGGGACATCCCGAACGTCTCCGACGAGGTGCTGGCCGACCTGGACGAGCGCGGCATCATCCGCATCGGTGCCGAGGTCCGCGACGGCGACCTGCTCGTCGGCAAGGTCACGCCCAAGGGTGAGACCGAGCTGACCCCGGAGGAGCGCCTGCTGCGCGCCATCTTCGGCGAGAAGGCCCGTGAGGTCCGCGACACCTCGATGAAGGTGCCGCACGGCGAGACCGGCACCGTCATCGCGGTCAAGGTCTTCGACCGTGAGGAGGGCGACGAGCTGCCCCCGGGCGTCAACCAGCTGGTCCGCGTCTACGTGGCCAACAAGCGCAAGATCACCGACGGTGACAAGCTCGCCGGCCGCCACGGCAACAAGGGCGTCATCTCCAAGATCCTCCCGGTCGAGGACATGCCCTTCCTCGAGGACGGCACCCCGGTGGACGTCGTGCTCAACCCGCTGGGCGTCCCCGGTCGAATGAACATCGGTCAGATCCTGGAGCTGCACCTCGGCTGGGCCGCGGCGCAGGGCTGGAAGATCGAGGGCTCCCCGGAGTGGGCCGAGGGCATCCCCGCCGACGCCCGCGAGGCCGGTCCGCGCACCCGCGTGGCCAGCCCGGTCTTCGACGGCGCCGAGGAGCAGGAGATCTCTGGTCTGCTCGACTCGACCCTGGAGACCCGCGACGGCCAGCGCCTGATCAACCACACCGGCAAGGCGCGCCTGTTCGACGGTCGTTCCGGCGAGCCCTACCCGGACCCGATCTCGGTCGGCTACATGTACATCCTCAAGCTGCACCACCTGGTGGACGACAAGATCCACGCGCGCAGCACCGGCCCCTACTCGATGATCACCCAGCAGCCGCTCGGCGGTAAGGCCCAGTTCGGTGGCCAGCGCTTCGGTGAGATGGAGGTCTGGGCGCTGGAGGCCTATGGCGCCGCCTACGCGCTGCAGGAGCTGCTGACGATCAAGTCCGACGACGTGACCGGCCGCGTGAAGGTCTACGAGTCGATCGTCAAGGGTGACAACGTCCCCGAGCCGGGCATCCCCGAGTCCTTCAAGGTGCTCATCAAGGAGATGCAGTCGCTCTGCCTGAACGTCGAGGTCCTCTCCTCCGACGGCACGCAGATCGACCTGCGCGAGTCCGACACCGAGGTCTTCCGCGCCGCCGAGGAGCTCGGCATCGACCTGTCGAGGCGCGAGCCCAGCTCGGTCGAAGAGGTTTAGTCAGGTATGACGTGGGGCGGGTCGCCCTTCCCGGCACCCGCCCCGCTCACCCGGCACACGTCATATCCCACAACGTCTGTAACTGCTTAACGAGATCACGGAGAGAAGGATCCACGTGCTCGACGTCAACTTCTTTGACGAGCTTCGCATCGGCCTGGCGACGGCCGACGACATCCGGACCTGGTCCCACGGCGAGGTCAAGAAGCCGGAGACCATCAACTACCGCACCCTGAAGCCGGAGAAGGACGGGCTCTTCTGCGAGAAGATCTTCGGCCCCACCCGCGACTGGGAGTGCTACTGCGGCAAGTACAAGCGCGTCCGCTTCAAGGGCATCATCTGTGAGCGCTGCGGCGTCGAGGTGACCCGCGCCGGCGTGCGCCGCGAGCGGATGGGCCACATCGAGCTCGCCGCCCCCGTCACCCACATCTGGTACTTCAAGGGCGTCCCGTCGCGCCTGGGCTACCTGCTCGACCTGGCCCCGAAGGACCTCGAGAAGGTCATCTACTTCGCGGCCTACATGATCACCTCGGTCGACGAAGAGGCCCGCCACCAGGACCTGCCCTCGCTCGAGGCGCAGATCCAGACCGAGAAGAAGGCGCTGGAGAACCGTCGCGACGCCGACGTGGAGGAGCGCGCCAAGAAGCTCGAGAAGGACATCGCCGAGCTCGAGGCCGAGGGTGCCAAGGCCGACGCCAAGCGCAAGGTCAAGGACGGCGCCGAGCGGGAGATGAACCAGATCCGCCGTCGCGCCGACCAGCAGGTCGAGCGCCTCGAGCAGGTCTGGGACCGCTTCAAGAACCTCAAGGTCCAGGACCTGGAGGGCGACGAGATCCTCTACCGCGAGATGCGTGACCGCTTCGGCATGTACTTCGAGGGTGGCATGGGTGCCGCGGCCCTGCAGAAGCGTCTGCAGACCTTCGACCTGGCCGCCGAGGCCGAGCTGCTGCGCGAGATCATCGCGACCGGCAAGGGCCAGCGCAAGACCCGCGCCATCAAGCGCCTCAAGGTCGTCACCTCCTTCCTGCAGACCAAGAACGAGCCGGCCGGCATGGTCCTGGACTGCGTCCCGGTCATCCCGCCGGACCTGCGTCCGATGGTGCAGCTGGACGGCGGCCGCTTCGCGACCTCCGACCTCAACGACCTCTACCGTCGCGTCATCAACCGCAACAACCGCCTCAAGCGGCTGCTCGACCTCGGCGCCCCCGAGATCATCGTCAACAACGAGAAGCGGATGCTGCAGGAGGCCGTCGACAGCCTCTTCGACAACGGCCGTCGTGGCCGTGCGGTGACCGGCCCGGGCAACCGCCCGCTGAAGTCGCTGTCCGACATGCTCAAGGGCAAGCAGGGTCGTTTCCGTCAGAACCTGCTCGGCAAGCGCGTCGACTACTCCGGCCGTTCGGTCATCGTCGTCGGCCCGCAGCTGCGCCTGCACCAGTGCGGTCTGCCCAAGCAGATGGCGCTGGAGCTGTTCAAGCCGTTCGTGATGAAGCGTCTGGTCGACCTCGACCACGCGCAGAACATCAAGTCGGCCAAGCGCATGGTCGAGCGTGGCCGCAGCGTCGTGTGGGACGTGCTCGAGGAGGTCATCACCGACCACCCCGTGCTGCTCAACCGTGCACCCACGCTGCACCGTCTGGGCATCCAGGCGTTCGAGCCGCAGCTGGTCGAGGGCAAGGCGATCCAGATCCACCCGCTGGTCTGCACCGCCTTCAACGCCGACTTCGACGGCGACCAGATGGCCGTCCACCTGCCGCTGTCCGCCGAGGCCCAGGCCGAGGCCCGGATCCTGATGCTCTCGAGCAACAACATCCTCAAGCCGGCCGACGGTCGCCCCGTCACCATGCCCACCCAGGACATGGTCATCGGCCTGTTCCACCTCACCTCCGAGGTGGAGCAGGGCAAGGGCACCGAGGACGTCCGCCTGGACGACGAGGGGACCGCGCACGTGCGTTCCTTCACCTCGATCTCCGAAGCGCAGATGGCCTTCGACGCCGGTCAGATCCGCCTCGGCTCGCCGATCCGCGTGCGGGTCACCGACACCGCCGCCCCGATCGGCTTCGAGGTCCCCGAGGGCGCCACCGTCTCCGAGGACGGCGTCGTGGAGGCCTTCGACCTGGAGACCACGCTGGGCCGTGCGCTCTTCAACGAGGCCCTGCCGGCCAACTATCCCTACGTCAACGACGTGGTGGAGAAGAAGCGCCTCTCGGGCATCGTCAACGACCTGGCCGAGCGCTACACCAAGATCGAGGTGGCCACCAGCCTGGACGCGCTCAAGGAGCTCGGCTACCACTGGGCGAGCCGCTCCGGCACGACCGTGTCGATCTCGGACGTCCAGACCCCGGCCCGCAAGACCGAGATCCTGTCCGGCTACGAGGCCAAGGCCAGCAAGGTCCAGCTGCAGTACGAGCGCGGTCTGATCACCGACGACGAGCGTCGTCAGGAGCTCGTGGAGATCTGGACCCAGGCGACCAACGAGGTCGCCAAGGAGCTGGAGACCACCATGCCCAAGGACAACACCATCTACCGGATGGTGACCTCGGGCGCCCGAGGCAACTGGTTCCAGCTGCGGCAGATCGCCGGCATGCGTGGCCTGATGGCCAACCCCAAGGGTGAGATCATCCCGCGTCCGATCAAGTCCAACTTCCGTGAGGGCCTGTCGGTGCTGGAGTTCTTCATCTCCACGCACGGTGCCCGTAAGGGCCTGGCCGACACCGCGCTGCGGACCGCCGACTCGGGCTACCTGACCCGTCGTCTGGTGGACGTCTCCCAGGACGTCATCATCCGCGAGCTGGACTGCGGCACCGAGCGCGGCTTCGTCATGCCGATCGCGGTCCGCACGGCCTCCGGCGACCTGCGCGAGCACGACGACGTCGAGACGGCCGTCTACGCCCGCAGCCTGGCCGAGAGCGTCACCGACGCCGACGGCACGGTGCTGGCCGAGGCCGGCATCGACCTGGGCGACGTCGTCATCGACAAGCTCGTCGCCGCAGGAGTCGAGGCGGTCAAGGTCCGTTCGGTCCTGACCTGCGAGTCGTTGGTCGGCACCTGCGCCAAGTGCTACGGCCGCTCGCTGGCCACCGGCAAGCTGGTCGACATCGGTGAGGCGGTCGGCATCATCGCGGCCCAGTCCATCGGTGAGCCCGGCACCCAGCTGACGATGCGGACCTTCCACACCGGAGGTGTGGCCGGTGACGACATCACCCAGGGTCTGCCGCGTGTCGTCGAGCTCTTCGAGGCCCGCACGCCCAAGGCGGTCGCCCCGATCGCCGAGGCCACCGGCCGGATCGAGATCGAGGACACCGACAAGTCCCGTCGCATCCTGCTCACGCCGGACGACGGCTCGGAGGAGCACGCCTACCCGGTCAGCAAGCGTTCGCGCCTGCTGGTCCAGGACGGGCAGCACGTCGAGGTCGGCACCCAGCTGGTCACCGGTGCGATCGACCCCAAGCAGGTCCTGCGCATCCTGGGCCCCCGCGCCACCCAGCAGCACCTGGTGGACGAGGTCCAGGGCGTCTACCGCCAGCAGGGTGTGTCGATCCACGACAAGCACATCGAGGTCATCGTGCGGCAGATGCTGCGCCGGATCACCGTGATCGAGGCGGGCGACACCGAGCTGCTCCCGGGCACGCTGGTGGAGCGCGGTCGCTTCGAGACCGAGAACCGCCGCGTCGTCTCCGAGGGCGGTCGTCCGGCCTCGGGCCGTCCCGAGCTCATGGGCATCACCAAGGCCTCGTTGGCGACCGACTCCTGGCTCTCCGCGGCCTCCTTCCAGGAGACCACCCGCGTCCTCACCGAGGCCGCGATGGAGGCCAAGAGCGATCCGCTGCTGGGCCTGAAGGAGAACGTCATCCTCGGCAAGCTGATCCCCGCGGGGACCGGCCTGACGCGCTACCGCAACCTGACGGTGGAGCCGACCGAGGAGGCCAAGGCCGCCGCCTACGCGGTCCCGGTCTACGAGGACTTCGACTACGCCGGCACCTTCGGCCAGGGCAGCGGCGAGGCGGTCCGCCTCGACGACCTGCCCATGGACGAGCGCTACTGATCACCTGATCAGCCGCACGAGGGGCGGGTATGCGGTCACGCGAGTGGCCGCATACCCGCCCCTCCTGCGTGGGGCCGGCGGCCCCAGTCCGGGGGAGCGACGGCGGTGATTTGGCCGCTCGCGGCACTTGCCGGTAGTCTGAAGAACTGTGCGTGGGCTAGGTCCCGCGTGCGCGGAGTGCAGCATCGCCGGACAGGACCCGTCCTCGACCGGTGGTCGGTGCTCCGCACCAATCTCTCGCCGGGCAGTCCGTCCGGGCCATCCTCGCCACGATCCGTGGCCACCGGTGGGCCCAGAACGGGAAGTGCAGGGGAGAGCAGCGGTCCGACACTCCCGGCCACGGGGGTCAGGACGGCGAACGACCAAGGAGTGCGACACCGGCGCGAGCCGGGGGAGCACGGACAAACTTCGACTGAGAAGAGCATCAGTGCCTACGATCAACCAGCTTGTCCGCAAGGGCCGCGAGGACAAGGTCAAGAAGACCAACTCCCCGGCCCTCAAGGGCAACCCGCAGCGCCGTGGCGTCTGCACGCGTGTCTACACCACCACCCCGAAGAAGCCGAACTCCGCCCTGCGCAAGGTCGCCCGTGTGCGCCTCACCAGCGGCGTCGAGGTCACGGCCTACATCCCGGGCGTCGGCCACAACCTGCAGGAGCACTCGATCGTGCTCGTGCGTGGCGGCCGTGTGAAGGACCTCCCCGGCGTCCGCTACAAGATCATCCGCGGGTCCCTGGACACCCAGGGCGTCAAGGGTCGCAACCAGTCCCGCTCCCGCTACGGCGCCAAGAAGGAGAAGAAGTAATGCCTCGTAAGGGCCCCGCTCCCAAGCGCCCCCTGATCCAGGACCCGGTCTACGGGTCGCAGCTGGTCACCCAGCTGGTCAACAAGATCCTCCTGGACGGCAAGAAGTCCACCGCCGAGCGCATCGTCTACGGCGCGCTCGAGGGCTGCCGCGCCAAGACCGGCACCGACCCCGTGCAGACGCTCAAGCGCGCGCTGGACAACGTCAAGCCGGCCCTGGAGGTCAAGTCCCGCCGCGTCGGTGGCGCCACCTACCAGGTGCCGATCGAGGTCAAGCCCAACCGCTCGACCACCCTGGCCCTGCGCTGGCTGGTCGGCTACGCCCGTCAGCGTCGTGAGAAGACGATGACCGAGCGTCTGATGAACGAGATCCTCGACGCCAGCAACGGCCTGGGCGCTGCGGTGAAGCGCCGCGAGGACACCCACAAGATGGCCGACGCCAACAAGGCTTTCGCCCACTACCGCTGGTGAGGCCCCGGGGGTGAGGGTCTGCGGCGCGGCCCGCCTGCGGTGCCGCGCCCCGCCCTCACCTCCGCCCCACGGGGACGCGAACCGCATACCCCACCCCAGACCGAACGACCGAGCCAAGCTAGAGAAGAGAGACTGTGGCACAGGACGTCCTGACGGACCTGAGGAAGGTCCGCAACATCGGCATCATGGCGCACATCGATGCCGGCAAGACCACGACGACCGAGCGCATCCTGTATTACACGGGCGTCAACCACAAGATGGGCGAGACGCACGACGGCGCCTCGACCACCGACTGGATGGAGCAGGAGAAGGAGCGGGGGATCACCATCACCTCCGCGGCCGTCACCAGCTTCTGGAAGGGCACGCAGATCAACCTGATCGACACGCCCGGCCACGTGGACTTCACCGTCGAGGTGGAGCGCAACCTGCGCGTCCTGGACGGTGCTGTCGCCGTCTTCGACGCGAAGGAGGGTGTGGAGCCCCAGTCCGAGACCGTCTGGCGCCAGGCCGACAACTACGGCGTGCCCCGCATGTGCTTCATCAACAAGATGGACAAGATGGGCGCCGACTTCTACTACTCGGTGCAGACCATGGTGGACCGCCTCGGCGCGACCCCGCTGGTCATGCAGCTGCCGATCGGCGCCGAGTCCGACTTCGTCGGCATGGTCGACCTGGTCACCATGAAGGCGATGACCTGGTCCAAGGACACCCCGCTGGGTGAGGCCTACGACCTCGAGGAGATCCCGGCCGACCTCAAGGACAAGGCGGAGGAGTACCACAACGCCCTGATCGAGAAGGTCGCCGAGTCCGACGAGGAGCTGCTGGAGAAGTACCTCGGTGGCGAGGAGCTGACCGAGGAGGAGATCCACGCCGGCGTCCGTGCGCTGACCCTGGCCGGCGAGGTCAACCCCGTCTTCTGCGGCACCGCGTTCAAGAACAAGGGCGTCCAGCCCCTGCTCGACGCCGTCGTGGCCTACCTGCCCTCCCCGCTCGACCTGCCCCCCACCGAGGGCATGAAGCCGGGCGACGAGGAGTCGGTCATCACCCGCAAGCCGTCCGCGGACGAGCCCTTCGCGGCGCTGGCCTTCAAGATCGCCACGCACCCCTTCTTCGGCACCCTGACCTACATCCGGGTCTACTCCGGTGAGATCACCGCCGGCTCGCCGGTGATGAACGCCACCAAGGGCCGCAAGGAGCGTCTGGGCAAGCTCTTCCAGATGCACGCCAACAAGGAGAACCCGGTCGAGAAGGTCTCCGCGGGCCACATCTACGCGGTCATCGGCCTGAAGGACACGACCACCGGCGACACGCTCTGCGACGTCAACGAGCAGATCATCCTGGAGTCGATGACCTTCCCGGAGCCGGTCATCCACGTGGCCATCGAGCCCAAGACCAAGGGTGACCAGGAGAAGCTGGGCACCGCGATCCAGAAGCTGGCGCAGGAGGACCCGACCTTCACCGTCCGCCTGGACGAGGAGACCGGCCAGACCGTCATCGGCGGCATGGGCGAGCTCCACCTCGACATCCTGGTCGACCGCATGAAGCGGGAGTTCAAGGTCGAGGCCAACGTCGGTGCTCCCCAGGTCGCCTACCGCGAGACCATCCGTCGCGCCGTGGAGAAGTACGACTACACCCACAAGAAGCAGACCGGTGGCTCCGGCCAGTTCGCCAAGATCCAGATCTCGATCGAGCCGATGGACACCTCCGAGGGTGAGCTCTACACCTTCGACAACGTGGTCACCGGCGGTCGCGTGCCCAAGGAGTACATCCCCTCCGTGGACCACGGCATCCAGGACGCGATGCAGCTGGGCATCCTGGCGGGCTACCCGGTCGTGGGCGTCAAGGCGACCCTGATCGACGGTGCCTACCACGACGTCGACTCCTCGGAGATGGCGTTCAAGATCGCCGGCTCGATGGCCTTCAAGGAGGCCGCCCGCAAGGCCGACCCGGCCCTGCTCGAGCCGATGATGGCCGTCGAGGTGCGCACGCCCGAGGACTACATGGGCGATGTCATCGGCGACCTCAACAGCCGTCGTGGCCAGATCCAGGCGATGGAGGACATCTCCGGAGCCAAGATCGTCCGGGCCGTCGTGCCCCTGTCCGAGATGTTCGGGTACGTTGGTGACCTTCGGTCCAAGACCCAGGGTCGCGCCAACTACACGATGCAGTTCGACTCCTACGCCGAGGTTCCCCGGAACGTCGCCGAGGAGATCATCAAGAAGGTCCGCGGCGAGTGAGCTGACTCTCACTCCGCCCTGACCGGCGAGTGTGATGGACCTGACGCAGTTCCCATCCAGCAAAACCCAGACCGTCGTTCCGGCACCCGGCCGGTGACGATCGAAAACCAGTCCAACAGGAGGACCCCAGTGGCTAAGGCCAAGTTCGAGCGGAGCAAGCCGCACGTCAACATCGGCACCATCGGTCACATCGACCACGGCAAGACCACGCTGACGGCTGCCATCTCCAAGGTGCTGCACGACAAGTACCCGGACCTCAACGAGGCGTCGCCGTTCGACTCGATCGACAAGGCTCCCGAGGAGCGTCAGCGCGGTATCACCATCTCCATCGCGCACATCGAGTACCAGACCGAGAAGCGCCACTACGCGCACGTCGACTGCCCCGGTCACGCCGACTACGTGAAGAACATGATCACCGGCGCGGCGCAGATGGACGGTGCGATCCTGGTCGTGGCCGCCACCGACGGCCCGATGCCGCAGACCAAGGAGCACGTCCTCCTGGCCCGCCAGGTCGGCGTTCCCTACATCGTCGTGGCCCTCAACAAGTCCGACATGGTCGACGACGAGGAGATCATGGAGCTCGTCGAGATGGAGGTCCGCGAGCTGCTGTCCTCCTACGAGTTCCCCGGCGACGACCTCCCGGTCGTGCGCGTCTCCGCGCTGAAGGCCCTCGAGGGCGAGCAGAAGTGGGTCGACTCCGTCCTGGAGCTCATGGACACCGTGGACGAGTACATCCCGGAGCCCGAGCGCGACCTGGACAAGCCGTTCATGATGCCCGTCGAGGACGTCTTCACGATCACCGGTCGTGGCACCGTCGTCACCGGTCGTATCGAGCGCGGCATCCTCAAGGTCAACGAGGAGATCGAGATCGTGGGTATCCGCGAGCAGTCCTCCAAGACCACCGTCACCGGCATCGAGATGTTCCGCAAGCTGCTCGACGAGGGCCGCGCGGGTGAGAACGTCGGTCTGCTGTTGCGTGGCACCAAGCGCGAGGACGTCGAGCGCGGCCAGGTCATCGTCAAGCCCGGCTCGATCACCCCGCACACCGAGTTCGAGGCCCAGGCCTACATCCTGTCCAAGGACGAGGGTGGCCGTCACACCCCGTTCTACGACAACTACCGCCCGCAGTTCTACTTCCGTACCACGGACGTGACCGGCGTCGTGCACCTCCCCGAGGGCACCGAGATGGTCATGCCGGGCGACAACACCGACATGCGCGTCGAGCTGATCCAGCCCATCGCCATGGAGGACGGCCTCATGTTCAACATCCGTGAGGGTGGCCGCACCGTCGGCGCCGGCCGCGTCACCAAGATCCTCAAGTGATCTAGACGCCTCACGAGCAGCGGGCCCCCGTCACCTTCTGGTGACGGGGGCCCGTCGCCGTTCCCGGGGTATGCGGCGTCCCGCGCCCCGCTTTCTGCCTCCACCGCACGGGAGAGTCGCTGGCCTGGAGCCGCGGATCAACGGGTAATGTCGAGGCGTGACTGTTCTTGATGCTTCCATGGCCGGCGCGTGGCACTTCGACCCGGCGCACACCCGGGTCGGGTTCTCGGCGCGGCACGCGATGGTGACCACGGTGCGCGGGACGTTCAAGGACGTCCGCGGCGTGATCGACCTCAACGTCGACGACATCGCCTCCTCCACGGTCGAGGTGGTCATCCAGTCCGCGAGCGTGGACACCTACAACGCGCAGCGTGACGAGCACCTGCGCAGCATCGACTTCTTCAACGTCGAGGAGTTCCCCGAGATCCGCTTCGTGTCCACGACGGTGGACGAGGTGGAGGACGACAACTTCATGGTGGTCGGGGACCTGACGATCAAGGACGTGACCCAGCAGGTCGCCATCCCGATCGAGCTCCTCGGTGTCCAGCGTGACCCCATGGGCAACCTCCGGGCCGGCTTCGAGGCCACCCGGCGGCTGGACCGCCGCCCCTTCGGGCTGCACTGGAACATGCCTCTGGACAAGGGCGGCGTGCTCGTGTCGGAGAAGGTGACCCTGGAGTTCGAGATCTCCGCGATCAAGCAGGAGGGCTGACCCGGCCGACCTGAGGGGGAGCCTGGGGGACCTCATCGGCCGGCAGGGGTGCTTCAGGGGGCCAGGTCCGGGTCGGGGGCGCCGGGATTGCAGCGGTCGGCCACCAGCTGACGCTCGTCGACCACGGGACGCCACGGCTCCAGGTGCCAGACCTCCTTGCCGCTGGCGAACCGCAGGTGGCAGGCGTACTGCTCCCGCATCCCTGGCGAGTCTGCCTCGGGCACGAGACCCAGGACGGACTCCCACCCCGGGGGTGACTCGGTCGCGGGGGAGAGGGGGCCACCGCACCGCCTCAGGGCATCGCCGGGCTCGATCCGCAGGCTGGCCCCGTCCGTGCGCTCGACCCAGGTCGCGGACAGCACGTCCACCCGCTCCGGGCAGCCCGGAGCGCGTGAGGGAGCGGTAGCGGGAACGGAAGGCCGAGCGGCGGAAGCGCTGGGCGCGCTGGTCGCCACGGCATCCTCCGGCGTGGGTGGCGATGCTGCCGTCGGTGCTGCCGAGGATGTGGGCCACGAGGGTGCTGGCGACGAGGATGCGGGCGACGAGGCTGCTCCGCCCTCCCGGGGCCCCACCTGGCAACCGGCCAGGAGAGCGCCTAGGAGGGTGCCCCGAAGAAGGAGGGAGGGGAGCGCACCCCACCGCCGCGAGCACCGCATATCCCGCATCCTCTCCCATCGCGCCGACGTCCTCGCCCCGCGCGGCCTCCGCGCGGAGGCTTTCCGGCCCGGATTTGGGCGTGCGCCGGCTTCATGGCACACTAGACAGGTTGCTTGACGCGTGGCGTGCACCCATGTGCCCGCCGCCGGCCGTCCGGCACGCGCCAGACCGGCGCGGGCGACGGCAGCGCAAGCCCCGGTGAAGGCCGGGCTCGGACACCAGCCCAATGCAGGAATCCTGTCATGGGTGACGCCCGCGGGTAGTGCGACACGCCCGACCGCGGGGGTCAGGGGAAGAGCTTCGACCCAGCCGGCCACAAATGTTCAGTAGGACGACGAGAGAGAGTCAGACAAGCGATGGCGGGACAGAAGATCCGCATCCGGCTGAAGTCTTATGACCACGAGGTCATCGACAGCTCGGCGCGCAAGATCGTTGACACGGTGACCCGTGCCGGCGCCACGGTGGTCGGCCCGGTGCCGCTCCCGACGGAGAAGAACGTCTTCTGCGTCATCCGGTCGCCCCACAAGTACAAGGACAGCCGCGAGCACTTCGAGATGCGCACGCACAAGCGCCTCATCGACATCGTCGACCCCACCCCCAAGGCGGTCGACTCGTTGATGCGTCTCGACCTGCCGGCGGACGTCAACATCGAGATCAAGCTGTGAGTGCAACCATGACTGCTACGACTACGACCCGCACCGTCAAGGGTGTCCTGGGCGAGAAGCTCGGCATGACCCAGGTCTGGGACGCCGAGAACCGCCTGGTCCCCGTGACCGTCATCAAGGCCGGTCCCTGCGTGGTGACCCAGGTCCGCACCGGCGACACCGACGGCTACGACGCCGTCCAGATCGGCTTCGGCATCGTGGATCCCCGCAAGGTGACCCAGCCGATGCGCGGCCACTTCGACAAGGCCGGCGTGACACCCCGTCGCCACCTGGTCGAGCTGCGCACCGCCGACGCCGGCGACTACAGCCTCGGTCAGGAGCTGACCGCCGAGACCTTCGAGGTCGGCCAGACCATCGACGTCACGGGCACCACCAAGGGCAAGGGCTTCGCCGGTGTCATGAAGCGTCACAACTTCGCCGGTGTCTCCGCCTCCCACGGCGCGCACCGCAACCACCGCAAGCCGGGCTCCATCGGTGGCTGCGCCACCCCGGGTCGCGTCTTCCGCGGCACGCGGATGGCCGGCCGGATGGGTGGCGTGCGCCAGACCACCGCCAACCTCACGATCCACGCCGTGGACGTCGAGAACGGCCTGCTGCTGATCAAGGGTGCCGTCCCCGGTCCCCGCGGCGGCGTCGTCCTCGTCCGTTCGGCCGCGAAGGGGGCCTGATCCGTATGAGCACTGCGACGATCTCCGTCCAGACCCCGACCGGCGGTGACGCCGGCACCGTGGAGCTGCCCGCCGAGTTGTTCGACGTGCAGACCAACGTGCCGCTCATCCACCAGGTCGTCGTGGCCCAGCTGGCCGCGGCCCGCCAGGGCACGGCCGCCACCAAGACCCGCGGCGAGGTCCGCGGTGGTGGCGCCAAGCCCTACCGCCAGAAGGGCACCGGCCGCGCCCGTCAGGGTTCGACCCGTGCGCCGCAGTTCGCCGGTGGTGGCACCGTCCACGGCCCGCAGCCGCGCAGCTACGCCCAGCGCACCCCCAAGAAGATGAAGGCCGCCGCCCTGCGCGGTGCCCTGTCCGACCGGGCTCGTCACGGCCGTATCCACGTCCTCTCCTCGCTCGTCGAGGGGGAGGCCCCGTCCACCCGGACGGCGTGGAACGCCCTGTCCGGCCTGACCGAGCGTCCGAACCTGCTCGTGGTGATCCACCGCGACGACGAGGTCGGCCTCAAGAGCCTGCGCAACATCGCCGAGGTGCACGTCCTGTTCGTGGACCAGCTCAACACCTACGACGTGCTGTGCGCCGACGACGTGGTCTTCACCCAGGCCGCCTTCGACGCCTACGTCGCGAGCGCCTCCGGCACGAAGGCCGAGAAGGTCGAGGAGGAGAGCAAGTGAGCACCCCCGCATTCAACGTGGCCAAGGACCCCCGCGACATCCTGCTGTCGCCGGTCGTCTCCGAGAAGTCGTACTCCCTGCTCGACCAGGGCAAGTACACCTTCATCGTCGACCCGCGCGCCAACAAGTCCGAGATCAAGAAGGCCGTCGAGTCCATCTTCGGCGTCAAGGTCAGCTCCGTGCACACCCTGAACCGCCCGGGCAAGACCCGCCGCACGCGGTTCGGGATGGGCAGGCGCAAGGACACCAAGCGCGCGATCGTCACGCTCCGCGAAGGCACCATCGACATCTTCGGCACGCTCTGAGCCGGCAGATTTCGAGACGAGAAACTTAAAGGACGCATCACACTATGGCTATCCGTAAGTACAAGCCGACGACGCCGGGCCGCCGTGGCTCGAGCGTGGCCGACTTCGTCGAGGTGACCCGCAGCACCCCGGAGAAGTCGCTCGTCCGGCCGCTGACCAAGAGCGGTGGACGCAACTCCACCGGTCGCATCACCACCCGTCACATCGGTGGTGGCCACAAGCGCGCCTACCGGGTCATCGACTTCCGCCGGGCCGACAAGGACGGCGTGAACGCCAAGGTCGCCCACATCGAGTACGACCCCAACCGCACCGCGCACATCGCGCTGCTGCACTACACCGACGGCGAGAAGCGCTACATCATCGCGCCGAACAAACTCAAGCAGGGCGACGTGCTCGAGAACGGCCCCTCGGCCGACATCAAGCCGGGCAACAACCTGCCGCTGCGCAACATCCCGGTCGGTACCGTCATCCACTGCATCGAGCTCAAGCCCGGTGGCGGCGCCAAGATCGCCCGCTCCGCCGGCACCCGCGTGCAGCTGGTGGCCAAGGAGGGCAAGATGGCGCAGCTGCGCATGCCCTCCGGCGAGATCCGCAACGTCGACGCCCGCTGCCGCGCCACCATCGGCGAGGTCGGCAACGCCGAGCAGAGCAACATCAACTGGGGCAAGGCCGGCCGTATGCGTTGGAAGGGCAAGCGCCCGACCGTCCGTGGTGTCGTCATGAACCCGGTCGACCACCCGCACGGTGGTGGTGAGGGTCGTACCTCCGGTGGCCGTCACCCGGTCAGCCCGTGGGGTCAGCCCGAGGGCCGCACCCGTAAGCCCAACAAGCCCAGCGACAAGCTCATCGTGCGTCGTCGCCGGACCGGCAAGAAGCGCTGAGTAGGAGTAACGAGAACATGCCTCGCAGCCTCAAGAAGGGCCCGTTCATCGACGACCACCTGGCCAAGAAGGTGGACGCGCAGAACGCGGCCGGCACCAAGAACGTCATCAAGACCTGGTCCCGCCGGTCGATGATCTCCCCCGACATGCTCGGCCACACCCTGGCCGTGCACGACGGTCGCAAGCACGTCCCGGTCTTCGTGACCGAGTCGATGGTCGGCCACAAGCTCGGCGAGTTCGCTCCGACCCGCACCTTCAAGGGTCACGAGAAGGACGACAAGAAGGGCCGGCGTCGCTGACCATGACCACCATCACCGAAGGAAACACCATGGAAGCCAAGGCGCAGGCGCGGTTCGTCCGCGTCACGCCCATGAAGGCGCGCCGTGTGGTCGACATCATCCGGGGCAAGAGCGTCCCCGAGGCCGTCGCCCTCATGCGCTTCGCACCGCAGGCCGCCAGCGAGCCGGTCCTGAAGGTGCTCAACAGCGCCGTGGCCAACGCCCGCTTCGCCGCCGACCAGACCGGCACCGCCTTCGACGAGGCCAACCTCGTCGTGTCGGCCGCCTACGTGGACGAGGGCCCGACCATGAAGCGGTTCCGTCCGCGTGCCCAGGGCCGCGCCAGCCGCATCAACAAGCGCACGTCGCACATCACCGTGCTCGTCGCGCCCCGTCCGACCGGCAAGACCAAGGGAGGTGCCCGCTGATGGGGCAGAAGATCAACCCGAACGGCTACCGCCTGGGCATCACGACCGACCACCGCAGCCGCTGGTTCGCCGACTCGACCAAGCCGGGTCAGCGCTACCGCGACTACGTCAAGGAGGATGTCGCCATCCGCGCCCTGCTCTCCGAGGGCATGGACCGCGCCGGCATCTCCAAGGTCGAGATCGAGCGCACCCGTGACCGGGTCCGCGTCGACATCCACACCGCCCGCCCGGGCATCGTCATCGGCCGCCGCGGCGCCGAGGCCGACCGCATCCGTGGCGAGCTGGAGAAGCTCACCGGCAAGCAGGTCCAGCTGAACATCCTCGAGGTCAAGAACCCCGAGACCGACGCTCAGCTGGTCGCCCAGGGCATCGCCGAGCAGCTGGCCGCCCGTGTGACCTTCCGTCGTGCGATGCGCAAGGGCATGCAGTCCGCGCTGCGCGCCGGCGCCAAGGGCATCCGGATCCAGTGCTCCGGCCGTCTCGGCGGCGCCGAGATGTCCCGCTCCGAGTTCTACCGCGAGGGCCGCGTGCCGCTGCACACCCTCCGCGCGAACATCGACTACGGCTTCTACGAGGCCAAGACCACCTTCGGCCGCATCGGCGTCAAGGTCTGGATCTACAAGGGCGACCTGACCGCCAAGGAGCTCGCCCGCGAGGAGGCCGCCCAGGCCCCCGGCGGCGACCGCCGTGGTGGCCGTGGTGGCCGTCCGGACCGTGGCCCCCGCGCCGAGCGCCGCGGCACCCGCGCGCCCCGCCGCGACGAGGCTGCCCCGGCCCAGGCCGACGCGCAGACCGCCGAGGCCGGCTCCGCCGCCCCGGCAACCACTGAGGGAGAGCAGTCCTGATGCTTATTCCACGTCGAGTCAAGCACCGCAAGCAGCACCACCCCGGCCGTAAGGGCATGTCCAAGGGTGGCAACCAGATCGCCTTCGGCGACTACGGCATCCAGGCCCTCGAGCCCGCCTACGTCACCAACCGGCAGATCGAGTCCGCCCGTATCGCCATGACGCGCTACATCAAGCGTGGCGGAAAGGTGTGGATCAACATCTACCCGGACCGTCCGCTGACCAAGAAGCCCGCCGAGACCCGCATGGGTTCCGGTAAGGGCTCCCCGGAGTGGTGGATCGCCAACGTCAAGCCCGGCCGCATGCTCTTCGAGCTGTCCGGTGTCTCCGAGGAGGTCGCCCGCGAGGCGATGCGCCTGGCGATGCACAAGCTCCCCATGAAGACCCGCTTCGTCTCCCGTGAGGGTGGTGACATCTGATGGCAGTTGGTTCCAAGGACCTGACGCCCGAGCAGCTGCGCGGGCTCGAGGAGGGCCCCCTGGCCGACGCGCTCGCCGAGGCCAAGAAGGAGCTGTTCAACCTGCGGTTCCAGTCGGCCACCGGCCAGCTCGAGAACCACGGCCGGCTGCGTGCGGTCCGCAAGGACATCGCGCGCATCTACACCGAGATGCGTGAGCGCGAGCTCGGCATCGGCCGCGACCAGTCCAGCGACGAGAACGAGAAGGTGGGCTGAGCATGAGCGAGACCCAGACCGAGACCACCGAGGTCGAGCAGACCGTCGAGGCCCACGAGCCGAGCGAGTCCGCCCTGGGCCACGGCGGTGACCGCAACTACCGCAAGACCCGTCAGGGCCTGGTGGTCAGCGACAAGATGGACAAGACCATCACCGTCATGGTCGAGGACCGCGTCAAGCACGCGCTCTACGGCAAGGTCATGCGCAAGAGCAGCAAGGTCAAGGCGCACGACGAGGACAACACCGCCGGCATCGGCGACCGCGTCCTCATCATGGAGACCCGCCCGCTGAGCGCCACCAAGCGCTGGCGCCTGGTGGAGATCCTCGAGAAGGCCAAGTAAAACTACCCGTCCACAACGTTCGGCCAGGCTCGTCCCTGCGGTCGCAGGCAAGAGAACCAGCTGACATCTAGGAGAACGAACAGTGATCCAGCAGGAGTCGCGACTTCGCGTCGCCGACAACACCGGTGCCAAGGAACTCTTGTGCATCCGCGTGCTCGGTGGTTCCGGCCGCCGCTACGCCGGTATCGGGGACACCATCGTGGCCACCGTCAAGGACGCCATCCCCGGCGGCAACGTCAAGAAGGGTGACGTCGTCAAGGCCGTCATCGTGCGCACCCGCAAGGAGCGTCGTCGCCCCGACGGTTCCTACATCCGCTTCGACGAGAACGCCGCGGTGATCCTCAAGAACGACGGTGACCCCCGTGGCACCCGCATCTTCGGCCCGGTGGGCCGCGAGCTGCGCGACAAGAAGTTCATGAAGATCGTCTCGCTGGCGCCGGAGGTCATCTGAGCCATGGCGAAGAAGATGAAGATCAAGAAGAACGACCTCGTGCAGGTCATCGCCGGCAAGGACAAGGGTCTGCAGGGTCGCGTCATCGCGGTCCACACCGAGACCGACCGCGTGACCGTCGAGGGCGTCAACCGCATCACCAAGCACACCCGCGCCGGCGGCCAGAGCGGTGTCAACACCGGTGGCATCCAGGTCCAGGAGGCTCCCATCCACGTGTCCAACGTGATGGTCGTCGACCCCGAGACCAAGACGCCCACCCGCGTGAAGACCCGCGTCGAGCAGGTCGAGCGCGAGGGCTCGGACCGCAGCAAGACGGTGCGCACCCGCGTCGCGGTGCGCTCGGGTAAGGACCTGTGAGCATGACTGACACCATCAACGAGACCACCGAGGCCCCGGCCGGGAAGGTCACCCCCCGGCTCAAGACCCGCTACCGCGAGGAGATCACCCCCGCGCTGACCGAGCAGTTCGGGTTCACCAACCCGATGCAGGTCCCCGGTCTGGTCAAGATCACGGTGAACATGGGCGTCGGTGAGGCTGCTCGCGACAGCAAGCTCATCGAGGGCGCGATCCGCGACCTGGCCACCATCACCGGCCAGAAGCCGCAGGTCACCAAGGCCCGCAAGTCGATCGCCCAGTTCAAGCTGCGCGAGGGTATGCCGATCGGCGCCCACGCAACGCTGCGCGGCGACCGCATGTGGGAGTTCCTGGACCGCCTGCTGTCCCTCGCGCTGCCGCGTATCCGCGACTTCCGCGGTCTCTCGCCCAAGCAGTTCGACGGCCGTGGCAACTACACCTTCGGCCTGAACGAGCAGTCGATGTTCCACGAGATCGACCAGGACAAGATCGACCGCGTCCGGGGCATGGACATCACCATCGTCACCACCGCCACCAACGACGACGAGGGTCGCGCGCTGCTCAAGGCGCTCGGCTTCCCGTTCAAGGAGAACTGATCCATGGCGAAGACCGCGCTCATCAACAAGGCCAACCGCAAGCCGAAGTTCGCCGTGCGCGCCTACACCCGCTGCCAGCGGTGCGGCCGCCCGCACTCGGTCTACCGCAAGTTCGGCCTGTGCCGGATCTGCCTGCGCGAGATGGCGCACCGGGGCGAGCTGCCCGGCGTGACCAAGTCCAGCTGGTAAGTCCAGCACCCCCGACCGCAAGCCACATACCACCTGGAACATCGAAGGTCGCCCCGCCGCCCCGGCGCGGGTGAAACCGCGGTGAGAAAGGGCATGAAGCCCCATGACCATGACCGACCCGATCGCGGACATGCTGACCCGCATCCGGAACGCCAACTCGGCGCACAAGGACCAGGTCCGCATGCCGTACTCCAAGCTGAAGGCGAGCATCGCCGACATCCTCAAGGCCGAGGGCTACATCGGCTCCTGGACCTCTGAGGAGGCCGAGGTGGGTCAGACGCTCGTCGTCGACCTCAAGTACGGCCCCAACCGCGAGCGCTCCATCGCCGGCGTGCGCCGCGTCTCCAAGCCGGGTCTTCGCGTCTACGCGAAGTCCACCAACCTGCCCCGCGTGCTGGGCGGCCTGGGCGTGGCCATCATCTCCACGTCCTCCGGCCTGCTCACCGATCGCCAGGCGGCCGAGAAGGGTGTGGGTGGGGAAGTCCTCGCCTACATCTGGTGACCCGAGGCAGAAGGTAAGGAGCTAAGAGAATGTCTCGTATCGGACGACTTCCGATCACTCTCCCCTCCGGGGTCGACGTGAACATCGACGGGTCCACCGTGACCGTCAAGGGCCCCAAGGGCCAGCTCGCGCTCGACGTCCGCGAGGAGATCACCGTGGCCAAGGCCGAGGACGGGAGCATCGAGGTGACCCGCGCCAACGAGGAGCGGGAGGCCCGCTCCCTGCACGGCCTGACCCGCACGCTCATCTCCAACATGGTCGAGGGCGTGACCAACGGCTACACCAAGAAGCTGGAGATCCACGGCACGGGTTACCGCGTCGTCGCCAAGGGCAGCGACCTGGAGTTCGCCCTCGGATACTCCCACCCCATCCTCGTCAAGGCGCCCGAGGGCATCACCTTCCAGGTCGAGAACCCCACCCGGTTCTCGGTCACGGGCATCGACAAGCAGCTGGTCGGCGAGACCGCAGCGAACATCCGCAAGCTGCGCAAGCCCGAGCCCTACAAGGGCAAGGGTGTGCGCTACGAGGGTGAGCACGTCCGCCGCAAGGTCGGAAAGGCTGGTAAGTAAGCCATGGCACAGATCATCAAGCGCGCCAAGAGCAAGGTCGCGGCCCGCGGCCGTCGCCACGAGCGCCTGCGCAAGAAGATCACCGGCACGGCCGAGCGTCCGCGCATCGTCGTGAACCGCTCCTCGCGCCACGTCTTCGTCCAGCTGGTCGACGACACCGCGAGCCGCACCCTGGCCTCGGCCTCCACCATGGAGGCCGACCTGCGCGGCCTGGACGGCGACAAGACCGCCAAGGCGCGTCGGGTCGGCGAGCTGCTCGCCGAGCGCGCCAAGGCGGCCGGCGTCGAGTCCGCGGTCTTCGACCGTGGCGGCAACCGCTACGCGGGCCGTGTCGCGGCGATCGCCGACGGCGCCCGCGAGGGAGGCCTGTCGCTGTGATGACCCCCAAGAACGGAAAGAGGATCCACTGATGGCTGGTGACTTCCAGCGCCGAGGCTCCGGCGACAACGCTGCCGGTGACTCCCGCGACAACCGTCGGGGCAACCGCGACGGCCGCGACCGCGACAACCGTCGCGGCAACCGTGAGGACGAGCGCAACCAGTACCTGGAGCGCGTCGTCACCATCAACCGTGTGGCCAAGGTCGTCAAGGGTGGCCGCCGCTTCAGCTTCACCGCGCTCGTCGTGGTGGGTGACGGCGACGGCACCGTGGGCGTCGGCTACGGCAAGGCCAAGGAGGTGCCCGCCGCGATCTCCAAGGGTGTGGAGGAGGCGAAGAAGAACTTCTTCCGCGTCCCCCGCATCGGCGGCACCATCCCGCACCCCGTCCAGGGTGAGGACTCCGCCGGCGTCGTCATGCTCAAGCCGGCCAGCCCCGGTACCGGTGTCATCGCCGGTGGCCCGGTGCGCGCCGTCCTGGAGTGCGCCGGCATCCACGACGTGCTGAGCAAGTCGCTCGGCTCGTCCAACTCGATCAACATCGTGCACGCTGCCGTCGCCGCTCTGAAGGAGCTGGAGCAGCCGGAGGCCGTGGCCGCCCGCCGTGGCAAGTCCGTCGAGGACGTCGCCCCCGCCGCGATGCTGCGGGCCCGCGCCGAGGCGCGTGCCGAGGCGAAGGCAGGTGCGTGATGGCACGTCTGAAGGTGACCCAGGTCAAGTCGACCGTCGGGACCAAGCACATGCACCGTGAGACGGTGCGCAGCCTGGGCCTGAAGCGGATCGGCGACACCGTGATCAAGGAGGACCGTCCCGAGTTCCGCGGGATGGTCCGCACGGTCGCCCACCTGGTGACCGTCGAGGAGGTTGACTGATGAGCGACAGCACTGCCAACCAGGGCACCGGCTCGGCGCTGAAGGTCCACCACCTGCGTCCGGCCCCCGGCGCCAAGACCAAGAAGACCCGTGTGGGTCGTGGTGAGGGCTCCAAGGGCAAGACCGCGGGTCGTGGCACCAAGGGCACCAAGGCCCGCTACCAGGTCCCCGAGACCTTCGAGGGCGGCCAGACCCCGATGCACATGCGTCTGCCGAAGCTGCGTGGCTTCAAGAACCGGTTCAAGACCACCTACCAGGTCGTGAACCTGAGCCAGCTCAGCACGCTGTTCCCCGAGGGTGGCTCTGTCACCGTCGAGGACCTCGTGGCCAAGGGCGCGGTCCGCAAGGGCCAGCCGGTCAAGGTTCTGGGCGACGGCGAGCTGACCGTCAAGGTCGACGTGACCGCCGACAAGTTCTCGACCTCCGCCAAGGAGAAGATCGAGGCGGCAGGCGGCACGACCACCACGGTCTGAGCCACCCCGACGTACGACCCGTGAGGCCCCGGTTCGCGAGCATGCGAGCCGGGGCCTCGCCGCATCACTTTTCTGCACGGCACCTTCGCGGTGTTATCGTCACTGCGATCTGATCACGGCCCACGCCGACCACCTGCGCCCCCGGGCGGGGGAGGGGGAGACGGGGGCACCACAGGAGGACCTGAATGCTCTCCGCCTTCGCGCGCGCGTTCAAGACGCCGGATCTTCGCAAGAAGATCCTCTTCACGCTGTTCATCATGGCGTTGTACCGACTGGGCACGCACGTGCCCAGTCCGGGCATCGACTACGGCCTGGTGCAGCGGTGCCAGCAGAACGCCAGCGCGGCCGGCAGCGTCCTGGGCATGGCCAACCTCTTCTCCGGCGGCGCGATGATGCAGCTGTCGGTCTTCGCGTTGGGGATCATGCCCTACATCACCGCGGCGATCATCGTGCAGCTGCTGACCGTGGTGATCCCGCGCTTCGAGGAGCTGAAGAAGGAGGGGCAGGCGGGGCAGACCAAGATGACGCAGTACACGCGTTATCTCACGATCGGCCTGGCTGTCCTGCAGGCCTCGACGCTGGTCACCCTGGCCCGCAGTCCCGAGCGTCTCTTCGGCGGGGCCTGCACCACGATCATGCCCGACGACGGCGTCCCCGCCCTCCTGCTCATGGTGCTGACCATGACGGCCGGCACCGGACTGATCATGTGGATGGGTGAGCTGATCACCGAGAAGGGCGTGGGCAACGGTATGTCGCTGCTCATCTTCGTCTCGATCGCCGCCACCTTCCCGGCCTCGCTCTCGGTCATCTACGCCCAGTCGGTCCCCACCTTCGTCCTGGTGATGGTGCTGGGCCTGGCGATCATGACCGCGGTCGTCTACGTGGAGCAGTGCCAGCGCCGGATCCCGGTGCAGTACGCCAAGCGGATGATCGGGCGCCGGCAGTACGGCGGCACCTCGACCTACATCCCGCTCAAGCTCAACATGGCCAACGTGATCCCGATCATCTTCGCCAGCTCGATCCTGATGCTGCCGCAGATGGCCGCCAACTTCTCCCGGCCGACCGATCCCTCGGCCGAGGTCCCCGGCTGGGTGCAGTTCGCCGACAAGTACCTCTCGATGGGGATCAGCGGCCAGGGCACGCACTGGGTCTACATGCTGCTCTACACCGCGATGATCATCTTCTTCGCCTTCTTCTACACCTCGGTCACCTTCCAGCCGACCGAGGTCGCGGACAACATGAAGCGCTACGGCGGCTTCATCCCGGGCATCCGCGCCGGCCGTCCCACGGCGGAGTACCTCGAGTACGTCATCAACCGCATCACCACCCCGGGTGCCCTCTACCTGGCCACCCTGTCGCTGATCCCGCTCATCGCCTTCAACGCCCTCGGCGTCGTGGACTTCCCCCTGGGCGGCGCATCCATCATCATCATCGTGGGAGTCGGGCTGCAGACGGTCAAGCAGATCGAGTCCCAGCTCCAGCAGCACGACTACGAAGGGTTCCTCCGCTGATGCGTCTGATCATGCTCGGTCCTCCCGGTGCTGGTAAGGGCACCCAGGCCGCACTCGTGTCCTCCTCCCGCGGGATCCCCGCCATCTCCACCGGCGACATCTTCCGCGCCAACATCAAGAACGAGACCCCGCTGGGCCTCCAGGTCAAGGAGATCACCGCCTCCGGCGGCTACGTGCCTGACGAGATCACCAACGAGATCGTCAAGAACCGGCTGGCCGAGGACGACGCGGCCCGCGGCTTCCTGCTCGACGGTTATCCTCGCACGACCGGGCAGGTCGAGGCCCTCGACGCGATGCTCGCCGAGGCGGGCCACGCGCTGGACGCCGTCGTCGAGCTGACCGTCGACACCGACGAGGTCGTGGGCCGGCTGCTCGCGCGCGCGGTCGAGCAGGGTCGCGCCGACGACACCGAGGAGGTCATCCGGGCCCGGATGCGCCTCTACGCCGAGGAGACCGCGCCGCTGGCCGCGGTCTACAAGGAGCGTGGGCTGCTGCACCGCGTCGACGGCATGGGCACGGTCGACGAGGTCACCGCCCGGATCGACAAGGTCCTGGCCAAGGTGACCGGCTCCGGTCCGCAGACCGACTGAGCGCGCGCCCCATACCCGAAGAGCAGCATGTCCTTCTTCAAGCGCAAGCGCGCCATCGAGGCCAAGACCGACGACGAGCTGCGCGCCATGCGGCGCGCCGGGCTGGTGGTCGCCGACACCCTGCAGCTGGCCCGGACCAGCGCCGTCGACGGGATCACCACCGGTGAGCTCGACGCCCTGGCGGAGCGGGCGATCAGGGACGCCGGCGCGATCCCGAGCTTCCTGGGCTACCACGGCTTTGCCGGGAGCCTGTGCATCTCGGTCAACGACGAGGTCGTCCACGGCGTGCCGGGGGAGCGGGTGCTGCGCGACGGCGACCTGGTCTCGGTGGACTGCGGCGCCATCGTGGACGGCTGGCACGGCGACGCCGCCGTGACCTTCGTGGTCGGCGGTCGGGAGCAGGCTCGTGCCGACGACCTGGCCCTGATGGACGACACCGAGACCTCCCTGTGGGACGGGATCGCGGCGCTGAAGGTCGGCCACCGTCTCTACGACGTGGGCGACGCGGTCGAGGGCTCGATCGACACTGCCCTGGAGCGGCGGATCGCCGAGGGCACGGTCCAGGCCTATGGGATCCTCGAGGACTACGTGGGCCACGGCATCGGTCGGCAGATGCACATGGACCCCCAGGTGCCCAACTACGCGGTCATCGCGACCGGGCCGATGCTGCCCTCCGGCGCGACCCTGGCGATCGAGCCGATGGTGACCCTGGGCACGATCGAGACGCGGACCCTGGACGACGACTGGACGGTGGTGACCACCGACGGCAGCCGGGCCGCGCACTGGGAGCACACCGTGGCCGTCACCGACGCCGGCCTCTGGGTGCTCACCGCGCACGACGGGGGAGCGGAGCAGCTCTCCGCGCGCGGTGTCGCCGTCGCCGCGCTCTCGGACTGACGCCCTCCTCCCGCCCGCGATTGGCTTTCCCTCTTGCCAATCCCGTAGGATGGTGCGTCGGCCCTGCGTGGGCCGATGCAGTACTCATCAGCGAAAAGTGGAGGACATGGCGAAGAAGGACGGCGTCATTGAGATCGAGGGCACGGTTGTCGAGGCCCTCCCGAACGCGAACTTCCGGGTCGAGCTGACCAACGGTCACGTTGTGCTGGCTCACATCTCCGGCAAGATGCGGCAGCACTACATCCGGATCCTCCCCGAGGACCGGGTCGTCGTGGAGCTCAGCCCGTACGACCTCACCCGCGGACGTATCGTCTTCCGCTACCGCTGAGGCAACGGGCTCCACGGAGCCCGCCGACACCGCACACCCATTCACAGATCACCCGAAAGCAGGCAGGCCATGAAGGTTCAGCCGAGCGTGAAGAAGATCTGCGACAAGTGCAAGGTGATCCGCCGTCACGGCCGGGTCATGGTGATCTGCGACAACCTGCGCCACAAGCAGCGCCAGGGCTGAGCAGAGCTCCACAGCACGAACGTCGCACAGGCTTCCGCGACAGCCACAACTGAATATCTACGATTGACACGCAGCACCCGACCCCCGTCGACGCGGGACGTCACCCCCGGCAGCGAGAGCCGGGGACCGCGGGCAGATGCCCACCACAGAGGATGCGGACCGGTGCTGCAACCACACTCTCGCTCGACATACAGGAGCACTGCCACATGGCACGACTCATCGGTGTCGACCTCCCGCGCGACAAGCGCGTCGAGGTCGCTCTCACCTACATCTTCGGCGTGGGTCGCACCCGCGCCGTCCAGACGCTGGAGGCCACGGGTGTCGACCCGTCCACCCGCGTCAAGGACCTGACGGAGGAGCAGCTGGTCGCCATGCGTGACCACCTCGAGGGCAGCTACCGCCTCGAGGGTGACCTGCGCCGTGAGGTGGCCGCCGACATCCGCCGCAAGCAGGAGATCGGCAGCTACCAGGGTCTGCGGCACCGCCGCGGCCTGCCGGTGCACGGTCAGCGCACCAAGACCAACGCGCGCACCCGCAAGGGCCCCAAGCGCACCGTCGCCGGCAAGAAGAAGGCCGGCAAGTAACCGCACGGGGGCCCTGCCCCCGTGTCCCCCCGCTGGGGCCCTGCCCCAGACCCCGCGCAGTCCGCGGGGACGGGACTCACACTTGCTCTTCCGCTAGGAGAAACCACATGCCCCCCAAGAGCCGTCAGGCTGCCGGCGCGCGCAAGGTGCGCCGCAAGGAGAAGAAGAACGTCGCCTTCGGGCAGGCTCACATCAAGAGCACGTTCAGCAACACCATCATCAGCATCACCGACCCGACCGGTGCCGTCGTCGCCTGGTCCTCCTCGGGCCAGGTCGGCTTCAAGGGCTCGCGCAAGTCGACGCCCTACGCCGCGCAGATGGCCGCCGAGGCCGCTGCCCGTCGTGCCATGGACCACGGCATGAAGAAGGTCGACGTCTTCGTCAAGGGCCCGGGCTCCGGTCGTGAGACCGCGATCCGCTCGCTGACCGCCGCCGGCCTCGAGGTCGGTGCGATCTCCGACGTGACGCCCCAGGCGCACAACGGCGTCCGCCCGCCCAAGAAGCGTCGCAACTGAGCACCGGAAGGAACTAGGTAACACATCATGGCCCGTTACACCGGACCCATCACCAAGAAGTCCCGCCGGCTCAAGGTCGACCTCGTCGGCGGCGACAAGAACTTCGACCTGCGTCCCTTCCCCCCGGGGCAGCACGGTCGTCGTCGCAGCCAGGAGAAGGAGTACCTCACCCAGCTCCAGGAGAAGCAGAAGGCCCGCTTCACCTATGGCGTCATGGAGAAGCAGTTCCGCCGCTACTACGCCGAGGCGGCCCGGCGCCCCGGCAAGACCGGCGCGAACCTGCTCATCATCCTGGAGTCGCGTCTCGACAACGTCATCTACCGTGCCGGCCTGGCCCGCACCCGTCGCGCCGCCCGCCAGCTGGTGACCCACGGTCACTTCCTGGTCAACGGCCAGCGCGTCGACGTGCCGTCCTACCGCGTCTCGCAGTACGACATCATCGAGGTCCGCCCGCAGTCGGTGGAGACCTTCCCCTTCCAGCTCGCTCGCGAGACCTACGGCGACCGCCCGGTCCCGGCCTGGATGAAGGTCGTCCCCGGTTCGCTGAAGATCCTCATCCACCAGCTGCCCACGCGTGAGCAGATCGACACGATCCTCACCGAGCAGCTCATCGTCGAGCTCTACTCCAAGAACTGATCGGTCGGGGGCCTGCCCCCGACCCCCCGCTGGGGCTCACCCCAGACCCCAGCAACGGTGCAGGTATGCCGTTCACGCGGCATACCTGCACCGTCTCACCGTCCGAGGACAGAGTCGGTCGGTGCCAAGCACGAGGCGTCATATAGCGGTCGCCCGTGGAAAGGAATGAACAGTGCTCATCGCACAGCGCCCCATCCTGTCGGAGGAGGTCGTCTCCGACCACCGCTCCCGGTTCATCATCGAGCCGCTGGAGCCCGGTTTCGGCTACACCCTCGGCAACTCCCTGCGCCGGACCCTGCTGTCCAGCATCCCCGGCGCCTCGCTGACCAGCATCCGCATCGACGGCGTGCTGCACGAGTTCTCCACGATCTCCGGTGTCAAGGAGGACGTCACCGAGATCATCCTGAACCTCAAGGAGCTCGTCGTCTCCAGCGAGCACGACGAGCCCGTGGTCATGTACCTGCGCAAGCAGGGCGCCGGAGCCGTCACCGCCGCCGACATCGCCCCGCCGGCCGGTGTGGAGATCCACAACCCCGACCTGGTCCTGGCGACCCTCAACGACTCGGGCAAGATCGAGATGGAGATGACCGTCGAGCGCGGTCGCGGCTACGTCTCGGCCCAGCAGAACAAGGCCGGCGACCAGGAGATCGGCCGCATCCCGGTCGACTCCATCTACTCGCCGGTGCTCAACGTGACCTACAAGGTCGAGGCCACCCGTGTCGAGCAGCGCACCGACTTCGACCGCCTCGTGGTCGACGTCGAGACCAAGCGCTCCATGTCGCCCCGCGACGCCATCGCCTCCGCCGGCCGCACCCTGGTCGAGCTCTTCGGCCTGGCCCGTGAGCTCAATGTCGAGGCCGAGGGCATCGAGATCGGCCCCGCGGCCGGCGACGCCGCGCTGGCCTCCGACCTGGCCCTGCCGATCGAGGAGCTGGACCTGACCGTCCGTTCCTACAACTGCCTCAAGCGCGAGGGGATCCACACCGTGGGCGAGCTCGTCGGCCGCAGCGAGGCGGACCTGCTCGACATCCGCAACTTCGGTGCCAAGTCCATCGACGAGGTCAAGGAGAAGCTGGTCGAGATGGGCCTGGCCCTCAAGGACAGCCCTCCCGGGTTCGACGGCACCGCCACCTACGACGAGTCCTACGACGACGAGGGCGACGCCGCCTTCGCCGAGGACGAGCAGTACTGATCCCCTTTCACGCCTGATCGCGAGGAGTAAATCGCAATGCCTGCACCCAAGAAGGGCCCGCGCCTCGGCGGTGGTCCGGCGCACGAGCGCCTGATCCTGTCGAACCTGGCCACCGCGCTGTTCGAGCACGACCGCATCACCACCACCGAGGCCAAGGCCAAGCGCCTGCGCCCACTGGCCGAGCGCATGGTGACCTTCGCCAAGCGTGGCGACCTGCACAACCGCCGCAAGGTCCTGGCCATCGTCCGGGACAAGGGCGTGGTGCACCGCCTCTTCACCGAGATCGCGCCCGACATGGCCGAGCGCGAGGGTGGCTACACCCGCATCACCAAGATCGCGCCGCGCAAGGGCGACAACGCCCCCATGGCGGTCATCGAGCTGGTCCGTGAGGCCGTCGCCAAGAAGGCCGTCGTCACCCAGGCCGAGGGCGCTGCCAAGCGTGCGGCCAAGGACGACGCCAAGGCCAAGGCCACCACGGCCGAGGCGGCTGCCGCCGAGGACGCCGCGCTGACTGACGCCGAGCTCGAGGCCCAGGAGCCCACCTCCGACGCCGCCGAGGTCGACCAGGCCCAGGCCGAGGTCGAGGCTTCCGAGGCAGCGGCCGAGCAGGGCGCCACCCCGGCCGCCGAGGGCGAGATCGCCCAGGTCGCCGACCTGCCCCAGGCCGAGGACACCACCGAGGCCGCGATGGTCTCGGCCGGCTCCGACGACGCTCGCGACTTCGGTCCCGAGAGCCGTCCGGCCACCGAGGACGGCTCCGCGCCCGAGGGCTTCGACATCAAGGGCAACGCCGACTCGATGAAGTACCACGTCCCCGGCTCGCAGTGGTACGACGCCACCGACGCCGAGGTCTGGTTCAGCTCCCCCGAGGCTGCCGAGGCCGCCGGCTTCGAGCCTGCCGGCGGCGCCGCCGCCCAGGCCCTGGACGCCGGTGCCGAGCTGGGCATGGCCGAGGACGACAAGTGACCTGATCGGCCCCGGCCGATGGTTCACGTGAGGCCGCCCCTTCCCGACAGGGAGGGGGCGGCCTTCCGCATCCCGGCGCCAGCACGGCAGGATGGTGCGGTGCGCATCAGGATCGATCTGGCCTACGACGGCACCGCCTTCTCGGGCTGGGCCAGACAACCAGGCCTGCGGACGGTGGAGGGGGAGCTGCGACAGGGGCTGGCCACGATCCTGCGGACCGGGGAGCCGGAGCTGACCGTCGGAGGTCGCACCGATGCCGGCGTGCACGCCCGAGGATCGGTCGCCCACGTCGACATCGACGACGAGGCGTGGGGGCGTCTGCCGGGTCGGTCGGACCGTGAGCCCGGCGAGGCTCTGGTCGCCAGGCTCCGTGGCGTCCTTCCCCCGGACATCGTGGTGCGGGCCGCGACCGCTGTGCCGGAGAGCTTCGATGCGCGCTTCTCAGCGCTCCGCCGCCGCTACACCTACCGGCTGCTCGACCGGCCGGAACAGCTCGACCCGCTCCGCCGCCACGACACCGTCCTGGTCCGGGGCGAGCTGGACGTCACCCTGATGGACGAGGCGGCCGCACGACTGACCGGCCTGCGCGACTTCGCCGCGTTCTGCAAGCCCCGGGAAGGGGCCACCACCGTCCGCACCTTGCTCGAGTACGGCTGGAAGCGGGACCGGTGCGGCGTCGTCCTCGGCACGGTGGTGGCCGACGCCTTCTGCCACAGCATGGTGCGCGCCCTCGTAGGAGGCATCGTGCCGGTCGGCCTGCGACGCCGCGACCCCGGTTGGCCCCTGGAAGTCCTGCAAGCCGGTCGTCGTGACCCGGGCGTGCAGGTGATGCCGGCGCACGGACTGTGCCTGGAGGAGATCGTCTACCCCGACGGGGAGGAGGCTCTGCGCGCCCGGACCGTGGAGGCACGAGCGGTGCGCGAGCATCTCTGATCGCCCGCCCGCGTCAGCGCTGTGACCTGCAGGTTTGTCGACCAACCCGGTCCGAGAAGGCGGCCGGCGGTGCACGGATTTGCATGCGGTCCTGGGCCCGTGTAATGTTTCACCTCGCTGCCGACGCGGAAGCGCGGCGGCGAACAGCCTGCAGAAGGCTCCGCCCCCTCGATGACGATCCCGACACGGATTTGCATCTGCAGGGAGGGTGACGTAGGCTAGAGAGGTTGCCCCGCACGGGACGCTCACGACAGTGAGGGAAACGTCGGTGTGTGTCCGATCCTTGAGAACTCAACAGCGTGTCAGTTTTTTGATGCCAAGTATTGTTTTGTTTGGCCACTGGTGCTTGTCGCCCCCCGCGGTGGGTGCTGGTGGTTTTTGTCAGGTTCTTGGCTCTCTTTTAGGGATCTAAGGGTTTTTATCGGAGAGTTTGATCCTGGCTCAGGACGAACGCTGGCGGCGTGCTTAACACATGCAAGTCGAACGATGAAGCCCAGCTTGCTGGGTGGATTAGTGGCGAACGGGTGAGTAACACGTGAGTAACCTGCCCTTTCCTCTGGGATAACTCCGGGAAACCGGTGCTAATACTGGATATGACTCCAACCTGCATGGGTATGGGGTGGAAAGATTTATCGGGATGGGATGGACTCGCGGCCTATCAGCTTGTTGGTGGGGTAATGGCCTACCAAGGCGACGACGGGTAGCCGGCCTGAGAGGGTGACCGGCCACACTGGGACTGAGACACGGCCCAGACTCCTACGGGAGGCAGCAGTGGGGAATATTGCACAATGGGCGAAAGCCTGATGCAGCGACGCCGCGTGAGGGATGACGGCCTTCGGGTTGTAAACCTCTTTCAGCTCTGACGAAGCTTTTGTGACGGTAGGAGCAGAAGAAGCACCGGCTAACTACGTGCCAGCAGCCGCGGTAATACGTAGGGTGCGAGCGTTGTCCGGAATTATTGGGCGTAAAGAGCTTGTAGGCGGTTTGTCGCGTCTGCTGTGAAATCCCGGGGCTTAACTCCGGGCTTGCAGTGGGTACGGGCAGGCTAGAGTGTGGTAGGGGAGACTGGAATTCCTGGTGTAGCGGTGGAATGCGCAGATATCAGGAGGAACACCGATGGCGAAGGCAGGTCTCTGGGCCACTACTGACGCTGAGAAGCGAAAGCGTGGGGAGCGAACAGGATTAGATACCCTGGTAGTCCACGCCGTAAACGTTGGGCGCTAGGTGTGGGTCCCATTCCACGGGGTCCGTGCCGCAGCTAACGCATTAAGCGCCCCGCCTGGGGAGTACGGCCGCAAGGCTAAAACTCAAAGGAATTGACGGGGGCCCGCACAAGCGGCGGAGCATGCGGATTAATTCGATGCAACGCGAAGAACCTTACCAAGGCTTGACATATACCGGAAACATCCAGAGATGGGTGCCCCGCAAGGTCGGTATACAGGTGGTGCATGGTTGTCGTCAGCTCGTGTCGTGAGATGTTGGGTTAAGTCCCGCAACGAGCGCAACCCTCGTTCTATGTTGCCAGCACGTGATGGTGGGGACTCATAGGAGACTGCCGGGGTCAACTCGGAGGAAGGTGGGGATGACGTCAAATCATCATGCCCCTTACGTCTTGGGCTTCACGCATGCTACAATGGCCGGTACAGAGGGCTGCGAAACCGTGAGGTGGAGCGAATCCCTTAAAGCTGGTCTCAGTTCGGATTGGGGTCTGCAACTCGACCCCATGAAGTCGGAGTCGCTAGTAATCGCAGATCAGCAACGCTGCGGTGAATACGTTCCCGGGCCTTGTACACACCGCCCGTCAAGTCACGAAAGTCGGTAACACCCGAAGCCGGTGGCCCAACCCTTGTGGAGGGAGCTGTCGAAGGTGGGACTGGTGATTGGGACTAAGTCGTAACAAGGTAGCCGTACCGGAAGGTGCGGCTGGATCACCTCCTTTCTAAGGAGCATCACGCCCCCCGGCTGTTTTGTCGGGTGGGTTTTGTGGCCTGCTGCGTGGGCGAGTGTCCCACGGTGGGTTGCTCTGGGTGGAACATCAAGATTCTGTCGCTGCCGCTGTTGGTGGTGGCCCGGTTGGTGAGTACGGCCTCTTTGGGGGTGGGGAAAGCTGGGGCTGTCGCTGGTGGGTGGTGGTGCTGACACGTTGTTGGGTCCTGAGGGATCGGGCCCCTTTGTCGTGGCTTCGTGGTGCCGGCTGTTGTGCTGGCCTGGGCGGGGTCGTGGAGGGGTTGGGTGTCTCTGGTTGTCCGGGGCCTTTGCTTGTTCCAGCTTGGTTGCTGGGGCCGGTGGGGGTTGGCCTGGTCGTATGTTGAGAACTGTACAGTGGACGCGAGCATCTTTGTGGCTTTTATGTTTTTAAGGGCGCACGGTGGATGCCTTGGCACCAGGAACCGAAGAAGGACGTAGGAATCTGCGATAAGCCTCGGGGAGTCGATAACCAGACATTGATCCGAGGATTTCCGAATGGGGAAACCCGGCTGGCTTCATCGCCAGTCACCCGCACCTGAATATATAGGGTGTGTGGAGGGAACGTGGGGAAGTGAAACATCTCAGTACCCACAGGAAGAGAAAACAACATGTGATTCCGTGAGTAGTGGCGAGCGAAAGTGGAAGAGGCTAAACCTTGTCTGTGTGATGACCTGTCAGGGGTTGCAGGCGAGGGGTTGTGGGAGTGTGTGTGCACGTGCTGACACGCGTGCGCGGAGTAAGAAATCGATGGTATAGGCGAAGGGTCTGGAAAGGCCTGGCGTAGACGGTGATACCCCGGTAGCTTAAATATTGTCGACTCCGTATCGCACCACCCAAGTAGTACGGGGCCCGAGAAATCCCGTACGAATCTGGCAGGACCACCTGCTAAGCCTAAATATTCCCTGGTGACCGATAGCGGACAAGTACCGTGAGGGAAAGGTGAAAAGTACCCCGGGAGGGGAGTGAAATAGTTCCTGAAACCGTGTGCCTACAATCCGTCGGAGCTGGACTGCGGTCTGGTGACGGCGTGCCTTTTGAAGAATGAGCCTGCGAGTTAGTGCTCAGTGGCGAGGTTAACCCGTGTGGGGTAGCCGTAGCGAAAGCGAGTCCGAACAGGGCGATCATAGTCGCTGGGTCTAGACCCGAAGCGGAGTGATCTACCCATGGCCAGGGTGAAGCGCGGGTAAGACCGCGTGGAGGCCCGAACCCACTTAGGTTGAAAACTGAGGGGATGAGCTGTGGGTAGGGGTGAAAGGCCAATCAAACTCCGTGATAGCTGGTTCTCCCCGAAATGCATTTAGGTGCAGCGTCATGTGTTTCTTGCCGGAGGTAGAGCTACTGGATGGCTGATGGGCCCCACCGGGTTACTGACGTCAGCCAAACTCCGAATGCCGGTAAGTGAGAGCATGGCAGTGAGACTGCGGGGGATAAGCTTCGTAGTCGAGAGGGAAACAGCCCAGATCATCAGCTAAGGTCCCTAAGCGTGTGCTAAGTGGGAAAGGATGTGGAGTTGCTGTGACAACCAGGAGGTTGGCTTAGAAGCAGCCACCCTTTAAAGAGTGCGTAATAGCTCACTGGTCAAGTGATTCCGCGCCGACAATGTAGCGGGGCTCAAGCACACCACCGAAGCTGTGGCAGTGACACTTTGCTCGGCCCACACTTGTGTGGGTCCAGGCGTGTTGCTGGGTAGGGGAGCGTCGTGTCGGCAGAGAAGCGCCCGAGTGATCGAGGTGTGGAGCCGACACGAGTGAGAATGCAGGCATGAGTAGCGAATGAAGAGTGAGAAACTCTTCCGCCGAATAACCAAGGGTTCCAGGGTCAAGCTAATCTGCCCTGGGTAAGTCGGGACCTAAGGCGAGGCCGACAGGCGTAGTCGATGGACATCCGGTTGATATTCCGGAACCGGCGAAGAACCGCCCAATACCGAATCATGTGATGCTAAACGCCCGAAGCCGTCGCATCCCCTTCACCTTCGGGTGGAGGTCGTGGCGGTCTAGCGCGTGACCCGAGCGTGTAGTAGGTAAGCGATGGAAGGACGCAGAAAGGTAGCCTCCGCGTGGCGATGGTTGTCCACGTCCAAGAGCGCAGGGCCGGGGAGAGGTAAATCCGCCCCATCAGTGCCTCAGGCTTGATAGTGACCGCGTATGCGGGAAGCAGGGCGATCCTATACTGCCAAGAAAAGTTTCTAGCGAGGTTCTAGCCGCCCGTACCCCAAACCGACTCAGGTGGTTAGGTAGAGAATACCAAGGCGATCGAGTGAATCGTGGTTAAGGAACTCGGCAAAATGCCCCCGTAACTTCGGGAGAAGGGGGGCCCGCGGCGTGAAACCCCTAGCGGGTTAGCGTCAAGGGCCGCAGAGACCAGGGAGAAGCGACTGTTTACTAAAAACACAGGTCCGTGCGAAGTCGAAAGACGATGTATACGGACTGACGCCTGCCCGGTGCTGGAACGTTAAGGGGACGGGTTAGCGCGCAAGCGCGAAGCTCAGAACTTAAGCGCCAGTAAACGGCGGTGGTAACTATAACCATCCTAAGGTAGCGAAATTCCTTGTCGGGTAAGTTCCGACCTGCACGAATGGCGTAACGACTTCTCCACTGTCTCAACCACGAACTCGGCGAAATTGCACTACGAGTAAAGATGCTCGTTACGCGCAGCAGGACGGAAAGACCCCGGGACCTTTACTATAGCTTGGTATTGGTGTTCGGTACGGCTTGTGTAGGATAGGTGGGAGACTGTGAAGCAGCCACGCCAGTGGTTGTGGAGTCAACGTTGAAATACCACTCTGGTCGTTCTGGATATCTAACCTCGGTCCGTGATCCGGATCAGGGACAGTGCCTGGTGGGTAGTTTAACTGGGGCGGTTGCCTCCTAAAAGGTAACGGAGGCGCCCAAAGGTTCCCTCAGCCTGGTTGGCAATCAGGTGTCGAGTGTAAGTGCACAAGGGAGCTTGACTGTGAGACAGACATGTCGAGCAGAGACGAAAGTCGGGACTAGTGACCCGACGGTGGCTTGTGGAAGCGCCGTCGCTCAACGGATAAAAGGTACCCCGGGGATAACAGGCTGATCCTGCCCAAGAGCTCATATCGACGGCATGGTTTGGCACCTCGATGTCGGCTCGTCGCATCCTGGGGCTGGAGTCGGTCCCAAGGGTTGGGCTGTTCGCCCATTAAAGCGGTACGCGAGCTGGGTTTAGAACGTCGTGAGACAGTTCGGTCCCTATCCGCTGCGCGCGTAGGAAACTTGAGGAGAGCTGTCCCTAGTACGAGAGGACCGGGATGGACGAACCACTGGTGTGTCAGTTGTCCTGCCAAGGGCACCGCTGATTAGCTACGTTCGGACGTGATAACCGCTGAAAGCATCTAAGCGGGAAGCACACTCCAAGATGAGGTTTCCATCACCCTTCGGGGTGGAGAGGCTCCCAGCTAGACTACTGGGTTGATAGGCCGGATGTGGAAGCACAGTAATGTGTGGAGCTGACCGGTACTAATAAGCCGACAACATAAAACAACAAAGATGTTACGCGTCCACTGTACGGTCTCTCGGGATACGAACACGCCCCCGGGCTAGATGTTCGAACAACTCGATAATGTTACGGCGGCCATAGCGTCAGGGAAACGCCCGGTCACATTCCGAACCCGGAAGCTAAGCCTGACAGCGCCGATGGTACTGCACTGGAGACGGTGTGGGAGAGTAGGACACCGCCGGACCACACTTC